>NZ_JAILKR010000126.1 GCF_024693525.1 Selenomonas sp. | reverse complement strand
AACTGTTTTCCAACTCTTAATTAAAAGGCAAAAATTTCTTGTAGCGGGTTGTCACCGGTGGAGCGTTGGTACTGGGGCCCCCGCCGCCGGCGACTTGCTTCGAACACGAACTCGCTAATACGAACCTACAAACTGTAATTTCACAGCCCCTTTTTTTATGCGGATTTTAGCCGCGGGAGAGCTTGAAGCTATCGCAAGGGGAAGTTGGCTAGGGCTGCTGGCCGTCCAGCGGGAAGGTGGTTGTTCCTTGAAAGCTGGGCAGCAGCTTCAACGACTGCTGGGGGCAGTTGCCCGTGCAGAGGCCGCAGGCCGTGCATTTTATGGGAGAAAATTGTAGGTTGGCGGGAGCCTTGTCCGAAGGTTTTGTCAGCGTCAGCGCTTTTTCGGGGCAGAGCATGGTGCAGAGCCCGCAGCTGTTGCAGGGCGATTTTAGGGCGAGTCCGGGGAAAAGCGCGGCTGGTTTGACAGGTGGCTCCTGTTTAGCCAGCCAGATGACCGGGTCAAAGGCGTAGCGGTGCTCGACTTGCGCGGCGGCAATTTCGGTGGCGCCTTCCTTGGCGGCAGTAAAGAGCGACCGGAAGAAGGAGCGCCGGGGGACTGAGGGAGCTGGCGCAGGCGCGGCTTTCACCCGAACTAATTTTAACGGTGCTTTGCCCGCTTCCTGCAGGGATTCGTTACAGGCGGCAATCTCCTGTTCGAGCCATTTGGCAACCGCCGGATTACAGCTGGCACAACGGGACGTGTCGATTGCTAAGGGCTTTTGGCTGGCCAGCGCCCAGAGCAGGCGGCGATTAAGGGCGCCGAGACAGGGCAGACTGTCCGGGGCGGCTTTTTGGCACATGAGTACCTGAGGTTCCAGGTTTTGTACCGCCGTTAGAGCATTGTCGTAATCGGTATCGCTATGAATGGCGCCGGTGGGGCAAATGGCCGTACACAAGCCGCAGTTATCGCATTTTTCGGCGTCAATTTCCCGGTTCTTTATCGCCTGTTTGGGGCAGATGGTTTCGCAGTGGCTGCAGGTCACGTTGGTATAGTGAAACAGGCAGCGGTTTAGGTCGATTTCGCGCTTGGCCATGGTTTTAGCCACCTTTCATCAATTAGTATACGATGCCATTATACCCCCTTTGTTTATTTTTTGCCAAAGCTGTATTGCTGGCGGTTGGCGTCGTCTTTTACCAAAAAAGTCAAGAATGATATGATACAAATGCCATGCCTTCTGCAGCTAAAGGGCATTAACCAAGTCTTTGAATGTGCTGTTGCCCGTTTCGTTTGGGAATGGGCATTTTTTATGTTATAATAAGTTCTATGAATGGGGGAATCGGCGATGCGCTTGGAAGAAATCATCAACCATCATAGGAAAGATTTGAATGAGACGGACATGGTTGTCTGGAAGTATATTCTCCAGCATCGCAGCGAGGCTCGTCATATTTCGATTCATGAATTGGCCAGAGCCTGTGCGGTGTCGAGCACGACGATTGTCCGCTTTGCGCAAAAGCTGGGGTTTGATGGGTTTGGCGAACTCAAAGCCGTCATGAAGATGGAGGAACCGGCAAAATCCTTTTATCATGAGGATGTGCTGCAGGATATGCAGGTCTTCTACAACCAGACCGGGGAAAAAATCTTTGCCCGCAATTTTGATAGTGCCAGCCGGCTGATCCGTGAGGCAAACCGCGTCTATGCCTTTGCTTCTGGCTATGTGCAGAGCAATGTGGTACAGGAATTGAAGCGCCTTTTTTTCTACGACAATGTGCTGATTTACGAGATTCGGGGGGGTGAGGAGTTCCGTTCGGTAATACGCAATGCCACGAAGGATGATTTGTTTATTTTTGTCTCTTTATCGGGAGAGACTCCGGCTGTGGTGGATTTTGCCCGTCAGCTGCAGATTCGGGAACTGCCGTTGATATCGATTACGAAGCTCCATGACAACACCTTGGCCAGCCTTTCTACGGTCAATCTTTACGTTTCGCCAGCCCGGTTTCAGATTTACGATAACGATGATGAACATACGGCGTTTCAGTCCATGATGCCGTATTTCATGCTGGTGGAAATCTGGTACGTCAAGTACCGGATATACTGTGCAAGTTTGGAGAAAAAATCGCTGGACACCCCGTGAGACCAGCAAGGATAAGGGTGTGTACCAAAGTACAGGAAATGTACCAAGGTACGGCGTGGGGGTAAAATGCCGAAAGGCCGCGAACCTATTGCGTTCGCGGCCCTTTTTTTGTATTCTTGGGTTACAAGATATCTTACAGGGTGTACAGGGCAGGACGCCAACACATCCGAATGTTTGGTAGCAATCCTTTTATTGATTCAAGACAGATAAATGGGAGGGTATAAGAAATGTCCTTGAGTAAAGACCGCATCATGCAAGGGATGCAGCGGTTTGGCGGCGCGATGTATACGCCGGTCATTCTGTTCGCATTCTTCGGTATCATGGTAGCCGTATCGATCGTTTGTAAGAACGAAGGCTTGCTTGGCAGCCTGGCTGCTAAAGGAACACTCTGGTATGACTTCTGGTTCGTGGTGGAACAAGGCGCCTGGACGGTGTTTTCCCAGATGCCAATCCTCTTTGCCATCGCGGTGCCGATTGGTTTTGCGAAGAAAGAACCAGCACGTTGTGCGATGGAATCCTTCGTGATCTACATGATTTTCAACTACTTCATTTCCGGTATCCTAACGCTAAACGGTGCGTTCTTCGGGGTGGATTACAGTCAGAACGCTGGCGCTGGTACAGGGCTGGCGATGATCGCCAACATCAAGACGCTCGATATGGGCATGCTCGGAGCTATCTTTATCGCTTGTGTGACGGCTTGGCTCCACAACCGTTTCTATGATACGGACATCCCCGACTGGCTCGGAATTTTCAAGGGACCGGCCTTTGTTGTAGCCGTTGGTTTTGCGGTGATGCTGCCGCTATCCCTGCTCTTCTGTGTCGTTTGGCCGGCTATTCAGCACGGGATCATGAACTTCCAGGACTTCCTGAAGTCGAGCGGGATCGTCGGAGTTTGGGCCTACACCTTCTCGGAGCGAATTTTGCTGCCGGCTGGTTTGCACCACTTTATTTATCTGCCGTTTATCTTTGGACCGGCTGTCTGCGATGGCGGTATCCAGCAGTATTGGCTCCAGCATCTCAATGATTTTGCTACCAGTGCGCAGAGCCTCAAGGAAATGTTCCCGGAGGGCGGTTTTGCCCTGCATGGCAGTGCCAAGGTCTTCGGCCTGCCGGGCGCTGCACTGGCTATGTATATGTGCGCGAAACCGGAAAAGAAAAAGAAGACAGCTGCGCTGTTGATTCCGGCGACGATTACGGCTGTCCTTTGCGGTATCACGGAACCGCTGGAATTCACCTTCCTGTTTGTAGCACCGCTTCTCTATCTCGTTCATTCGCTACTGGCAGCAACGCTTTCGGCAACGCTCTACTTCTTTGGCTTGGCCGGTAACTTTGGCGGTGGCCTCATTGACTGTTTCGTACAGAACTGGATTCCGCTGTTCCCGTATCATTCGGGCACGTACATCATGCAGATTGGCATTGGCCTCTGCTTCACCGCAATTTATTTTGTGGTATTCCGCTTCATGATTTTGAAGTTCGATTATGCAACGCCGGGCCGTACGGCTGATGATGTGGAGGATAAACTCTTCTCCAAAGATGAGTACAAAGCGAAAAAAGAAATGGAAGATATGGGCCTGGCTGGCAATGCTCTGGCCATTAAAGCCAAGGTATTCCTGGATTGCCTGGGCGGACCGGAAAATATCAAGGAAGTCACCAACTGTGCAACGCGCCTGCGCGTGACCGTTGCCGATCCGGATAAAGTAAAACCAGTATCCAAGTTCACGAAGGCTGGTGCGTTTGGCCTGGTCAAGAACGGTCATGCCATTCAGGTCATCGTTGGCCTTTCGGTTCCTCAGGTCCGCGGTTATTTCGATGCATTGCTCAAAGGCGAGGCAATCAGCGAGCAGCTGGAAGAAAAGACTATCAAAACGCCGACGATGGCGAACCTGGCGATGAAACTCAATGCCTGCATTTCGGGCGATCTCATCGATATGAGTGAGGTCAACGACGATATGTTTTCCCAGAAGATGATGGGCGATGGCGTGGCAATCGAACCAACGGGAGATACGGTAGTTGCTCCGGCTGATGCGGAAGTCACGATGGTCATGGAGGAAAGCCTGCATGCAATCGGCCTTCGCTTGGATAACGGTGCTGAGCTGTTGATTCACATCGGTATCGATACGGTGAAACTCAACGGTCGCGGCTTCCAGCTGCTCACGAAGCAAGGGACGAAAGTCAAAGCCGGTGAACCGCTCATTAAGTTTGACCCGCAGGTAATCAAGGAAGCTGGCTATCAGACGACGGTTATCATGGCGGTCACGAATTCCGGTGATTATCCGCAGATGAAGAAACAGCCGGACCAGCAGGTTACGGTTGATGAAACGCCGATTTTGACGTTCTAATACCCCTAGGAAGGTACGATATCATGAAAGACATGAAATGGTGGCAGAAAACGGTAGTATACCAAATCTATCCCAAAAGTTTTTTGGATACTACCGGCAGCGGCCAGGGCGATATCCCCGGCGTCACCAAGCGGCTGGATTATTTGAAGACATTGGGGGTCGGAGCCGTTTGGCTCACCCCCGTGTACCCGTCGCCGATGGTAGACAATGGTTACGATATTGCCGATTACACCGCGATTGACCCATCCTATGGCACGATGGAGGATATGGAAGAGCTTATTGTTGAAGCCAAAAAGCGCAATATCCGCATTGTCATGGATTTGGTCTATAACCACACATCCGATAAACACAAATGGTTTGAAGAATCAAGGTCCAGCCGGGATAATGCCAAGGCGGACTGGTATATCTGGCGCGATGCTAGGCCGGATGGCTCGGCACCGACCAACTGGCGCTCGATTTTTGGCGGCAGTGCCTGGACTTGGTGCGAGGAGCGGCAGCAGTATTACCTGCATACCTTTGCCGAAGCACAGCCAGATCTCAACTGGGAAAATCCCGCGGTACGGCAGGCACTTTACGAAGCGGCAAACTTTTGGCTCGACAAGGGCGTAGGTGGTTTCCGCATCGATGCGATTGTCTACATCAAAAAGCCGCAGGAATTTCTCGATGGAGAACCGGACAGTGCCGACGGTATGGTCAGCATTCACTCGATGATTGCCGATACGCCGGGCATCCTGGACTTCCTGCATGAATTCCGCCGTGAGGTCTTTGATGGGCACGATATCTTTACCGTGGCGGAGGCCAATGGCGTTGAGCCGGAGGAACTCAAGGACTGGGTGGGGGAAAAGGGCGCGTTTGATATGCTCTTTGAGTTCAGCCATACGAATCTGGAGTTTCCCGATGGCGAGCTTTGGTGCCATGCTACGGGCTGGAAGCCAGAACTCGTGAAAAAGCTCAAGGCGGTCCTTTCGGCCAGTCAGCAGGCTACGGCAGATAATGGCTGGTACCCGATTTTCTTCGAGAATCACGACCAGTTCCGTAGTGTGCGGCATTTCTTCCCCGATGATTCGGACCCGAAGATTACGTCCAAGATGCTCGCAACGGTTCTGTTTACGCTCCGGGGAACGCCGTTCCTCTATGAAGGTCAGGAACTGGGCATGGATAATGTCGCTTGGGATACGATTGAAGCCTATAACGATATTTCCTCCCACGGGCAGTATGAATTGGCCTTGGAGGAGGGGATGACTCCTCATGAGGCACTGAAAGTCATCCATCGGTACAGCCGCGACAATGCCCGGACGCCGATGCAGTGGACCAAAGGGCGTCAGGCTGGCTTCACCAAAGGAAAGCCTTGGCTGCCAGTGCATGACGATTATCGGAACTGTTGCGTGGAAAGTGAAGCACTGGATGAAACTTCGCCGTTGCTGTACTACCGCAAATTGGCTCGTATCCGAGAGGCTGGCGATGCCGCCGAGGTCCTGCAGCAGGGCGACTATACGGAGCTTTTGCCGGACAACCCCGACGTCTATGCGTTCCGTCGCCGCTTCGGTTGCCGGCAGACGGTGACCTTGGCCAACTTCAGCAGTTACGAAGTCGTCTATGATGCGAAAAAATTAGCCGGTGCAGAACTTTTGGTATCCTCGCAAGAGGGCAGTGCCAAGGGCGTTCTGAGACCTTATGAAGCCGTTTGTTATCGAATGGAAAATGCGAAAGGAGGAGAGGAGAAATGAAGATTGCCGCCAGTGATTACGATGGAACGCTGTTCCGCAATGAAGTGATTGCTAAAGCTGATGTGGAAGGAATCCGCCGCTGGCGGGCGGCTGGCAACAAATTTGGCGTAGTCACGGGCCGTGACTACGGCATGCTGGCGCCACAGCTAAAGCATTATGACATCGAGTCTGACTATGCCGTCTGCAATAACGGCGGGCTCATCTGCCGGGCGGATGGCACGCCACTCTGGCAGGGCGAGATTCCCCATCGGACTTTGGCGGAGATGGTTAAGGAGCCAGGTGTACGCCGCTCGTTTCATTTCGCTTTTTCCGCAGCCGATACGACGTATCTTTACCATGAGCGGGAAGGCTCGTGGATTTCGCGGGAAGCGAAGCAGTGGGATTTCACGATAAAAACGATTACGGAGCAGGACATCATGAGCCTGCCACAGATCCATCAATTTTCCCTGGGTTATCCGGAGGCCAGTGAAGCCGCAGAGGTGGGAGAAATCCTCAACGCCCGTTATGGCGATGTGATTCATGCCTATCCGAACCGCTGCAGCCTTGACGTTACCCCCAAGGGAATCAGCAAGGAACAGGGAATTCGCAAGATGTTAGACCTCATGGGTTGGGACTGCGCGGAGATTTGCACCATTGGTGATGAAATCAACGACCTGCCCATGATAGAAGCTTTCCATGGTTTTACCGTAGACACGGCCCGTGATGCCATTAAAGCACGCGCCCAAAAGGCGTATGCTGGTGTCGGTGCCATGTTGGAAGCGAATATTTAATTTCCCCCAGGAACATAACCCCTATTTCCTCAATGATGTTGCGTGGCAATCCCCTTGCCGCGTGACATTCCCCGATGATAACAGAATACGCCTGACGGCAGTATTCTGCAATCATATATAAATGTATGAATATGTGTAGAGGTTTTCATATCGAAACATGGATAGATACGGAAATCTCTTCTCATATAAAGTAAATTGTGAGAATGTTTAGCGGAAACAGATAATACTGATAAAGCTAAGCAAAGGGAAAGGAAGTTTTGGAAAATGCGACTCAACAAAAAAGCTTTGGCAATCCTCACGGGACTCACCCTCAGCACTGGTTTCAGTGCTACGGCAATGGCGGCAACGGCTGACAGTTTCAGCGATGTGCCGAAAGATCACTGGTCTTATGAGGCGCTTGATTATCTTGCCCAGGAGGGGGTAATCGATGGCATGGGGGATTATACCTTCCAGGGTGGCCGCTCGATGACGCGTTATGAGATGGCCAGCGTTGTAGCCAAAGCCATGCAAAAATGCAACGGCAGCACGGTAAGCTATGGTGACAAAGCCGTTCTCGATAAACTCTCGGCGGAGTATGCGGACGAGCTCAGCACGCTTAACAAGCGCGTGGATGCGCATGACAAACAGATAAAAGAGTTGCAGGCCAAAACGGATAAATTCAAGGTTTGGGGCCTGGCACGGGTACAGGTCGGTGATGACAATGGCCTGAAGAATGATGCCAGAGCTTGGAACACCGAAAAGAACGGCGACTACAACAACCGCTTCTATATGGATCTGGAAGGTTCGATGAAAATCAATCCGCATGCTACGGCACGTTTCTCGGTGGAAAAAAATGCTCGCTATCGTGACCGCGAGTATGTTATGAAAGATGCAGTAGCCGCAGATCCATCGGGGAAATTGCATAAAATCAATGTACCGGTCACGGGCGAGCTCCGCGATATGCCGGATATGGATACCAACCACAATGGTGAAATCAGCAACATTTGGGTGGAACTGCAGCTCGGCCCCAAGCATGACTGGTATACGAATATCGGCCGCAAATGGAACGGCATCGGCATGCAGAACCTGCTCTTAGGTGGCCAGGTCGATGGCATTGCGACGTATCATCCGATTGAGCATGGTCATGGCTGGTGGCTCAGTGCCCAGTATTGGAAGTCTTCCTCGGATTGCTCGACGTTTACGCCGAAATTTGAGGACGATGGTAAAGGCAATTATACGTATAAAGAGACGGAAGTTCACGCACGGCGCGCTCCAGTCAATGCAACACTTGACTTCTGGGGACCGTTGGGCAAATACATCAATGCCAATGTTGGCTATACCCATATCGTTGGCAATAAATTCGATAAGAACGGTGGCGGCAATGGCTACTGGTATGATACGTCGGGCTTCGTCAATGCCGATATCAGCGTAAAGCCGTTGAAGGACGTAACCCTGACGGGCTCTTATGTCCATGCGTTTACGAAACAGGATGAAAACTATGGTCATGGCGACCGCGATTGGGCCTTCAAGGCAGAGTACAAGGGAACGGATTTAAACCGCGTTGGCAGCTATGGACTCTATGCGAAATATGTAAACCTCGGTGCCTTTGCCGACCTTGGCCATGATGATGAGTGGTCTACGCGTGAACCGACCTTCACGAACGGTGTTCGTGGCTGGTATTTCGGCTTCAAGTGCGTACCGGCGCATAATGTTGAATGGGAAACGCTTTGGGCTCCGCATCTTTCCGAGCAGATTACCTGGAACAATCCGGTCAAACGCCACATCCTGCGCAGCATGCTCGACTTCCATTTCTAATTCTTTGACAGCATAAATAGTAAAGCACGAAGGCATTCTCCTCGGGAGGAGGCCTTCGTGTCCTATGAAAGGAGCTATGTCAATATGAATCGCAAGCAACTCTTAGGCAGGGCAGTGGGCGTGTCGCTTACCCTTAGCCTTATGGCCGCTCCCTTTGTGGCTCCGGCGGATATGATGCCGACGGCCTTTTCGATTTCCGTGGCGGAAGCGGCCGCTGCAGTAGGACCGACGGATGTCGTGCTCGTCGGCACGGTACAGACGAAGTTCGGTGCTGGTACGGATTGGGCACCTGCTGATGGCAAGACGAAGATGACGCCAATCGGCAAAGGGCTTTACGAATATAAGGGCAAACTGCCCAAAGGCAATTATGAATACAAGATTGCCATCGGCGGCAGTTGGAGTGAGAATTACGGCGCCGATGGGGCTTCTGATGGTGCCAATATGAAGCTGAAGCTCACCAAGGATACCGAAGTTACGTTCACGTATGACAGCGTGACCCACGAGACAAAGGTGAGCTATGAAGGGCAGGGGGAAGCTCAGGCTGAGGCGCCAAAAGCCGCTGTGGCAACGCCTGCTGGTGCCGTTGGCCCGCAGGATATCGTGCTGGTAGGCTCCCTGCAGAGCGCTTTAGGGGCCGCCAAGGATTGGGATCCGTCGGATGCCAAGACCCTTATGAAGGCCGATGGCAAGGGTCATCGCGTTTTTACGGGCCGACTCAAGGCAGGGAATTACGATTTCAAGGTAGCGCAGGGCGGTTCCTGGGATGTCAACTACGGGAAGGACGGTGCTCCGGGAGGCGGCAACATCCCGCTTCGCCTGGCCGCTGACCATGATGTGACGTTTACTTTTGACGAGAAGACCCATCAGATTCGTTACGATTACGAAGGCAAAGACGCGGAACAGGCGAAATTTGCCGGCCAGCGTGAGATTGTGCTCTGTGGTGACTTGCAGACCCTGGGCGGAGCAGCTGCGAAATGGGCCCCGTCGGATATGGCGACCAAGATGACGGCGGGCGACCATGGTTTCTACACGTTCACGATTAAGAATATGCCAGCGGGTACTTATAACTATAAGATTGCCATCAATGGCAGCTGGGCCGAAAACTATGGCCTAAACGGCATAGCCGATGGTGCGAATGTTTCGCTGACGCTCGACAAACCGGAGACGGTCACGTTCTATTACAACGATAAGACCCATCGCATTGCCGACAGCCATAATTATAAAATGTTAAACGCTAGCGAATTGCCGAGACTTTCGGGAATTGCCGGCGTTACGGATGGCACCATGTATGATTTGATGCTGTCGGGGCTTTACCAGACGGAGGCCAAAGTGGCGGCTGGAAATTATACCGCCAAGGTTTCGCAGGCAGGTCAAGCTCCGGTTTCGCAGACTATCCATATTGCCAAGACGACAAATGTTACCTTCTATTATGATGCGGCCAAGAAGCGCATTATTGCCGATGATGGCAGTATCCGCGCCGATAAGGTCGTTCATGACAGCTGGAACAAGGAGGACCGCAGTCCTTGGGGCGCTGTAGAAGAAGGCACGCCTATAACGCTCAAAATCCGTACGGGAGCCGGTGATGTGGAGTCGGCCAAAATCATGGTCACCAAGGCCGCTATGACGGCTAAAGGCGGCGATGAGTACAATCCGGATTACGACTCTGGCACCACCACGTATTACTCCATGAAGAAAATTGGCACCAAGAACGGCCAGGATATCTGGCAGGGAAGCTTTACTCCGAAGGACTATGGGATTTATGGTTATAAGTTCGTCCTCAATGACACGAAGGAATACGGGGATGACACCAAGACTGGCGGCACAGGTGAGTTAAAGCTCGCCGGTACGAAATACTTCCAGGTAACGGCTTACAAGAAAGGCTTTGAGACGCCGGCTTGGGCGAAGGAAGCCGTCTGCTACCAGATTTTCCCCGACCGTTTCTTCAACGGCGAAACGGCTAATGATAACGCCCGGGATACGGCCCGTGGCAGCCAGCCCATCCAGCACCGCAGCTGGAATACGCCGCCGGCTAATGCTGGTGCCGGTGCCCTCGATGGCGATAAATGGGATTGCAACGATTTCTATGGCGGCGATTTGGCAGGCATCACGAAGAAACTCGATTACCTCAAGGGGTTGGGCGTAACGGCGATTTATGTCAACCCGATTTATGCGGCATCCTCCAATCATCGCTATGATGCGCGCGATTACGATGCCGTGGATCCATTCCTGGGCAATTTCCGTGATTTGCAGAAGCTGGCCGATGAAATGAAGAAACGCGGCATGCATCTCATTATGGATGGCGTTTACAACCATGTCGGGGATGATTCCATCTATTTCGACCGTTATAGTAAGTACAAGACGGTGGGGGCTTATGAATATTGGAGCCGTATCTATGACCTGCAGAACAGCAAGGGACTCTCCTTAGAGGCTGCTAAGGCTGAGGCCAAGAAGCAGCTCGAAGCGGAAGGCCAGGTATTCAGCCCGTATCATTGGGAGAATTGGTTCGACATCAAGAATATCAAAGTCCATGATGAGATGGGGGACAAATACGCATATCACGACTGGCAGAGCTTCTCGAGTCTTGCACCGTTCCGCGACAAAGACTATCCGGGATATGATGAGAAGACGCCAGACCATACCGACCTTGGCGATTACTTGCTTTATGGACGCAATGGCGATAAGGGTGTAATCCTGAAGTGGTTTGACTATGGCCTTTCGGGCTGGCGGCTTGATGTTGCCAAGGAGGTTCCGCCGGGATTCTGGGCCAAGACGCGTGAGGCCGTAAAGGCTGTTAAGACACAGACTGGCGATACGCCGCTGCTCTTAGGGGAGATTTGGCAGGATGGCTCCCAGTTCTTTATGGGCGATTCCATGGATTCGGTCATGAACTACAAGCTTTTTGATACGCTGATGCACTTTGTCATGGGCGGCAAGGCAGAGGATACCGATGACGTGCTCATGCAGCTGCGTCAGAATTATCCGCAGCAGGCGCTGTACAACCTCATGAATATAGTCGATTCCCATGACACGGCGCGGGCCATCTACACCTATGGCGGTGGCAAGGATGGCGTGCTCCAGGCTCAGAAGTCAGATTTTGACTACAAGCTTGGCAAGAGCCGTCTCAAGATGGCTGTGGCCTTTGAGATGGGGTATCCGGGCATGCCAACGGTTTACTACGGCGATGAAGCTGGCCAGTTTGGGTCAAAGGACCCGGACTGCCGCCGTACCTTCCCCTGGGGAAAAGAGGATAAGGACCTGCAGAATTTCTACAAGAAGGCAATTACCGCGCGCAATAAGAACAAAAATGTCTTTGCGCTGGGTGACCTCGATACCTTGATGGCTAAGGATAATATCTATGCTTACCAGCGCAAGGCTGTCGATGGTTCGGGCAAGGTCGGCGTGGTAGCCCTTAATAACGGCAAAGCCCAGCTGGTGACGCTGAAAGTTGCGGCGGCAGATGGCACTGTTTTGAAAGACCAGCTTGCAGGCATCAAAGCAACGGTCAAGAACGGTGAGATTTCCTTCCGGTTGGGAGAGAATCAGGCGGTCATGATGGTTAACTGATGAGAGAACTGATTTAAGAAAAAGCTGCCGGGAACAGAGGAAAAGCTGTTCCTGGCAGTTTTTTTGTGTGAATACCGTTACATGTATACATATAATTGACCTTTAACAATAAGGAATTATGTGCTATAATGTTCAATACTGATGTACTTTACAGATGTACATACAGAGGAACTATACGTAGTAGAAGGAGCATTCTATATGAAACGAGAAGACAATGAGTTTATGCAGCATGAGTTGCGTCTGCCTGAACTTACGGTCCGTGGTATGCTGCTTGGTGCTATTTTGACGGTTATTTTTACGGCATCAAATGTATACCTCGGCTTGAAGGTCGGTTTGACGTTTTCGTCGGCTATCCCGGCGGCGGTTATTTCGATGGCCGTCCTCAAGATGGCAAAGGATTCGAATATCCTGGAGAATAATATGGTACAGACGCAGGCTTCGGCGGCTGGTACTCTTTCGGCTATCATCTTTATCATCCCGGGTATGCTGATGATTGGTTATTGGCAGGGCTTCCAGTTCTGGCAGACGCTGTTGGTATCGGCCTGCGGCGGGTGCCTGGGGGTACTGTTCACGATTCCGCTTCGCCGGGCGATGGTGGTGCATAGTGATTTGGCTTATCCGGAGGGGGTGGCTGCCGCTGAAATCCTGAAGGTTGGCAGCAATTCGGCTAAGGATTCCAAACAGGGCAGTGGCTTGAAAGAAATCATGTCCGGCGGTATTGTCGCTGGTATCGTGGCGCTGTTTTCCAATGGTTTCCAAGTCCTTTCGGGAGGGCTTTCCCTCTGGTTCCATGTGGGGAAGGGAATGACGCAGTTCCCCATTGGTTATTCCACGGCTCTTGTTGGTGCTGGCTATCTTATCGGTATTGCCTCTGGTCTGGCCATGCTCGTCGGCATTTTGATTGCCTGGGCGGGCTTTGTGCCGTTCTATACGATTACGGGCGCTGTGCCGGATGGCATGACGCTGCAGAAGTTTGCCGGCGCGGTCTATCAGGAGCGCGTCCGCTTGATTGGTGCTGGCGCTATGGGCGTTGCGGCTGTTTGGACGTTATTGACGCTGGCAAAACCGGTTATCGATGGTGTCAAAGAGTCCATTGCGGCACTCAATATGCCAGCGGCTGAACAGGGAAAGCACCGCATGGATATTGACATGTCCATCAAGAGCATTGGCCTGGTTTTTGCGGTGACGGTTGTTGGCCTGCTGGGCATCTTTTACGCTTTCGTCAGTCCTGAGGGTTTGACGCTGGCACAGAATCTCACCTTTGTCGTTGTGGGCGTTGGCGTGGCTGTGCTCATGGGCTTCTTTGTGGCGGCCGCCTGCGCCTATATGGCCGGCCTTGTCGGCACATCTTCCAGCCCGATTTCGGGTATCGGTATTCTGGGCATTATCGTGGCATCCCTGGTCATGTATGCCCTTTGCTCCAGCTTTGGCATTTTCAGCCTGCCGGGCGGTGAGAAATTCGCCACGGCGACGGCTATTTTCACCACGTCGATTATCATGGCGATTGCCTGCATTTCCAATGATAATATGCAGGACCTCAAGACGGGCTATCTCGTCGGGGCTACGCCCTGGCGTCAGCAGGTTGCCCTGCTTTTAGGCTGCGTGGTCGGTGCCCTCGTCATCGCACCGGTCCTGAACCTTCTCTATGAGGCTTATGGCTTCCCCGGAGCTTTGCCGCGTCCAGATATGGACCCGAGTCAGGCTCTGGCCGCTCCGCAGGCTGCATTGATGACGACGATTGCCCAGGGCATCTTCTCCAGCCAGCTAGCTTGGGAATATATCTATCTCGGCATGGGGCTGGGCGTCGTTCTCGTGCTCATCGATTTGGTGCTCAAACGCCGTACCAGACATCTTTGCCTGCCGCCCTTGGCCGTTGGCATGGGGATCTATCTGCCGCCATCTGTCCAGACGCCGTTGGTTATCGGTGCCGTCATGGGCTATTTCCTCAACAAGAAACTCCAGCAGGAAAAAGGAGAAGCGGGCAGAAAGAATGGCATGCGCCGTGGTACCCTCTTTGCTTCCGGCTTGATTGTCGGTGAGTCCATCATCGGCGTGCTGCTGGCAGGCATCATCGTCGTCTCGGTATCGAGCGGTGGCAGTGACAGCCCGCTGGCTCTCGTCGGCAAGGATTTCGCCGATACTGCCGAATGGCTGGGCTTGGTGGTATTCCTGATTACGCTGGGTATCTTTGGCAAAACGGTTCTCGGGAATAAAAACAAGTAAGGAATGGAAACCGTAATTTGATAACAAAAAAACGCTGACTCGATTGAGTCAGCGTTTTTTTGTTGCCGTTTTTTAGCGGACGTTCATGGACAGCTCGATGAATTTGTTGGCGAGCTTGGCTTTCTGGAGGACTTCTTCGGTGATGTCCTGGCCAGCCTGTACAATTACAATGCCGTTGTCCATTTTGATGTCGCGGGTAGCTTTTTTGCCGAGCAGGAAGCGGCGATGACGCTCTTCCGTTGCTTTGTCGGCAGCAGCCTGTTTTGCTGCATCGGCAGCCGGAGCAGTTGCTGCTGCGGGAGCTGCCTTCGGAGCTTCTTTCTTGGGCTCAGCTTTCGGAGCCGGAGCAGCCGGTGCAGCCGGGGCTGCTTTCGGAGCCTCTTTTTTGGGCTCTGCTTTTACTGCTGGAGCAGCTTTGGGAGCTTCTGGAGCTTTTTCCGGCTCAGCTTTCGGTGCTGGTGCCTCAGCCTTGGGAGCTTCCGGTGCCTTGGGGGCCGGTGCAGCTTTTGGTGCTTCTGCTGCTTCCGGAGCCTTCGGCGTTACTGGCTTATTTTTTTTTTCACCGTTCGGATCGATGACGGTTACCTGTTTACCAAAGATAGAAATCTGGTCACTGGTAACTTCCGTAGTCGTTCCGTCCGGTGCAGTGATTTCGCATTTTTCGATTTTGCCGTCGTCCCCGATGAAAAGCTCGGAAATGTTGCCCTGGATGGTACCGGATTTCGTGATGGCCTTGGTGCCGATGACGCGAATGTTTTCATCGAGCAGTGCCTCAAAGTCGCCGGCATCGGAGAGGCTCAGGATGTTCTCGCTGTTGGTAACCGTTACGGCATCATCACCGATGGCAATGACGGATTCATAAGGAATCAGTTTAACACCGCGGTACCAATCTTCGTCTTCGATAGTTACGGCTGCGACAGTACCATTTTTGGCATCGATGAGCAGGGTTTTGCTCATGCCCAACTCACGGCCTTCGGTGATGCTGATGACTGGAAGGCCAAGGATTTCTACGCTTTTCTTCATGAATATTCCTCCATTGTATTAGCTGCTCTATTCTTTTGGCTGCTGGAATTCGGCTTCGATTTCCTGCAGGATGTTCGCCGGGATATCCGGGAACGGAGTTGAGAGCGCGTGATGTTTGGATAATATATCCTGGACGATGGTCAGGTAGCGGGTGTTCTTGATGAATTCCTGCTTCATGTCATCGTTCGATGCAATGATTGGAAGGGACAGGGCATCGTGATAAGCCTTGATGGCTGCTTGGTAGTTGGCCTGTTCCTTATAAAGATTGACGAGCTCGATGATGAGGAACGGTGTGTAACTGTCCTCGGGGTAGCTCTTGATTGCCTGCCGATAGGCGCAGATAGCGGCGTCCGGCAGTTTCGGGGCTTTGTCGTAGGCATAGTCGAGAAGACTGTCCAAGGTATCCAGGGCAGCGATTTCCTGTTCGTATACCTGCTGTTTCGCCTTGGCTTCCTGCTGTGCCTTGAGTTCGGCAGCAGCCCTTTGGCGGGCTTCGTCTTTTTCGGCTTGCAGGGCTTTGGCATGCGCCAGGGCTTTTTCTTTTGCCTCGGCCCGGGCTTTAGCTGCTCGGGCGGCAGCGTCTTCCTCGACGGCTGCTTTTTCTTCAGGTGCCGGTGCTGGTTCTTCTTTGGCAGGCACGTTGGTGCTCGCTGCTGGAGAATCAGCTTCGGTGGCGATTACGGCGGATACGGCTGCTTCGGCCTTTTCTTCGGCTTCGGCGATTGTCTCGGTACTGAGAACCTCAGCGACCGGCACGGGTTCTTCCTTGATGGGCTCTGGGATGGCGTTCGGACACTCGACCGTGAGGTCGGTTCCTTTTGCTCCACGGCGCAGCAGCTGTTCGTTGACAAAGGTGACACTAGCGGCTGCTACGATTACGAGTATTCCCAACCGCATATAGTGGGATGGGTCAAGGAAGGGACTCATGGAGATGGCCACGGCATTTACCAGGAAGGCCATGATGGCGCAAAGCACTAACGAAATCCATTTCATCTCGATGCCGATAAAGCGGCAGAGATGATAAATCAAGAAGATGCTGACGGCCATAATGGAGCCCGTTACCAGGATAAATGTCATGTTGCTCACCTCTTCCTGTGTTTGGGCATAATACCACTAAGTTTCTAGATTCGACATAGTGGGGGAAAATCCTGCTGCCGTTTGCAGATTTTCCCTACTATTATAACATGTTGAGGTACGTGTAAACAATAGAAAATTGCGTCCGGACCGCGGATGGAAAAAGCTGACGGGGAAAGAGTATTTTTTCGCGTTTGTGGCAGATTTTGACGAAGTTTTATAGTATAATAGAAAGAACAGAAAGGAACGATTCACTATGATGTTTGAGCAAGAGGCTGTAATTCATCACGACAGCGGCATCCATGCCCGCATTGCGGCGATGATTGTGCAACGGGCGAAGGAACTCGGAAAGAAATACGGTACGCCGCTATATCTTCGCAGTGAGCGAAGCGAGCGGTTCGAGATGCACAGTTTGATGAAATTGGTGGCCCTCAAAATCAGCTGCGGTGATTCGCTTTTTGTGGCAGCCGAAGGAGATGAGGGACGGCAGGCCGTTTACCAGATGGTCCGCTTTCTGGAAAGTGACTTCGAAATGAATTCTCCCGGGGAGATTCACGAGATGGATTTGCTGCTGCATGAGAATGCCTTGATGCAGGAACGCCTGCAGATGATTCTCGAGGCGGTACAGGATGGTATCTGTGTTGTTGATCGTACGGGTGAAATCACCTATGTAAATCCTTCCTATCTGCGAATTGTTCACAAAACGCCAGAGATGGTAGTGGGGCAGAATGTTTTCAAGACGGCTCCCGATGGCAACCGCTGTGGAGTATTGCGTTCTGGCGTGGCCCGCATCGGCAGTATCAGTCACAAAAAGGATGGCACTACGGTTGTGGCCAACGTCAATCCGATTTTCGTCGATGGCGAGATTGCCGGTGTCGTGTCGGTCATCAAGGATATCACGGAATTGCAGAACCTTATGGCCCGGTTGTCTCAGGTATCGGCCCGGGCTGAATATTTGGAGCAGGAGCTCCTGCGCACCAAAAAGACGGCCCAGGCCTTCAAGAATTATATCGGCAAAAGTGGCAAGGTTGTCGACGTATTGGCGCTGGCCTCCAAGGCCGCAGGGTCTTCGGCCACGGTGTTGATTCGCGGTGAGAGCGGTACGGGTAAAGAGGTTATTGCCGAGGGCATCCATTATGCCAGTGAACGCCGCCGGGGGCCGTTTATCCGCGTGAACTGCGGGGCGATTCCGGGAACCCTGCTGGAGTCCGAGCTCTTCGGACACGAGAAGGGGGCCTTTACGGGGGCTGTCCGCCGCAAGCTGGGCAAGTTCGAGCTGGCGGATAAGGGAACCATCTTCCTCGATGAAATCGGAGAAATGGACAAGAACATGCAGGTAAAACTGCTGCGCGTCTTGCAGCAGAAGGAGTTTGACCGCATTGGTGGCGAGGAGACGGTACACGTTGATGTGCGCATTATTGCGGCCACCAACCGCAACTTAGAGCAGATGGTAAAAGACGGTACCTTTCGAGATGACCTTTACTACCGTCTCAATGTCATTCCCATCAGCCTGCCGCCCCTTCGCGACCGCGTCGACGATATACCGCTATTGGTGGAGCACTTCATCGAAAAGGTCAGTGTGGAGAGTGGCAAGAAGGTTCGTGGGATTTCACCAGAGGCCATGGAGGTCTTGATGGCCTATAAATGGCCGGGAAATGTCCGGGAACTCGAAAATGTCATTGAACGCGTGATAACGCTGATGGACAGCGATCGGATTATTGTGGCCTCGCTTCCTTCCTATATAAAAGGCGAGATGGCTGTGCGGGAAGTACAGCATTTCACGGCGGATACCGCCGTGCTTCCCTGGGAAGAATATGAAAAGCAAATCATAGCCAACGCCTTGAAACAGTGTGGAAGTTTCAACGCTGCGGCCAAGATGTTGAAGATTACGCATAAGACGGTGGCGGCAAAAGCGCGGAAATACGGTTTGGTGGAATGAGATTGGTAAAATTTACCGATGGGTAGAAAAAAATACCAACATATTTCCGGATTTTGGTATTTTTTACCAAAATAATTAACGCCATTTATTTGATGAAATGAATATATAATTTTAGGCTTTTTCTGAACCCTTATTTTTCAGGGGTTCAGAGAAAAGATATAGAAATTTTTTCCAACCCGCAAAAGTTGGCACGCGTCTTGCATATTATTAGGGCAGTTAGTCAAAACGTGCTGACCACCTGCAGGGCAGGAAAAAGAGAGTTTTTACATTTAAGATGGGAGAGGTATAATAATGACTCAGGAAATTATCACGATCGAGAACAAAACTGGTATTCATGCTCGTCCGGCATCCATTTTCGTTCAGACGGCTACGAAATTCAAATCCAAAGTTCAGATCCAGGCTAAAGGCAAGACGGTTGATGCTAAGAGCATCCTCATGATCATGAGCATGGGTCTTGTTAAAGGCACGGAGATCACGATCGTTGCTGATGGCCCGGATGAGGCTGAGGCAGTTAAGGCTCTGAAGGATCTCGTTGCTTCCAAGTTCGGTGAGGAGTAATTCACCGGGCTGAGCAATGTTGCACAATAGAATAGCCTTCTCCCGGGAGGTTTCCTGGGGGGAGGCTTTTCGTGCAGTTTTAGTAATATTTCGATAGTATAAGAAAAGGCTTTCATTTATCACTGGCACATGGATTGATAGAGAGTTTTTTTTCAGGGGGAATAAAGAAAATGGCAGAGACGATTCGCGGTAAAGGCGTAATTTCTGGTATTGCAGTTGGTAAAATCATGTTGGCTGGACAGAATCTGGACGGCTATCTGGTTAACTACCAGCCGGAGAGCAAAGAGACGGAGCAGGAAAAGGCTACGGCAGCCCTGACGGCTGTTGCTGAGGTTCTGCGTGAGAGCATCGAGCGTCTGCAGAAACAGGAGATGGTTGAGCAGGCTGCTATCATGGAAGCACATCGCATGATGGTTCAGGACCCGATGATGGCTCAGAAAATCGAGGAGAAACTCGATGAGAACCCGAGTGCACCCCATGCAGTTCTCAAGGCTGCTGAGGAGCAGGCTCAGATGTTCGAGGCTATGGATGATGAGTATTTTGCTGCTCGTGCCGTTGACCTGCGTGATGTTGGTAAGCGCGTAGCAAAATACATCCTCGGCGTTAAAGAGCCGGAAATCGGCGATGAGAAGGTAATTCTCTGCGGCCGTGAAATCGAACCGTCCGTTATCGCTGGCATGCCGACGGATAAGATTGCCGGTGTTCTTCTTGGTTCGGGCAGCACGACGGCTCATGCCGTTATCATTGCCAAGGCCCGCGCTATTCCGACGATTGTTGGCCTCAATAAAGAAGACCGCATCGATAAGATTGCTGATGGCGACCATGTTGTTATTGATGGTGAAGTTGGCCAGATTGTCATCAATCCGAGCGAGGCTGAGATGGCTGAGTACAACGAGAAAATCAAGAAGCAGCAGGAAATGGCTGCTCACTATGCTCAGCTTAAGGATCTGCCGGCTGTTACGACGGATGGTGTCAAAGTTGACCTCATGGCTAACATCGGCACCCACATGGACGTTGACAACGCACTGACCTACGGTGCTGAGGGCGTTGGCCTGTTCCGTTCTGAGTTCGTATTCATGGGCCGTCAGGACATTCCGAACGAGGAAGACCAGTTCAAGGCTTATAAGGAAGCTGTTGAGAAATGCGGCGGCAATCTCTGCGTCATCCGCACGATGGATATCGGTGGCGACAAGCCGCTGCCGTACCTCAACATCCCGGCTGAGGAGAACCCGTTCCTGGGCTACCGCGCTGTCCGCATCAGCCTGCAGCGCAAGGATCTCTTCCTGCCGCAGCTCAAGGCTATCCTGCGCGCTGGTAAGTACGGCAAGGTCGGCATCATGGTGCCGATGATCATCAATGTTGCTGAGTTCAAGAAGGTCAAAGAGCTCATCGAAGAGGCTAAGCTCGAGCTTACGCATGAGGGCAAGGCTTTTGCTGATGATGTTCAGGTTGGTATCATGGTCGAGACGCCGGCAGCTGCTATCATGACGCCGGTTCTCGCGAAGTATGTTGACTTCTTCTCGATCGGTACGAACGACCTCGTTCAGTACACGCTCGCCTGCGACCGCGGTAACGCCAGCATCTCTTACCTCTACAACCACTTCAACCCGGCTGTCCTGACGCTCATCCAGCGCACGATCACGAGCGCACGTGAGAACGGCATCTGGGCTGGTATGTGCGGCGAGATGGCCAGCGATCCGAATGCAGCAGTCCTGCTGATGGCTATGGGCATCAGCGAGCTCTCCATGAGCGC
>NZ_JAILKR010000117.1 GCF_024693525.1 Selenomonas sp. | reverse complement strand
GTTCTCGCGCCGCATTGCGCGTAACGTGCAGATTATCCTGCAGGAAGAGTTCGGTCTCTTGCAGCCAATCGATCCGGCCGGTGGTTCGTGGGCGGTGGAGTCGCTGACGAAACAGGTCAAGGAAAAGATCTGGGAGGCCTTCCAGACGGTGGAGGGTGCAGGCGGTATTGTCGAGGCGCTGAAGGCTGGCAAGCCGCAGCAGGCCATCGGCGAGGTGCTGGCTGAGCGGTTCAAGAATGCCGAGCTCAGGCGCGACCGCATTGTCGGTAACAATATGTACCCGAATATGACGGAGAAACTTCTCGACCCGCGCACGGAGGATTGGGCCGAAAATAAAAAAGCGCGTACCGAGGCCATCGAAGCGTATCTGGCGGATATCGACGGCAAGTATCGCGCGGAGAAACTCGAGGCCCTGTCGAAAGCCCAAACAGACCGGGTGACGGCAGCTATCGCGGCTGCCGAGGCTGGGGCAACTCTGCCCGAGCTTTGGGGCGCACTTCTTAAGGCTGGTGACGTGCCAAGTGTCGAGAAAATCGCACCCCATCGCTGGAGTGAACGCTTTGAGGCCCTGCGTCACCGTACGGAAAAATATGCGGCGGACAAAGGCGACAACGTGCGCATCTTCCTGGCGAATATGGGGCCGATTCCGCAGCATAAGGCAAGGGCGGACTTTACCACAGGCTTTTTGCAGGTCGGGGCTTTTGAGGTCTTGCGTAACGATGGCTTCAAGACGACGGACGAGGCGGCGGCCGCCGCGGCTGAGTCCGGGGCGGATGCCGTGGTTATCTGCTCCACCGATGCGACGTATCCGGAAATCGTTCCCGATTTAGCTCCCAAACTTCATAAGGCGCTGCCAGCGGCAACGGTCTATCTGGCCGGTGCCGCACCGAAAGAATTGCTCGAGACCTATAACGCGGCGGGCATCGATGATTATATTTCGGTACGGGCTAATTGTTACAAAATCCTGCAGTTCCTGCAGCAGAAGAAAGGAATGATGGCATAATGGCAGCGTTTACGAATCCTGATTTTACGAGCATGGATCTGCGGGAGGCACCGCAGCATACGAAAGAAGAGTGGCAGAAACTCTTTGAAGAGCAGGTCAGCGCCAGCTATGACGAAATGACCGCGCGCACGATGGAGCACATTCCGGTAAAACCCTTTTACAACCATGACGAATACGACCACATGAATCATCTCGATTTTGCCAGCGGCATCCCGCCGTGTCTGCGGGGACCCTATTCGACGATGTATGTATTCCGTCCCTGGACCGTCCGCCAGTATGCCGGCTTTTCCACGGCGGAGGAGTCCAATGCGTTCTACCGCCGCAACCTGGCCGCTGGTCAGAAGGGCCTGTCCATTGCCTTTGACCTGCCGACCCATCGCGGCTACGATGCCGATAACCCCCGCGTCCTTGGCGATGTGGGTAAAGCCGGCGTTTCGGTCTGCTCGATGCTTGATATGAACATCCTGTTCTCGGGCATCCCCCTTGACCAGATGTCGGTATCCATGACGATGAACGGCGCGGTACTGCCAATTCTCGCGTTTTATATCCAGTCGGGAATCGAGCAGGGGGTTGACAAGTCAATCATGGCGGGCACCATCCAGAACGATATCCTCAAGGAATTCATGGTGCGCAACACCTACATCTATCCGCCGGACATGTCCATGCGCATCATCGGCGATATCTTCGAATATACGACGAAGAACATGCCGAAGTTCAACAGCATTTCGATTTCGGGCTACCATATGCAGGAGGCCGGTGCTACGGCGGATATTGAGCTGGGATACACCCTGGCAGATGGGCTAGAGTACCTGCGCACCGGCATCAATGCCGGGCTGGCGGTCGATGCCTTTGCGAAGCGTCTGTCCTTCTTCTGGGCTATTGGCAAGAACTACTTCATGGAAGTGGCCAAGATGCGGGCAGCCCGCGTGCTTTGGGCCAAGATCGTCAAATCCTTTGGTGCCGAGAATCCAAAATCCATGGCTCTGCGCACCCATTGCCAGACTTCGGGCTGGTCCCTTACGGCTCAGGACCCCTTCAATAACATTTCCCGTACCTGCATGGAGGCTATGGGTGCGGCTTTGGGGCACACCCAGTCCCTCCATACCAATGCGCTGGATGAAGCCATCGCCCTGCCGACGGATTTCTCGGCTCGTATCGCCCGCAACACCCAGCTCTATATCCAGGATGAGACGCGGGTCTGCAAGATCATCGACCCATGGGGCGGCTCGTATTATGTTGAGGCATTGACCAACGAAATCATTCGCCGGGCCTGGGCCCATATCCAGGAGGTCGAGTCCCTGGGCGGCATGGCTAAGGCCATCAGCACGGGACTGCCGAAGATGCGCATCGAGGAAGCGGCGGCCCGCCGTCAGGCCAAAATCGACTCAGGCAATGAGACCATTGTGGGCCTCAACAAATACCGGCTCGATAAGGAAGATCCGCTCGAGATCCTCGCGATTGACAATACGGCCGTACGTCAGGCGCAGATCGAGCGGCTCGAAAAATGCCGCCGTGAGCGCAACGAAGACGATGCGCGCCGCGCCCTTGAGGCCATCACGAAGGCTGCGGACAGCCGCGACAACGGCAACTTGCTCGAATGCGCTGTCGAGGCCGCGCGCGTACGCTGTACGCTCGGCGAGATTTCCGATGCGGTCGAGAAGGTTTCGGGACGCTATCAGGCGGTTATCCATACGATTTCGGGCGTTTACTCGTCGGAATTCACGAATAAGAGCGCACTCGACAAGGCGCGTCATATGGCTGATGAATTCGAGGCGCTCACGGGCCGCCGGCCGCGTATCTTTGTCGCTAAGATGGGCCAGGACGGTCACGACCGCGGGCAGAAAGTCATCGCCTCGAGCTTTGCGGACATGGGCTGGGATGTCGATGTCGGGCCGCTGTTCCAGACGCCGGAAGAGACCGCCCAGGATGCCGTCGATAACGATGTGCATATGGTTGGGTTCAGTTCCCTGGCTGCTGGTCATAACACGCTCTTGCCGCAGCTAGTCGATGAACTCAAGAAACTGGGTCGTGAGGACATCATGGTGGCCATCGGCGGCGTCATTCCGGTGCAGGATTACGATTTCCTCTATGAGCACGGTGCCGTGGCCATCTTTGCCCCAGGTACCAATATCCCTGAGGCCGGCTGCAAGCTGTTGACGCTGCTCATCGACCGGGCGAAGGAGGAACTGGCGGAAGAATAGGGAGGTAATAAGCATGGCACAGAAATATTCGGTCAGCAAACCGAGCTGGGTGCCAGAAGAAAAGGATGAGAAATTTGCCTGCTCGGTCATGGGTGGCATCGAAGGCATCAAGGATACGACCGTCGGCAATATCAATCCGGCCATCCAAAGCGGCAAACTGCGCCCGAAGCGGCGTATGGTGCTGACGGAAGATGAATATGTCGAAGGCGTGGCAAACGGTGACCGCATGACCCTGTCCCGGGCCATCACGCTGATCGAGAGCAACAGCCCGCGCCATTTTAAAAAGGCGCAGCGGGTGCTCCAACGGCTGCTGCCGCGTACGGGCAAGGCCCTGCGCATCGGCATCACGGGTGTTCCGGGCGCCGGCAAAAGCACCATGATTGAGGCTCTGGGCAATATGCTTTGCGATGAGGGGCATCGCGTGGCCATCCTGACTGTCGACCCGACGAGTTCAGTCACCAAGGGCTCCATCCTTGGGGACAAGACGCGCATGGGAACGCTGTCGCGCCGGCCCGAGGCCTTTATCCGTCCGTCACCGGCCGGCGGGACACTGGGGGGAGTGGCCCGCAAGAGCCGGGAGACCATGCTGATGTGTGAAGCTGCCGGGTATGATATCATCCTCATCGAGACCGTAGGCGTCGGCCAGTCAGAAACGACGGTGCGGTCCATGGTGGATTTCTTCATGCTCGTCGTGCTGACCGGCGCTGGGGATGAACTGCAAGGCATCAAAAAGGGCATTATGGAACTGGCCGATGCCATTGTCATCAACAAGGCCGACGGGGATAACCTCGTCAAGGCCAAGGTGGCCCGCGGCGAATTCGAGCGCATGATTGAATACATCCGTCCGGCTACTCCAGGCTGGCCCACCCATGCCTATCTGGCATCGGCCATCGAAAAGACCGGTCTCAAGGAACTCTGGGAAGTCGTGCAGGCCTTTGAACAACTGACCAAGAAAAGCGGCGTATTCCAAAAACGCCGCGATGGTCAGCTGCTGGATTGGATGCACAGCATGATTGACGAGCATTTGCATAACCTGTTCCTCGAAGACCCGGTCATAAAGGGGAGAATGCCGGAGGTTAAGGATGCCGTTTTGGGGGGCACGATTTCCCCGACCCAGGCAGTGGCGGAACTCATCCGCATGTTTGACGTGCAGCGGGCGGCCGCAAGGCAGGATGATCTGTTTCATCCGCGGGAAGACAAAGGAGGCGGCCGTTAGGCATGTATACGAAGAAGATTTACTTTTCGGGGGGCGATTTCCACGAATTGCAGGCCGTATTCACTGGCTTGCCCGGCGTCCTATCCACGCGGACAGGCTACCTGACGGGGGAGGGTAACGACGATGAGGTGCATGGCATCGAAGTCGAGTACAATCCGAAAAAAGTGGATCTCTCCATGCTCATGGATATCCTGTTCACTGTCGTGACGCCATACCGTCCCGATGGCCAAGGCAAGGCGGTGGGCAAGGCTTTCCGGGCTGGTGTCTGGTACACCGATGCCGAAGACGAGCCGCAGCTGCAGTTTTATATGCACTTCCTGGCGAGTCGCGGCAAACCGCCAGCGGCAACGGGGGCCGGCCTTACCATCAACGACCCCAACAGTAAAGCCGTACGCAAATGCTACGCCAAGGCTGCGCCGCTGAAAGATTTCCGCGTAGCTGCCGAAGAGCATCAGCAATACTTTACCAAGCATCCTGATGCTGAATCGTTTATCGATTGGCGTGCCTTTCGGGAACAGATTCGGTATTAGATGATTGTAGACGAAAGAGTTTTGAGAGAAAATATGAGAAATTAATAGAATAGGTAATCTGATGTCCCTTTATCTTGGATAGATAAAGGGACGTTTTTTATACAGGTTCGATTAATGGTGATTGCAAGTTCGTTTTGACGAGGAGGATTTATTATGAACAATAATATCTATGGATATATTCGTGTTTCAACTGTAGCACAACATGATGATCGTCAATGGGTGGCTATGGAAAAATTTGGCATTCCGCGTGAGCGTATTTTTGCGGATAGGCAAAGTGGTAAGGATTTTAATCGGCCAGCCTATCATAAATTGATAACGCAATTGGATCAGGGTGATACCTTAGTAATCAAAAGTCTTGATCGGTTAGGAAGAAACTATGATGAAATGATTAAGCAATTAGATATTATTACTAGACAAAAGGAAGTGGCGTTGGTAGTACTTGACTTACCATTACTGGACACAAGAAATAGATATGGTAATGATCTTACAGGCAAGTTGATATCGAATCTGGTTATTCAATTATTTTCATATGTTGCACAAACGGAGAGAGAAATGAATATAAAACGCACATCTGAGGGAATAGCGGCTGCCAAAGCACGTGGGGTGCGTTTTGGTCGGAAGGCACTGGTCAGGCCGCCTGAGTTTGATGACGTGCGACAACAGTGGAAAGATGGAGTTATCTCAGAACGCGAAGCGGCAAAAATGTTAGGTGTGTCGCGTCCTACTTTTCATAAGTGGGCATATGCACGTAACCATAAATAGGTGGCAAAAATATCATAATATTTTTGCCACCTAAAAAATACTCATTATAGATACTATATAAATATTATAGTAATTTTGAAGTAAAAATCAACTCAGTTCATTACAAATCTGTCAATAAAATTTATGGCAATAAAGCCATGGTTTTTTTGCCGTCGTTGCTAAGCCTTATATAGGGGGAAATGGAGATGCAACAGCCCAAGATACTGGATAACAAACAGCAGGGGCGGGTGATTGATGAACTTCGGCAAGGGATACAACCGGGGGCCAAGCTGTCTGTTATATCGGCATTCTTTACGATTTATGCCTATGAGGAGCTGAAAAAGGAGCTTTCGCAGATTGACGAACTGCGGTTCATCTTTACGACGCCTTCCTATATTAAGCAGAAAAGTGATTTTCAGCGGGAGTTTTACATCGCACATCGTGAATTCGGCAATCGTCTGTCCGGCAATGAGTTTGAGTTGAAACTGCGCAACAAGCTCACACAGTCTGCCATTGCCAAGGATTGTGCAAAGTGGCTCCGGCAGAAGGTGAGCATAAAATCTTATCGGGAGAACAATGCTGCGCAGATGCGTCTGGCTTATGTAGAAAATGAAGACCCGGAACAGGATATTGCCATTCAAGGGACGGTGGATTTTTCCAGCGATGGTTTAGGGATTACGCCGTCTGCCCGTAATGATATGAATACCTGCATAGACAGCAGGGCAATGGGGCAGGGTGTTTTGCAGATTTTTGACAGCATTTGGAACAATCCTGCCATGGTGGAGGATGTGACGGAAAAAGTCCTCTCGGAAATGGAAGTTCTCTACAAGGAGAACACGCCGGAGGCCATCTATTTCATTACTCTCTATCATATCTTTGAAGCTTATCTGGGGGAACTGACGGAAGAAACCATCATCAAGACCAAGACAGGTATCAAGGAATCACTGATTTGGAACAAGCTCTATAAGTTCCAGCGCGATGGTGTGATGGGGGCCATTGACAAGATTGAGAAATACGGCGGCTGTATCATTGCAGATAGTGTCGGCCTGGGCAAAACCTTTACGGCACTGGCCATCATCAAGTATTATGAGCTGCGCAATGACCGCGTGCTGGTGCTGGCACCTAAGAAGCTGCGGGAGAACTGGACGATATATACGCAGAATGATAAGCGGAATATCTTTGCAGCTGACCGATTCAACTATGATGTGTTGAATCATACGGATTTAAGTCGTTATAAAGGTTTCTCCGGGGCCATCAATCTGTCTACGCTCAACTGGGAAAACTATGACCTTATTGTTATCGACGAGAGTCATAATTTCCGTAACAATGTTCCCCATAAAGACCGCAAAACTCGTTATGAGCGATTGATGGATGACATCATCAAGGCCGGTGTCAAGACTAAAGTGCTGATGCTTTCGGCAACACCGGTCAACAATCGCATGAACGATATCAAAAATCAGATTGCCTTCATCACGGAGGGCAAAAATGACGCCTTGAAGTCCACGGGGATTCCCAATATCGAAACCACTTTGCGCAAGGCACAGATGGTCTTCAACCGTTGGTCGGAATTGCCGGAACGGGAGCGAACAACCAAGGTTTTCGTGGAAATGATGGATTTGGAGTATTTCAAGCTACTTGATACGCTCACCATCGCCCGTTCGCGCAAGCATATCGAAAAATATTACAATGTGGCGGAAATTGGCCGTTTCCCCACTCGCTTAAAGCCCATCAATGAATGTCCGGAAATCGATACCTTAGGCGAGTTCCCGCCGATTGGTGAAGTTAACAAGATGATTAACCGTCTGACATTGGGGCTTTATGCGCCACTCAGGTATGTGCGCCCGGATAAGCGGCATGCCTATGAGAGCCGCTACGACATGAGCGTAGCTAATGGTCGCAGTGTGTTTCGTCAGGCTGACCGCGAAAATCAGCTGATTCATTTGATGCGGGTCAATCTCTTGAAGCGCATGGAAAGCTCCATCCATTCGTTTGTGCTGACGGTGGAAAAGATTTCCCAGCGGATAGAGCATACCTTGGGCATCATTGAAAAGCATGAGGGCGAGTATCATGCGGATTTGAATATCGAGGAACTGGATTTTGACGAAGACGGTTTGGATATGGGCGATTTGGTCTTTGGCAGCAAGGTCAAGGTTCTGTTGCAGGATATGGATTTAATCAAATGGCGACAGGATTTGCAGCTGGATTCGGAGGAATTGCAGGAGATTCTCCAAAGTGCCAAAGTGATTACGCCCATACGGGACAATAAGCTACAAACTCTTAAAAACAGGATTGCGGATAAAATTCAGAATCCTATCAATGCGGGAAATGGCAAGCTGATTATTTTCACCGCCTTTGCTGATACGGCTGAATATCTATATGAAAATATCGCGCCGCAAATGGAGCCGTTGGGAATTTATACAGCACTGGTAACAGGCGGGACAGGCACGAATAAGTCAACCATTCCGATTCCGTCTGCGCTGAAACGCAGTATAAAACTATCTGACCTCAATACGGTGCTTACTTTGTTTTCACCGATATCAAAATCCGGCAAAAGCATATTTCCTGATATGGAGGAGGAAATTGATATTCTGATTGCCACTGACTGTATTTCCGAAGGCCAAAACCTACAGGACTGTGATTATCTGATTAACTACGATATTCATTGGAATCCTGTACGCATTATTCAGCGGTTTGGACGAATTGACCGCATTGGCTCGAAGAATGAAGTAATCCAGCTTTTGAACTTTTGGCCGACTGAAGACCTCGACGCCTACATCGACCTCGCAGAACGTGTCAAAGGACGCATGGTGCTTTTAGATGTTTCGGCAACCGGAGAAGAAAACATCATTGATGACCAAAAGAACAAAGAAATGAATGACCTGGAATACCGCAAAAAACAGCTGCAAAAACTGCAGAATGAAGTGGTGGATTTGGAAGATATTTCCGGCGGTATTTCGATTACGGATTTGACCTTTAATGATTTCAAAATTGATTTAATGGAGTATATGAAGGAACATGAGGAAGAACTGGCCAATGCTCCCAGCGGTTTATATGCGATTGCTCGCATTTCGGATAATCTGCGCGATATTGTAGATCCCGGAGTGATCTTTGTTCTGCGGCAGATAAAAGGTGCACGGCAGACCAAGGAGCAGAATCCCTTGTTCCCCTATTATCTTGCCTATATTACCGATGATGGGCAGGTGCAGGCCAATTTCCTGCAGGGCAAACAGGTTCTCGACTATTTGAAAAAATTCTGTTCGGGACAGAATACTGTAGCCAAGGATTTGGCAGAGGTATTCAATACGGAAACCAAACATGGACGGTACATGGACAGGTATTCGGACCTGCTCCAACAGACAATAGAAGATCTGATTGGCAAAAAACAGGAAGTGGGCGTAGCCAGCCTCTTTAGCAAAGGTGGTACAGCCACACCACAGAATTTTGATGATGGTATGGCCGACTTTGAGCTGGTGGTCTTTCTGCTGCTGAAATGAGGTGGCTATGAGCATTTATGAAATAATGGAGCTGCCGACAGCAGCACGGATTGACCGCGTAGTGCCCAAGAAGCAGTTCTACGACAATGGCGATTTGAGTTCAACTGACAAGAAGCTCTTTGACCATGTAGAGAAAATTTATTGGCGTTATGCCCTGAAAACGGAAAATTCCTTTATACAGCATTATCGTGATGCGGAAAAAGACTATCCGGAAATTGAAGTGCTGGAAGTGAATCTGAGGGCGGAAAAACAGCTGAAACGCTTGGCAGAGGTTATTATTCATGCCATTCCGTATCCGATGCTGCTTTTCTTTATCTTGGGAGATAAGCGGCGGCTGTATATGGGCAAGCTGCGTCAAAGTCAGGCAGATAGTGAGCGGATGGCACTGGTGGCTATGGAAGAAACGGACTGGCGGAGTGCAGAGGATGACTTTTGGTCGGAATTGTCTCTGCGGAAAATGCCCGGGGCAAATTTCTGCCAATTGTATGAAGGTTGGTTTGATGCCATCAGCAAAAGTCATCTGGCGGCATTGTCAGTGGATACAGAAGCGATGTCCGGAGACGAAGCCAGAGAAAAACTGCAACGCATTACGGCCATAGAGCAGGAAATGAACAAACTGCGCAAGCAGATGAAAGCAGAGAGCCAATTCAATCGCAAGATGGAACTCAATACCCGTCTGCAAAAATTGAAACGGGAAATGAAAAAAATAACCGCACAAGGGAGCAGGGAACAATGAAAAATTTAACAGGCGAATCCATGAATATTACCGAGGAAAACTTGAAGGCCATGCAGCAGCTTTTCCCCGAAGCATTCGAGGAAGGGAAAATTGACTTTGATGTCCTGCGGCAGCTGTTGGGCGATTTTGTGGATGATGAACAGGAACGCTACAGTTTCAAATGGAACGGCAAGGGCAAAGCACTGCGCCTGTCCCAAACGCCATCTATGGGTACATTACGTCCTTGTAAAGAAGAAAGTAAGGACTGGGATACGACAGAGAATCTCTATATCGAAGGGGATAATCTGGAAGTCTTGAAGCTCCTGCAAAAATCTTACTATGGCAAAGTGAAGATGATCTATATCGATCCCCCATATAATACCGGCGGCGATTTCGTCTATAAAGACAACTTCCATGATAATATCCAGAACTATAAGGAAATCACGGGACAGGTTGATGGCGAAGGAAATCGGAGGGATACTAATACGGAGGCAAATGGACGGTTCCATACGGATTGGCTGAATATGATGTATCCGCGGTTGAGATTGGCTAGGAATCTGCTGACGGATGATGGTGTTATATTTATAAATATTGATGAAAATGAAATAGAGAATCTTCAAAAGATATGTGAAGATATTTTTGGGAAAATAAATGATATAGGGACTATTATTTGGGATAAACGCAATCCTAAAGGAGACGCGAAAGGTATTTCCTATCAGCATGAGTATATTTTAGTGTATGCGAAAAATAAAGTTATCCTTACTGATACTTGTAAAATTCAACGACCTAAGAAAAATGCTGCTACGATCATTCAGAAAGCAAGACAAATATTTAATAAGGTATCAAAAAACTATACTCTAGAACAAGCTAATGCTGAGTTTGCTATTTGGATGAGAAAACAAAATGATTTTAGTGGTGGTGAAAAAGCTTATAATAAAATTGATGAAAAAGGTGAGGTTTATAGACCTGTATCAATGGCATGGCCAAATAAAAAGAAGGCTCCTGATGATTATTTTGTTCCATTAGTTCATCCAGCAACTGGGAAAAAATGCCCATTGCCGGAGCGTGGCTGGAGAAATCCATCAGCTACAATGAAAAAAATGCTCGCTGAGGGAAGAATTATTTTTGGTAAAGATGAAACAACAATACCAAATAGTAAATATTTGCTAAGGGAAAATATGTATGAGAATATACCCTCTCTTATATATTATGGTGGAAGCGATACTGATATGCTTGGGAGTATGAATATCCCTTTTGATACACCTAAGGTTACTGATGTATGTCAGGAACATATATCAGCATTTACCGGTAAAAAGGATATTGTTCTTGATTTTTTCTCGGGGTCATCTACTACTGCTCATGCTGTTATGCAACTTAACGCAGAAGACGGTGGTCGTCGTAAATTCATTATGGTACAACTTCCAGAATCTACTGACGAAAAGAGTGAAGCCTACAAAGCTGGCTATAAAAATATCTGCGAAATCGGTAAGGAGCGTATTCGCCGTGCCGGGGAGAAAATCAAAGCCGAAGCAGGGGAGAAGGCGGCTGATTTGGATATTGGCTTTAAGGTCTTTAAGCTGGATAGCTCCAATCTGCAGAAGTGGAATCCCCAGCCCGATGATATTATGCTGACCTTGCAACAGTCCACGGATAATTTCCTGCCTGACCGTACTGAGCAGGATGTGCTCTATGAAATCATGCTCAAGATGGGCCTTGATTTGACTTGTCAAGTGGAGAAAGAACAGGTGGCCGGGGAAACGGTCTATATTATCGGTGGCGGTGCTTTGATGATTTGTCTGGGACGGAATATCACGACTGCTGTAGCGGAAGCGGTTGTAAAACTGCATGAGGAATATGAGTCGGAACTTTGGCAGGTAGTGTTCCGTGATACGGGCTTTGCCTCGGATATGGACAAGACCAATGTCAAGGAAACGCTGAAAGCGGCAGGCCTTGATGAAGACAGCTTTGTGTGCGTGTGAGGTGATGGATAATGAAACTGAAATTTGACTCCACCCTCGATTACCAGCAGGAGGCCGTTGCCGCTGTCCGTGATGTTTTTCAGGGACAAACGCCGAAACAAGCCTTGTTCACCGTGGCTGCGATTGCGAATGAGCAGATGGCGTTAGGTTTTGGCAGTGAAAGCCAGCAACTGACTTTGGGACAGGGCATTGGCAATCGGCTGATGCTGGACGAAGAAGATTTGCTGAATAATATCCGTGCGGTGCAGCTGCGGCATGGCCTGCCCCAGTCCAACTCTTTGCCGAATCACAAGCTGAATCTCGATATTGAGATGGAAACCGGCACCGGCAAGACCTACGTTTACCTGCGCACGTTGTTGGAACTCAATAAGGCCTATGGCTTTACCAAGTTCATCATCGTTGTGCCCAGCGTGGCTATCAAGGAAGGTGTGCAAAAGACCATCGAGATAACCCGTGAACATTTCCGCGGGCTTTACAGCAATGTGAATTACGATGCCTTTGTCTATGACGGTAAGCATATTGAGAAAATCCGCGATTTTGCCACGAGCAATGATATTCAGATTATGGTCATGACCATCAACTCCTTCCAGAATGACCTGAACCTGATTAACCGCTACAACGACAAGAAGTTTGGCGAGTCCAAGCCGATTGATTTGGTGCGCGAAACCAAACCTATTGTCGTGATTGACGAGCCGCAGTCCACCATCAGCACCGATGCACAGGTGGAAGCAGTGGAATCCTTGAATCCGCTGTGTACGATTCGCTATTCAGCCACGCCTATCCGCGTGGAGAACAAGCTTTATCGCCTGAACGCCGTGGACAGCTTTGCCAAGAAACTGGTCAAGGGTATCGAAGTGGAAAGTTTTGCCGCCCAGGATGACCATAACGAAGCCTATCTGCTCTTAAAATCTGTCAACAACAAGAAATCCCCCATTACGGCACGGGTGGAAATGGACGTGCAGAACAAAAGGGGCGTTGTCCAGCGAAAAGCCGTTACCGTGAAGCAGGGGGATGACCTCTACGAAAAATCCGGCGGCCGCGATGTGTACGAGGGCTATATCGTCAAGGATATTTATTGCGGCGAAGGCAATGAGTATATGGATTTTACCAGCCGCAGCGATATTCTCCGTCTGGGCAAGGCCATCGGCACGGTCCATGATGATGAGATGAAGCGTCAGCAGATGCGGGCCACCATCGAAGAGCATCTAAACAAGGAATTGGAGCTGAATCCCAAGGGAATCAAGGTGTTGTCCCTGTTCTTCATTGACCGGGTGGCCAATTATCGCGAATACGATGCCGAGGGCAATGCCGTGAAGGGCAAGTATGCCAAGTGGTTTGAGGAAATCTATCAGGATGTGATTCGCCGTCCCAAGTATCACGATTTGTGGCACAGACTGCACAATGAGGAGGACGAGGCCGATGTAGTGCATGATGGCTACTTCTCTGCCGATAAAGGCAAGAAGAACGAGCCAGGGCATTGGAAGGATACCAGTGGTTCCACAGCGGCAGATGACAGCACGTATAACCTCATCATGAAGGATAAGGAACGACTGCTTTCTTTTGACTGCAAGATTCGTTTTATCTTCTCCCACTCGGCTTTGCGGGAAGGTTGGGACAATCCGAATGTGTTCCAGATTTGTACGCTGAATGAAACCAAGAGCACCATTAAGAAGCGGCAGGAAATCGGCCGCGGTCTGCGCTTGTGTGTTAATCAGACGGGCGAACGGCAGTACGATGCCAATCTGAATATCCTTACCGTTATGGCCAATGAAAGCTATGACGAATTTGCCAGCTCCCTGCAGAAGGAATACGAGGAAGACGGCATCCGTTTCCGTGTGCTGGAAACTGCCAACTTTGCCAATATCCTTGTACCCGTATCGGCAGAGGAAGTGGCAACAGATGCGGCAGGGGAAGAAACTGCTTATCTGGGCACAGAGAAGGCCGAAATGGTCATGGAATCCTTGAAAGAATATGGCTATGTGGATGATGAGGGCAATATTCAGGAATCGCTGAAAGCCGATATCCAGCAGAATAAATTCATGGTAGCAGAAGAACTGGCTCCCTACAAGGCGCAGATACAGGAAATCTGTATGCAGGCCTGCAGAACCGTGCCGATTCACAAAAAGCGCGAACGGCGTGAGGCTGTCCTCAATAAAGAAGTGTTCCTGTCTCCGGAATTTAAGGAGCTCTGGGACAGCATCAAGTGGAAGACTACCTATCGGGTAGATTTTTCCACGGAGGAACTCTTGCGGCGCTGCCGTAAGCAGATGGCTTTGGAGATGAAGATTCCTTCGCCGAAAATCATTCAGACAAAGGCAGATGTTACCATCGGCACAGGCGGTGTCGAAACCAAGTTGGTGGCAGACCGGGCTGTAAGCACGTACGGTTCCAGTAATTTCCTGCCGGATATTGTCGCCTATCTGCAAAACGAAACCAATCTGACCCGCCGTACCATTGTGGAGCTTTTGACGGGTACCAGACAGGATGCTGACGGCAACTGGGTGGAATTTGACACTTACGGCAATCGGTTGAAGGATTTTCATAAGAATCCGCAGGTATTCATGGAAAACACCGCCAAAATCCTGCGCTCTGTAATGAAGTCGCTGATTGTGGACGGCATTAAATATCAACGGCTCGGGGACAGCGAATACTATTGTCAGGAACTCTTTGAATCGGAAGAACTCAAGGGCTATCTCGAAAGCAATATGCTGGAAAGTACCAAAAGCCCTTACGATTATGTAGTATACGACAGCGAGAATGAACGGCAGTTTGCCCAGTCCTTTGAGGATAACGAAGATGTATATCTTTATGCCAAACTGCCAGACTGGTTCAAAATCAGTACGCCCTTGGGCTCCTATAATCCCGACTGGGCCGTGATGATTGACCAGAATGGGGAAAAGAAATTGTACTTTGTTTTGGAAACCAAGGGCAATATTGATGCTGATGCCTTGCGTAAAACTGAATCGGAAAAAATTCAGTGCGGCAGGGAACATTTCGCCGCATTAGGCGATAAAGCAACTTTTATGCCAATAGATGATTTCTCAGAGTTTATACATAGCATTTGATTGTAAGTTTAGGGAGGGATATCCATGTTTTGTCCAAACTGTGGTGCTGAAATTCAAGATGGATCTAAATTTTGTAGCTCATGTGGAGCGAGTACGGGAGTTTCCCAACAAGCAAATTCAAATCAAGCTGTACCAAAGAAAGGGACAACAAAGACTATAAAAAAATCATCGTCAGGATTTTCAGTGGGAAAAATTATTGCGATTGTCGTCGGGTTCATTTTTCTTGTAGTAATAATGGTTTCGTGTATGAGTGCATTTTATTTAACAAAAAATGAAAATGCCTCTACGGAAACAGCGCAAACAGAATCGAATGAGACGGCAAAGAATACTAGAGGAGATGCGAAAGATAAGGATAATTCCGTTGGTAAAAATCTTTACAAGGAAAAGATGAAGAATGGACAGGAAGTAGTTTATGGGGTATCGTCAAATGTCGTAATTGCGCCTGTCTATGCTAAAGAGTTTAATGACTCCATTGGAAGTAAATATCATAAGGCGACACCCCAAGGGAAATTCATAGGGGTAGCTGTAATGATTCATAACGAGCAGAATGATGCCATTACAGTAAATGAAGCTATGTTTCGTCTAATTGATGAAAAAGGCAGAGAGTATAGTACATCTACTAAGGCAAGTGTAAGTTGGATGATGTCACATCATTCGCAGGAGATCCTGACAGAAATCAATCCTGGAAATGACTCTATATTCACGTATTTTTTTGATGTACCAACTAATGCGGATATCAAAAGTTTCAAACTGCAAGGACGAGGAGGTATGATGGGGGATCCTGTGGTAGTTCCGATTAATTATATAGATGATTTTAAAAGTTGGCTTGATTAGGGTGAAGCAAAAGGGGGAGATAAATATAAAGTAATAAGAGTGGTTAATAGAATGGGGAGCAATTATTAGGGGATAGAAGAGCCGTCAATTCGAATGGGTAAGTAGCCTGTTCGGATTGACGGCTCTTTGGAGTGGGGCACATACTTGTAATGGAATCGAAAAGGGAAGATGAGATGAGGCACGGAGCTAAACGGGGCAAATATTCATTACGAGCAGGTATTTTGGGAAAAGTGTTGAATTCATATATACGGGGTAAATTTTACAGGGGTGCATGTCTTAGTGGAGAAATATCCTGATGAAATATATCAAGGTGAAGAAATAGAAACAGAAGTTGCCAGATGGCGGATATATTAAAAGAATACTACATCTATTACTGGTATCGTGATGAACTGATAAAAATATGCAGGGATCACGGATTAGATGCGCCAAGCGGCAAGATAAAGATCAATAAGGTAATTGAAGCATATTTTGCTGGAAAAAAGGATATTGCCGAAGCGGAAGAGCAGGAAGAACAAGGGAGCTGTTGTTACGAACCTTACACTTGATACTGGGCTTATCGCATGTGGCTTTACCTTTGGTAACAAATTCAGAGAGTTCTTTTCCAAGCAAACGGGGAAAGAGTATTTCAAATTCAATGCGGATATGGTAGCAACAGTCAAAGCGGTAAGGGAAAATGGTGATGAATCCTTTACATGTGGGGACTTGCTTGATGTATATTATGGGAAAAAATCTATGCGTGGTATGATAAGTCGGTACTTCAATGGAATCAATTCGTGAAAGATTTCTGTGCAGACGATGCGACAAGGGTGTATGGAGAGAGACTGAAGGCAGCTGCCACATTGTGGAGAATCGTTAGGGATTCAGATAGGAAGAAGAGCTATTCACGAGAATTGCTTGAAACATACAGGGAACGATTAGAAACAAGATAGGATTGTTGCATAAGTGATAGCAGCAGAGACTTAGGATGGGGGGGAGCCTGAGCTGCAGATGTATCAGGGAGTGGCGTCTGGTGGTATTTACAAGAAGGGTAGGTAAATCGGGAGATAAGATTGTGGTTTATGCCACCAAGGATACATTGGATAAAGCTGGGATGGTATATGATGATATTGTGCCTAAGATTCACGATGGAAAGTTGGAAATCATGGGAATAGCCCGTAGTTATGGCAGCGGGGTAAACGGTGGGCGTGGGCCACTGGGGGAAAGTACAGAGGAAAGAGGATTCGCAATATCGATCCGTGGTATTGTACGGCTAATTCGGTATACTTCTTCTGGGATGAGCGTGCCCAATGGTTTGGGTTCCAGTTGGTTGAATAAGGCGAAGGATAAAAACTCTTGGAGCGAGAGAATGGTTTTGGAGGTTAGGGATGAATAATAAAATAATTATGAAATCACTATTGATGATTATGATGCTGTTGTTCTCAACTGTATCGTATGTATCTCATATGCAGTTTGGGGAAGTTATATTGGTGAGGCAACAGATCGTTCCCTAGGTATTGATTTTTGGATGTGCCTTAGAAAGGCAGATGGAACGGTCGGCTGGGTTCATCCTAAGGAATACCCGCAAAGTACTTTCAAGTATTATTGGAAAGATTGATGTTTTTGACATGCTTCATGATGGTGATTTGCAAAATACGGCTATCTATGTTACACTTTAACGTATCGTGACGATGAAAAAGAAGAGTAGGCTTGCAGAGCATCTTTAGAGAGTTCCCGGCTGGTGGAAAGGGGACGGTGTGGCGGGTTGAACGTTCGCTTTGGAGTCTTCGGAGGAAATGCCGGACGTAGGACTGCGTTAAAGTCATTTGAGTGAGAAATCAGGGTGGTACCGCGAATTCATGCCTTCGCCCCTCGTGCGCTGTTGCGCAAGGGGCGAGGGCTTTTTTGATAGTAGGAGGTTATTCGATGGAAGAGAAGATTGCACAGCTGAAGGCCGAAGCTGCCGCAGCCGTCAAGGGCGCTAGCAATGTGGCAGCCCTCAACGATATCCGCGTCAAATATCTGGGCAAGAAGGGCGAGTTCACCGCGATCCTGCGCGGCATGGGCAGCCTCAGCCCGGAGGAGCGTCCGAAGGTCGGCGCGATTGTCAACGCCGCTAAGGGGGAGATTGAAAGCCTTATCGGTGAGCAGAATGAGGCTCTCAAGGCCAAGGAGCTGGAAGCAAGACTGGCCAGCGAGCGCATCGATGTGACGTTGCCGGGGCGCAATGTGCCGATGGGCCATCTGCATCCGCTGACGCTGACGCTGGAGCGCATCAAGGATATTTTCGTGCACATGGGCTTTAGCGTAGAAGAAGGTCCCGAGATTGAGCGCGACTACTTCAACTTTGAGGCGCTGAATCTGCCGAAGGACCATCCGGCCCGCGATATGCAGGATTCTTTCTATATTACAGAGGAGATTCTCATGCGTTCGCAGACCTCGCCAGTTCAGGCTCGCACGATGCAGAGCAATGAACCGAACAAACCGATTCGCATGATTGCACCGGGCCGCGTCTATCGCCGCGATGAGTACGATGCTACCCATTCCCCGATGTTCACTCAGGTCGAGGGGCTGGTCATCGATGAGGGCATCAGCCTGGCGGACCTCAAGGGTACGCTCGAGCTTTTCCTGCATCAGATTTTCAATGAGAATGTCGGTGTACGCTTCCGTCCGAGTTTCTTCCCGTTCACGGAGCCGTCGGCTGAGGTGGATATTTCCTGTGTCATGTGCCATGGCGAAGGCTGCAAGGTCTGCAAGGGCACGGGCTGGCTGGAAATCCTCGGTGCCGGCATGGTTCATCCCCATGTCCTCGAGATGAGCGGCTACGATCCGAAAAAGGTCAGCGGTTTTGCCTTCGGCATGGGCGTCGAGCGTATCGCCATGCTGTCCTACGGTGTCGATGACCTGCGCTTGTTCTACGATAACGACACGCGTTTCTTGAGCCAGTTCTGAGATTGAGGAGGTTATACGATGCAGGTTTCCATTAAATGGCTGAACGATTACATTAAATTCAACGAGACGGCAGAAGAA
>NZ_JAILKR010000057.1 GCF_024693525.1 Selenomonas sp. | reverse complement strand
AACCCATGAAGCCGCCGTGAAAGGGCGGTGTCTTAACCACTTGACCAACGCGCCATATGGCTCCTCGAGCAGGATTCGAACCTGCGACAGCCTGATTAACAGTCAGGTGCTCTACCGGCTGAGCTATCGAGGAATAACTCTGTGACACTCTCGTGTCGACAAAAAGTATTATACGGGATTTTCCAAAATAATGCAACCCCTTTTAAAAAAAAATCCCGATTTTTTTAAATTTTGTCGTGACGCAAATCTTCGGCGATTAATTCTTCCAATCTTCCCACCGTCATATCCTTGTCTGAATAGATCGTAATGCCGTTTTTCATCAACAGAGCAGCGGCCACTCCCTGGCCTTTGATTTTCTTGCCATCAAAATGGCCGCTGTGAATCTTCTTGACGCCACAGGAAGGGCTGCCCTCTTTCAGGATGGCCACTCGCGCATGATAGGCCTCAGCTATTTTGAGGATTTTATCGGCTCCTGTCATAAGATAATTGGTCGTATCCATACCGTTCTCATCCACGACACGAGCTTTGCCCATCAATACTTTCTTACCGGTTCCCTCCTGGATTTCCATGGGGGGACGCGGTACTGGCAGCATGGCAAAGCACTCCGGACAGACGGCAATAAAGCGTCCCCGTTCGTTGTATTTCAGCAGGAGCTCATTGGTATTGGCTCCGCCATTGAATTTTACTTTATGTCCCAGCAAGCAGGCACTTACCAAAATCATCGTTTATACCCCTTTCTTATCCCAAATTGCTGAACGGTTACTCCCAGCTTCTTAACCAAGGATTCCAAACTATCCATGGACATCTCCTGACCAGCCGCCATAGGAATACAAGCGCAGGTACGGGCATCATCCAGCGCATTGTGATGATTAAACGCAATCTGCAGAAACTCTCCCACCGTGTTTAGCTTATGATTCTCCAAATCCGGCCAGACCTTGCGGGCTATCGCCACCGTATCGCAATAGGCAAAATCCGGATTGGCCAAGCCGTATTTTGCCAGGCAGGCCCCCAGCACCCCCATATCGAAGCGAGCGTTATGCGCTACTACCATGCGGCCTTCCAAGTGCTGGCAAAGCTCCGGCCAAATCTGCGCAAAATCCGGCGCATCCACAGTATCTTCCCGCGTTATCCCATGAATGCGGGTATTGAAATAATTATACCGGTTAGCCGGCGGCTGAATCAACGTATAGTAGGAATCATAAAGCTTTCCGTCCTTAACCTCAACTACAGCCACACTACAAGCCGAATCCCTGGATGCCGTTGCTGTCTCAAAGTCAATGGCAGCAAAATTCATCATTTGTTGTTTTTTCCTTCTTTCCCAAATACAATAGATAAATCCGCCTCAATACATAGCTGCGACTGAGACGGACTCTATTCGGTCTTCATTGACCGGAACTATTCCTTATTTCTTTTTGCTTTTCAGATATTCATCGATAGCAGCAGCTGCCTTACGGCCAGCCCCCATAGCAAGGATTACCGTAGCGGCCCCCGTGACGATATCACCACCGGCAAACACGCCCGGTTTGGAGGTGGCGCAGGACTCTTCATCCGCCTCAATATTGCCGCGTTTCGTCGTAACCAGCCCCGGCGTCGTATGGGCAATGATCGGGTTCGGGCCCGTACCAATGGACACGATAACTGTATCCACGGCCAACTCAAATTCCGAACCTTCCACCGGAACCGGACGACGGCGGCCAGAATCATCGGGCTCACCCAGTTCCATGCGGATGCACTTCATGCCACTGACCCAGCCATCTTCGTTGCCGAGAATCTCCACCGGGTTGTTGAGCAGTTTAAAGTCAATGCCCTCTTCCTTGGCATGCTCCACTTCTTCCTTACGTGCCGGCAGCTCTGCCTCACTGCGGCGATATACGATATAGACATGCTCAGCCCCCAGGCGCAGTGCCGTGCGGGCAGCATCCATGGCTACGTTGCCGCCGCCGATAACAGCGACATTTTTGCCCACTTTAATCGGGGTTGCATATTCGGGGAACTTATAGGCCTTCATGAGATTGCAGCGGGTCAGGAATTCATTGGCGGAATAAACGCCGTTAAGGCCTTCCCCCGGAATCCCCTGGAAACGCGGCAGACCGGCACCAGTGCCGATAAATACCGCATCAAAGCCCTCTTCTTCCATGAGCTCATCCACGGTGAACAGGCGGCCAGCGACAGCATCAAGCTCGAACTTAACCCCGAGTTTCTCGATGTTTTCGATTTCCTTTTTGACAACCTTATCCTTCGGCAGACGGAATTCCGGAATGCCGTAGGACAACACACCACCGGCTTTGTGCAGCGCCTCAAAGACCGTGACCTTATAGCCCTTCTTGGCAAGATCCCCAGCACAGGAAAGGCCGGAGGGGCCGGACCCCAGTACAGCAACCTTCTGGGCGTCAGCTGCAAATTCGATGGGCTTTACTTCTTCATTCTTAGCCATATAACGATCAGCAACGAAGCGCTCCAGGCGGCCAATGCCAACGGATTCTCCCTTTTTGGCCAGTACGCAGTATTTCTCGCACTGATTCTCCTGGGGGCAGACGCGGCCGCAAACTGCGGGCAGGGCATTGGCTTCCTTGATTTTCTCGATAGCACCATCAAAATCGCGCTCTTTGATTTTGCCAATGAATTCCGGAATATCCACCGATACCGGGCAGCCCTTGCGGCACTGCGGAATCTTGCAATGCAAGCAGCGCTCTGCCTCGGCCACAGCCGTTTCTTCATCGTAGCCAAGGGCTACCTCATCAAAGTTATGGGCACGGACTTTCGGATCCTGTACCGGCATTTCGTGTTTTTTCAAAGACAGAGCCATTGCTTACTTCCTCCCCAGTCCGATGTTGCAGATATGTTCTTTTTCCTCGGTCTCGAGGTCGCGATACATGCGCTGGCGGCTCATAAGTGCCTTGAAATCAACCAGATGTCCATCAAATTCCGGGCCATCGACGCAGGCAAACTTCGTCTCATCGCCTACCTGCACACGACAGCCGCCACACATGCCCGTGCCATCAACCATAATCGGGTTGAGGCTGACCACCGTATGGATGCCGAGTTCACGCGTGCAGTCGGCAACGCTCTTCATCATGATAACCGGGCCGATTGCCGTAATCTGGGCAATCTTTTCGCCACGCTCCACCAGTTCCTGCACCGCATAAGTGACAAAGCCCTTGATGCCGCGGGAACCATCATCGGTGGTGATGAGGATTTCATCGGTGATTTCCTTCATTTCATCTTCCATAATCAGAATGTCTTTCGTCTTAGCACCCATGATGGCAATGACCTTATTGCCAGCCTCTTTCATGGCCCGGGCAATGGGGAAAGTCGGCGCTACACCGATACCGCCCCCCACGACGACAACAGTACCATCAAATTTTTTGATTTCCGAAGGCTGCCCCAGCGGACCGACGAAATCCACAATGGATTCACCTTCTTCCACAGCGGCTAATGCCATAGTCGATGCCCCAATGACCTGGAAGACGATATTGACGACACCGGTTTCACGGTTAAAGTTCGCAATCGTCAGCGGAATGCGCTCGCCCTTTTCATCTACGCGTAGAACGATAAACTGCCCTGCCTGGGCCTTCTTGGCGACGCGCGGTGCATCAATATCCATCGAGAAGACATTCGGGGAAAGCTCCTCTTTCTTCAGGATTTTAAACATGTTTCACTCTCCTAAAATATAACCTAACCTCCGCAAACACAGCGGATTTGTTTGCAAACCTTACAATGTGGCAAAGACACCAGCCAGGTATTCCTCAAGATTCGTGCGGATTGGCATCAAATAGATATTGGCGTCATTCTTTTCCGCCCACGCTTTAACTTCGCGGGAAAAAGCCACACTCCACTCAAGGCCTGGCTCAAAGGCCTTAGGGAATACCACGTTATTCTTACGCTCCCAATAACTCTGCGAACCAGCAGTCATGACCGGCGATACCCCCCAGTATACGTTCAAACCATCCAACATGTCCGCATACATCTCCAAATAACGCATATCGTAAAAGGGTTGCGTAAAGAAGCCCTTGGCCCCTGCCTGTACTTTGCGATGAACCCGATAGAGTTCCTCCCGCATGGAGCTTCGATACTGATCAATGCCGGCATAGACATCAACCTCAGGCATCTCCTCACGGAATTTGCGAATGACATCGGTGCTTTCCGTCGGATAGACCGCATGGGTCATGCGCTGGGGTGGGTCACCTTCGATGACCAGCACTTCCCGGATATCATGTTCCCGCAAATAATCCTTCATCGGCAGCTCCTCACCAAGATTTATGTCCATAGCGCGGATGTGCGGCATCGCCTGAGGAAAATATTCCTTAGCCATAGCCGCGCCCTGCCAGCTGCGCGTTTCAAAGCGCAAAAGGTCGGGGATATTGATGACATCAATCTTGTCCTTGTACTGCTGTAAGAGCGCGAGTTCCGCGCGCAGCGATTCTTCATCGCGTGGCACCAGCTCAACCGATACACGTTTCATAGGCAGCCTCCAGATATTTTTTTCTACTGGTTATTAGTTACATAGATTATATTGTAAAATGTTTTTATGGATTTTGCAAGTAGATGCCCAATGGTTTAGATAAACTTGATTAATCATAAAATAAGCGCATTGAGAAATCACCTCTCAATGCGCTTATCCTTTCACTTGTCACATAAAGCGACACGAGGATTAGAAGAGTCCCGTAATCTTGCCGCTTTCGTCAATATCCATATTCTCAGCCGCTGGCTTCTTGGGAAGGCCCGGCATCGTGAGGATATTTCCCGTCAGAGCAACGATAAATCCTGCCCCGGCAGCGATGCGAAGTTCCCGCACAGTAATGGTAAAGCCGCTGGGGCGTCCAAGCTTCGTGGCATCATCTGACAAGGAATACTGGGTTTTCGCCATGCAAACCGGCATCTTATCAAAGCCCAGGGCTTCGATTTCCTGCAACTGTTTCTTAGCTGCTGCCGTGAAGTCCACACCATCGGCACCATAAATCTCCCGTGCGATAGCCGTGATTTTCTCTGGAATCGACTGCTCTGTCTCATAGATGAAATGGAAGTTCTTCTGCTTAGCAAAGGCCTCTTCCACTTTCTCCGCCAGTTTCAGGCCACCTTCGCCGCCTTTAGCCCAAACCTCCGACAAGGCGACATCGGCGCCAAGCTCGTTGCACTTCTTCTCGACAAAATCCAGTTCTTCCTTCGTATCCGTCGGGAAGGCATTGATGGCAACCACTGCCGGCAAGCCAAACTTCTGGATGTTTTCAATATGCTTGGTAAGGTTGGCCAGCCCCTTTTCAAGGGCTGCCATATCGACATGGTCAAGCTCTTTCTTATCCAGACCGCCATGCATTTTAAGGGCGCGAACCGTCGCCACAATGACCACCGCATCGGGATGGATGCCAGCAAAGCGGCATTTGATGTCGAGGAATTTCTCGGCACCGAGGTCCGCCCCGAAACCAGCCTCCGTGACTACGTAATCGGCAAACTTCAGGGCAAACTTCGTCGCCATGACGCTGTTGCAGCCATGGGCGATATTAGCAAACGGCCCGCCATGAATAAAGGCCGGCGTTCCCTCAAGGGTCTGCACGAGATTCGGCTTGATGGCATCTTTAAACAGCAGAGTCAAAGCTCCCGTTACATTGAGCTCCTTGGCCCGTACAGCCCGGCCATCCCGGGTATAGGCGACGACGATTTCTCCCAGGCGCTTTTTCATGTCCTCAAGACCCGAAGCCAGACACAGGATAGCCATCATCTCCGAGGCCACCGTGATATCAAAGCCAGTCTCCCGAGGCACGCCATGTGCCTTGCCCCCCATGCCGATGACCACATGGCGCAGGGCACGGTCGTTAAGGTCTAGCACGCGTTTCCAAACTACTCGGCGCACATCGATATCCAGAACATTCCCCTGCTGGATGTGGTTATCGATGACAGCAGCCAGTAGGTTATGAGCCGTCGTAATCGCATGGAAGTCCCCGGTAAAGTGCAGGTTGATATCCTCCATCGGTACCACCTGAGCATAACCGCCACCAGCAGCGCCGCCTTTGAGGCCAAAGCAAGGCCCCAGCGACGGTTCACGCAAGGCAACGGCCACCTTCTTCCCCTGCTTATGGAAGGCATCGGCCAGCCCTACACTGGTCGTCGTCTTGCCTTCCCCAGCCGGCGTCGGATTGATGGCCGTCACGAGAACCAGCTTACCATTGGGACGATCCTTGACCTTTTCCCAAGCAGCCAGCGTGATTTTCGCCTTGTACTTGCCATAGAGTTCCAGTTCATCTTCCGAGATTTCCAGTTTCTCGGCAATTTTCCGGATGTCCTGCATCTCTGCTTCCTGAGCAATCTCCACATCAGTTTTCATTAGGCTTTCTTCTCCTCTGTTTGTTTCCGTGAAAGATATTCGGTTATTTATTTGCAGGCTGCCTTTTCGGCCGCCTTGACAACATTTTGCATGAGCATAGCCACCGTCAGGAGTCCTACACCTCCCGGCACTGGCGTAATTGCCCCGGCCACTTCCTTAACAGCCTCAAAGTCCACATCACCCACAAGTTTTTTCGGGGCAATGCGGTTGATGCCGACATCGATAACGGTGGCACCCGGTTTTACCATATCCGCCGTGACAAAGTTCGGCTTGCCGATAGCAGCCACTAGGATATCCGCCTCCCGCGTAATCTCCGCCAAGTTCTCCGTATGGGAATGGCAGATGGTCACCGTGGCATTCTTGGCCAGCAGCAGGTGCAGCATGGGCTTTCCCACGATATTGCTGCGGCCGATGACCACTGCCCGCTTACCATCTAGGGGAATGTCAGCAAGTTCCAGCATGCGGATACAGCCTGCTGGCGTACAGGGAACCAGTCCATCCTCGCCAGTTACCAGCCGTCCTACGTTGACCGGATGGAATCCATCCACGTCCTTGGCCGGGTCGATGCGATTGAGGATTTCCGCCTCGTCTTTGGCAATCTGTGCCGGAAGCGGCAGCTGTACCAAAATGCCATGGATGCGCTTATCGAGATTGAGTTCATCAATCTTGGCGATAAGCTCCTGTTTCGATGTCGTCTCCGGCATCTCCACCACTTCCGAATAGATTCCCAAAGCCTCACAAGACTTATTCTTATTGCGGACATAAACCTGCGACGCCGGATTGCTGCCGACAATGATGACGGAAAGTCCCGGATTCACACCGTATTTTTCCCGCAAGGCTTCGGCCCGGCGGCCGGCATCCTCCTTGAACTGCTGTGCAAAGACTTTTCCTTCGAGAATTCTCGCTGACATAGAGTCCCTCCCAGATAAATGGATTAAAGATAAAAACTAAGCCAGGTGCATACGCAAATTGCCACCGATACGATACCATTGCGCATGAAATAGCGCTGCGTGACCCGGGAAAAATCCGTGGGGCTCACGATTTTATGCTGATAAACCAACGTTCCCGCCGCAATACCAACCCCGAAATAATACGGGGAGGACAGCTGCAGCATCACGCCCACCGCCAAGAAACAGACGACACAAATGATATGCAGGGCAACAGCAATCTTAAACGCCCCCGCAGCCCCGTATTCCGTTGCCAGCGAATGCAGGCCCTGACTCTTGTCAAACGCCTCATCCTGAGCGCCATACATGGCATCAAAGCCGCCAATCCAGAGCGCAACAGCAATGCAGAGCAGTACCATCGGCACCGTGACCTGACCGCTGACACCGACCCAGCCCCCTGCCGGCGCCATGCCGATGGCAAGGCCAAGGAACAGGTGGCACCAGCCCGTAAAACGCTTCGTGAACGGATAGATCATAAAGGGAACAGCGGCGACGGGCAAGAGATAAATGCAAATGGGGTGAAGCTGGGTGACAGATGCTACCATCAAAGCCAGGCAGATCACGATAAAGACCTTGGCTTCCCGCTTAGAGATATCCCCCCGCACCATGGCACGATACTGCATGCGCGGCTGCTGGCTGTCATATTTGACATCGGCCAAATTATCCATAGCCAGTGCAGCTGCCCTTCCCGTCGTGATGGCTACCGCAATCCAAAACAAATCATGGAGCGATGGATGTCCACCGGCGGCCAACAGTGCTGCCATAAAGGCAAAGGGCAAATCAAAGATCGTATGATGGAGCGCCACGTTATTGATATGTGCTTTTATGTTAATCAATCGAGACCAAGCTCCTTCCACTTGGCATCGACCTTTTTGCGGATATCCTCAGACATGCTGATCTCTTCCGGCCACTCACGAGTATGGCCCTCTTCCGGCCAGGTCTTCGTAGCATCAATGCCGAGTTTGGCCCCCCATTTCGCCATGGGCGAGGAATGATCGAGAACATCGAGGGGGCCTTCCACAATCTCCAGGTCATGTTTCGCGTCGATGTTATTGTAGACGCGCCACCAGACTTCCTTCAGATCCTGGACATTGACATGGGCGTCGACAACGATGATCATCTTGACGTTCATCATCTGTCCCATGCCCCAGAGCGCATGCATGACCTTGCGCGCCTGCATCGGATAGGATTTCTTGATAGATACGATGCAGCAGTCATGGAATACGCCTTCCAGCGGCATGTTGATGTCAAGGATTTCCGGCTGCATCTGCTGCAATAGCGGCAGGAAGATGCGCTCTGTAGCCTTGGCCAGATAGCAGTCCTCCATTGGCGGCTTGCCGACAACCGTAGACGAATAGATGGCGTCCTTGCGGTGAGTAATAGCCGTGATATGGAATACCGGATAATCGTCAGCCAGGGAATAATAGCCCGTATGGTCGCCAAAGGGGCCTTCGCGGCGCACTTCGTCAGTCATGACATAGCCTTCGAGGATGATTTCCGCATTGGCCGGTACTTCGATATCCACGGTCTTGCACTTGACCATCTCGACGGATTTATGACGCAGGAAGCCGGCAAAGACCATCTCATCGATATCCCGTGGCAACGGAGCCGTCGCCGCATAGGTCACAACCGGATCCGTACCGATAGCCACAGCAGCCTCGATGCGGTCGCCGCCCTGTGCCTTCGTATCGCGGAAGTTCTCGGCACCATTCTTATGGATATGCCAATGCATGCCCGTCGTGCGGCTGTCGTACTTCTGCAGACGATACATACCCACATTGCGCTTGCCCGTCTTGGGATTCTTCGTAAATACCAAAGGCAGGGTGACAAAGGGCCCTCCATCATCCGGCCAACACTTGAGAATAGGAATCTCATCAAGATTTGGATTCTCCGTCTCGACAACCTCCTGGCAAGGTGCATTCTTCACATATTTCGGGAAATTGATGGCGCGCTTAATCATCGGAATCATCGTGACAACGCTCATCTTATTCTGCAACGAAACATACGGAAGTTTCATCATCTCGCGCAGTTCATCGGCAACATCGTCGAGTTTTTCCACCCCTAGCGCCAGCGCCATGCGCTCATAGCTGCCAAAAGCATTCATGAGCACCGGCATCTTGGACCCCTTCACATTTTCAAACAACAAGGCCACATTCTTGTCGCCTTCCATCTTGGACACACGATCCGTGATTTCCGTAATTTCCAGTTCCGGGTCTACCTCCGTCTGGATGCGCTTGAGCAGGCCGCGCTTTTCAAGCTCCGCGATAAATTCCCGTAAATCCTTAAAAGCCAAAATATTTCCTCCCTAAACCAGCCTCAGTGGCGCAGAACATAACGAACGATAAAATAACCGACTTCGTATAGAATGATAATCGGCAAGGCAATCATCGACTGCGTGAAGATATCCGGTGTCGGCGTAATGATAGCACCTACCACAAAGGACAGGAAAATGACGATACGCTGGTACTTCTTCAAAAACGCTGAGGTTATAATTCCCATTTTTCCCATAATTGTAATTACAAGGGGTAATTCAAAAATAAAGCCAAAGGGCATTACGAACATAATGACAAAGTCAAAATATTTGTCAACCGAAAACATCGCTTCCAGTTCGGCACTGTTAAAGCCCATAAAGAAGCGAATCCCCGCCGGCAACACCAAGAAAAAGGAAAAGGCCAATCCTGCAAAGAACAGAACGACCGAAGTCGGCACAATAATGCCGAGAACTGCACGTTCCTTATGGGTAAGTGCCGGCAGAAAAAACCGCCAAATGTGCCAGAACACAACGGGCAGTGCCAACAGGAATCCGGTCACACAGGCAACTTTCAAATACGTGAAAAAGGCCTCTGAAGGCTGCATGTAGTAGAGCTTGCCCGCCGGCAGGGTAATGTAATGCATGATTTTATCAATAAAGAAATACCCTACACAACTGCCCAGGGCAACGGCCACCAGGCATTTGATAAGCCGACTGCGAAGTTCTGTTAAATGGGCCACCAGTGACATGGTGCCATCATCATCACGAACATATTCCACCGATCCTGGCTCAATTACTCCTCGCGGCTGCGGCGCCGCGATTTCTTCATATTGTTTCTCTTCTGCCATGTAACTCCACCTGGCTTACTGTTTTGTCGTGTCAGACTTCGACGGCAATTCCTTCGGCTGCTCCGTTACATTAGTCATCGTCTGTTCTGCCTGCTTTGCATCATCGCCAGTTGCACTCGACTTGAATTCACGGATGCCCTTGCCCAGTGCCTTGCCAATTTCCGGCAGACGGCTCGGTCCAAAAATAACGAGGGCAATCAACACTACAATTCCGGCTTGCCATGGACTAAACATAAAAAATCCTCCTAAAAAACAATTCATCTACGCGATTATATTTTCTCTTTTTTATTATAACGAAAAAACATAAAAATCTCAACGAAACATATTGGGCCTATCATATGAAATCCTTATGATGGATATAATAAAAACCATCATTGCCACAGACAATGATGGTTTTTTTACGGTCAACAATTTATTCTGCTTTTTTCTCAGCCTGCTCCTGAATCTGCTGACGCACGGATTCCTGAGTTGGAGCCTGATAAGCCGGAGCAGCAGGCTTCGAAGCCTCCTTTGAAGCGGGCTGTTCAGCCGCCGCATTTACCGCAGGCTCCGGAGCAGTTGGTGCCGGCTGCTGCGCCTGGGGCTGAGCTGTCGCCTGCTGCTGTACGGGAGCCTGCTCCGGTGCATTGATTGCCTGTGAAAGTGCATTGGTCGCCTTTTTGAATTCCCGAACCCCTTTGCCTAAGGAACGAGCTAACTCAGGGAGCTTGCCCGGACCAAAAACCACCAAACCTACTACCAGAATCATGATAAGTTCAGGAGCACTCAACATAATTATCTTCCTCCATACATTCCCAAATCTCTAATCCATCAAAAATCACGGTCGCCAATAAAGTCCGCCACCATGACAAAGGCCTCGCGAATTTCCGGCGCCAGGCTCTCCGGCAGTACCTCACGGGCACGGTCGAGATATTCCTCCACCTTGGCCTTAGCAATCTCAACGCCATCGGTTGCCTTGACGATTGCCAAGGCCCGCGCCACCATTTCATCCGTCATAGCGGGGTCCGTCACGATATTCTCAAGCTCAGCAGCATCCGCGCTTACATTAAGGGCATGGATAACCGGCAACGTGACAATTCCCTGGCGGATGTCATTGCCTGCCGGTTTGCCGATTTTCTCCGAGGTCTGCAGGATATCCAGCAAATCATCGGTAATCTGAAAGGCCATGCCAATGCAATGGCCGTATTCAGCCAGGCGGCGAACTTCCTCTTGCTCGAACCCGCCCACATAGGCACCGAGTTCACAGCATATCTCCAAAAAGTCCGCCGTTTTCTTCTGAATGCGATTGTAGTAGTTATCCAAATCCTTTACCGCATGATAAACCGTATGGTTCTGGATAATCTCCCCAACGCTCAAATTGCAGACTAAATCAGCCAGCCGCTTTGATACATAATTTCCATATTCGCCATCGGCAATGAGACCAAATGCCTTCGCAAAGATATAGTCACCGCTCAAAATTGCCACTTGATTATCCCATTTGGCATTTGCCGTAATGCAGCCGCGACGCGTATCTGCCTCATCGATAACATCATCGTGTACCAAAGATGCCGTATGGATAAGCTCTAGGGCCTCAGCTAACGGCAGCAGCCGTTCCAGGCTGTAAGCGGGGCCGCCATGAGCAGCCAGCAGGCAAAGAGCCGGACGAATGCGTTTGCCACCGGCCGTCACCAGATGCGTACCGATTTCCGTCACCAGGTCTACTGGCGAGGACACGGCACCAATCAAGCCCTCATTGAGCTTCTCTATATCCTCTTGTATAACATCAAACATGGAGTTTGACACGCTTATCACCTACAAAAATTCGTATTTCTTTCTTCATAGCATATTGTTCTATTTTACTACAAATACCCATTTTTGTCATCGATAAAACGCATAAAATTTATCGTTAACGGCGTCTACGATAAGCCTTCGGCCGGCCAAGGATTTCCGCAAGAACTACTGCCTGCTGCGCCGTTTCAGGGGTAAGGACAGGAATTTGCAATTTGGGTTTTCTTTTGGAAACACTAACCAGTTTCGCCTGCACCTCATAGGCAGCTTCCTCAGCCACCCGAATATCTGCTTCCTGCTGCAAGCGCTGTTTCTTGTATTCCGCCTCGCGCCGCTTCGCCTCTTGCTCTTTCCGGTATGCTTGTTCCTGCAGACATATCCATTCCGCATCCCGCTTCGATGAATCCGGCGCATTGCGCAATTCCGGAATCTTGAACCCCAGATTTCCGCTGGTTTTCGCCGCTGAATTTTCCGGTCTTGGCACCGGGGCTTTTTTCTTGCTGCCACTTTTATCCGACAGCACGGCAAACAAGACAAATACGATAATCATCAGGATTGATTCCATGATGACCTCCTTACTTTACTGGCGCCGTTGGTGCCTGGAGCTTCCCTTGTCCTTCGCCAGAGGCACTAATGGCATTACGCATATCCGTATCTGCCTGAACGTTGTTCAAATTGTAATAATCCATAACTCCTAGTTTGCCTTCGCGCAGAGCCTGGGCCATAGCATGAGGAACTTCGGCCTGAGCCTCGACAACTTTAGCTTCCATCTCCTGGGTATAAGCCTTCATTTCCTGCTCTTTGGCTACGGCCATAGCACGGCGTTCCTCCGCCTTGGCCTGAGCAATGCGCTTGTCTGCCTCGGCCTGATCCGTCTGGAGTTCTGCACCGATATTGCGCCCTACATCCACATCGGCAATATCAATGGAGAGGATTTCAAAAGCAGTACCGGCATCGAGACCTTTGCCCAGTACCGTCTTCGAAATATCGTCCGGATTGGCCAACACATCATTATGACTTTCCGAAGAACCTACTGTTGTAACAATGCCTTCACCAACACGGGCAATGATCGTGGGTTCACCGGCACCACCCACCAGGCGGTCGATGTTGGCACGAACCGTGACACGGGCCTTAATCTTAAGCTCGATACCATTCTTGGCCACCGCCGAAACCACCGGCGTCTCGATAACCTTCGGATTTACACTCATCTGCACAGCTTCCAATACATCACGGCCTGCCAGGTCAATGGCAGCCGAGCGCTCAAAGGGCAGGGGGATCTGGGCACGATGTGCCGCTATCAGCGCATCTACCACCTTATCGACATTACCGCCAGCCAAATAGTGGGCCTCAAGCTGATTAACCGCCACATTCAGACCGGCTTTATTGGCCTTGATAAGGGGCAGGATAATCTTTGCCGGCGGAACCCGGCGCATGCGCATACCAACCAGCGTGACAATTCCTACCCGAACATCAGCAGCCAGCGCCGAAATCCATAGCCCCAGCGGCACGAAATGCAAAAATATCATGACAAAAGCAATGAGTAATACCAGGAAAAAACCCGATCCGATTATTCCGACCATAACAATACCTCCAGAAAATTAAACTTTACGAACTACTACCCGAACACCTTCAACGGCTACTACCCGTACTTTTTCCCCCTTAGGGATAAAAGCCCCTTCGGAAATCACATCCACGGGAACGCCATCGAGGAGCACCGCGCCGGATGGGCGCAATTCACTTAACACTTCTCCCTCTTTGCCCAGCAAAGACTGTTTGGGTGTTGTACTGACATACCCTCGGACAGATTCGGACTGATCCTTCAAAACCACCTTATTCCAAAGCCGACTTGAAGGCAGCCGTTTCACAATCAAGGCAAAGCCGGCTATCGACACCACAAAAGCAATCAGCATGGCGTAGATAGCCTGAATATCGCCCCCCAGTGCCAGTACCACACTGTATAGCATTGCGGCCACACCAACGCCAGCCAAGAGCCCTATCGTCGGCATGAGCATCTCAAAAACAATGCAAAGGATCCCCGCCAAGAACATGGCAATCTGATAGAGGTCTACTAAGCCCCTTACATATTGGCTTCCCCAAAACACCGCTGCTGCTACCAGCCCCAACAACACGCCAGCGCCCATCCCGCCGGTTTTTATTTCCACCAAAACCGCCAGGAACATGATCGCCAGCAGTAAAACCTGCAGCGCAGGAATACTCACCACATCCATCGATATCACCTCCTAATACTATATTCCCTGCCCAAAGGAAATCACCTGCTTATACACAGAAAAGGCAACAGGTGTTACCTGTTGCCCTTATCTTTGACACCATTCAATTCAATTAGAGTTTGAACGTCAGGCCCGTGTAAAGGCCTCTAGTCTTGACATCAACCCGATCATCGACATTTTTGGCATCCGTATACTGATAAGAAAGATCCCAATCTACATTCGGAGCCAGCGCATAGGAACCGCCGATTTCTGCACGCCAAAGGTCATCGCCAACGGCGCCGCCAACCCACCAGTTCGTCTTATCACCAGCCGGAGCGACGTACTTAACGCCAACCTGCACACGATTATCGGAAATACCCGATGCAGCCGAAGTGCCTTTGACATTCAGGTTGCCGGCATAGATGTAGGTATTTTTACCAGCCTGGTAGTTCAGGTTGAACTCCTGCATTCTCATACCAACATTGCTTGCCTTGTTATCGGCATATTTATACTGAAGTGCAAAATTGCCGCCAAGACCAACCGTAGCACCTGCATAGGGTCGAGTCTTATCATCGCCGGAAAAACCGTTGATCTGCATATCCGGAGCAACGCTCATACCTGCCTCAACCGTAACAGCGCCAGCATCGTAATTCGTAGCCGGTGCAGCAAAGCCCGTACCAGCACACATGGTAATCCCCATAACCGCAGCAAATAAAGCCTTCTTCTTCATTGAATTGATCCTCCAAACTTCATGAACAACAGATAAACAATCATTTAACATACATACTGTATCATTGCCATGTTAACTTTTCTTAAATAACAGCTATTATGTTCATTAGTTTTTCCTTGGAGTTTCATTAGACACCAACAATTCCCTTAACCCTGCAAAAAGCTGCGGACAATCGTATTAACCATTTTGCCATCGGCACGCCCTTTTACCTTCGGCATCAGGACACCCATAACCTTGCCCATATCTTTCGGCGAAGCGGCACCAGTCTGCTCGACAGCAGCCTTGACCAATTCACGTACTTCCTCTTCCGACAGCTGAGCCGGTAAGTACGGAAGCAGTACATCAATTTCTGCCTGGGTTTTCTCCACCAAATCCTCACGGCCGCCCTTTTTGAACTCCTCTATAGAATCCTTGCGCATTTTGACTTCTTTGCTCAGTACCGCAATGACATCCTCATCACCCAGTTCCTTCTGTCCATCGATTTCCTGCTGGCGGATTGCACCACGAACCATGCGGATAACTGCCAGGCGATCCTTCTCATGATTTTTCATGGCTTCTTTCATATCATTCGTCAACTGTTCTTTCAGAGACATCGTATTTCCTTCTTTCTATCAAAATAAAATGAGGCGCCTGTCCATAAGACAGGCGCCTCACGCAAAAACCTAGGATTAGCCGCGGAACTTGCGTTTACGAGCTGCCTCAGATTTCTTCTTGCGGCGAACGCTCGGTTTCTCGTAATGTTCACGTTTTCTCACTTCAGCAAGCGTACCAGCTTTCTGGGACATACGCTTGAAGCGGCGGAGAGCACTATCGATTGATTCATTTTTACCAACTTTGATTTCGTTTGCCATCTATTTTTCCCCCCCTCCACTTAACTTGGGAGTTTGTGTTTCATAACTACACCACACAATTATACATCAGCTGGCGCAGCCATGTCAACCACAAACTGATTAGCCTGGAGGCCACTGCAGGGAACGGCCGCCCAGGAGGTGGAAATGCAGATGTTTGACGCTCTGCCCGCCTTCGTCGCCCGTATTGGTGACAACGCGGAATCCCTTCTCATCTACACCCAGTTCACGAGCCAGCTGCGGGATTACATCCACCAGGATATGTGCCGCCAAATCCTTGTCTTCCTTCGTAAAAGCCAGGACACTTTCCACATGTTTCTTGGGAATGACCAGCACATGGACTGGAGCCTGCGGTTCCAAATCCTTGAATGCTACCACCTGATCATCTTCGTAGACAAGATTTGAAGGAATCTCCTTATGAGCAATCTTGCAAAAAATACAATCTGCCATCTTTAACACCTCCCTTGTTGGATTTATCCGTCCATAATGGCAAATACTGCGCATAAACCGGATACATCTATAATAATTCGCCACGAAAAACGAATTACCTGCTTAATACGGAATTTTATTTTACCTTTTCTACGACTTTACCGAAGACGCCATCTTTATAAAGCCGTTCCAAACGCACCTCATAAAGGTCGCCACAAATAACGGCATCATCGGTGTATACGCGAATGTAATTGTCCGTAAGACCATCCGTAATTCCTTCATTGTTGGTCTCAAACAGGACCCGCATGGTCTTACCGATAAACATGCGGTGGAACTCTTCGGTCTTGCTGGCCGCCAGTGCCTGCATGCGGTGAACCCGTTCCTTTTTCACCGGCTCGGGAATCTGATCCTTCCGCTCGGCCGCTGGCGTCCCGCTGCGGCGGGAATAGGGGAATACATGCATACGGGAAAAATTCATCTTCGCCACAAAATCCAATCCCTGCTGGAATTGTTCTTCGGTCTCCCCTGGAAAGCCCACAATGATATCCGTGGATACCGCCACCCCTGGAACTTCCTTCTCCACATGTTCAATGAGACGGGCAAATTCTGCCGTATCATAATGACGGTTCATATCCTTGAGCACCGAATCCGAACCTGCCTGCAAGGGCAGATGGAGATGGGCACAGAAGCGTTCGTCCTGACGAATGAGTTCAAATAGTTCTGGGGAAAGCTCGATGGATTCCAACGACCCCAAACGAAGCCGCTTTAAGCCAGCTACCTTCAGCACTTCCCGGCAGGCGTCGGCCAGATTGACCTCCTCTGGCAAATCACGACCGTAGGCCCCCAGGTGAATTCCCGTCAAAACGATTTCCTTAAAACCAGCGTCCACCAGTTTTTTAGCCTCAGCATGAATCTTATCCAACTGCCGGGATTTTACCGGACCTCGGGCGTAGGGAATGATGCAATAGGAACAGAAATTCTGACACCCATCTTCGATTTTCAGGAATGCCCGGGTGCGCTGTGGCATATCGTAGAGGGGAATATCTTCAAAGTCGCGGGCCTCCATGATATTGCCCACCTCATCGAGAATCCCATCTTCCCGCGCCGCCTGTTCGACGTACTCGACGATGCGGCTACGCTCTTTCGTTCCCAGGACTACCCGGACCCCTTCAATCGCTTTGATTTCTTCCGGATGAACCTGAGCATAGCAGCCGCATACCGCAATGATTGCCTGCTCGTTTTGCCGTTTTGCCCGGCGAATAATCTGACGGGATTTGCGATCACCAAGGCTGGTGACGGAGCAGGTATTGATAACATAGAAGTCTGCCGTTTCGTCAAAGGGCACAATCTCATAGCCCTTCTGCTTGAACAGACCTTCCATCGTTTCCGTTTCAAACTGGTTGACTTTGCACCCCAGTGTTGTTAATGCCACCTTTGGCAAGGTAAAAATCCTCCTTATCCTAAATCTCCACATTCATATTGCACCACGGACAGTGCCGTCAAGGCCGCTGTTTCCGCCCGCAGAATCCGAGGGCCCAGCGTTACACTTTTGCCGCCAGCTTCTTCGACGGCCTTCGCTTCGTCCAGGGAAAAACCACCTTCCGGCCCTACCAGCAATACGATTCGCTTGGCCTTAAGCTGGCCCAGATAATCCTTCAAGGTCTGCTGATCTTCGTTTTCGTAAAAGAACACCAATGCACTGTCTTCCTGATCTTTTTCCGCTGCGATAAACGCTTGGATATCCGTTACCGGCTCCACCGTCAACAGAGCTGTCCGACCACATTGTTTTGCCGCCTCGTCGGCAATCTTTTGCCAGCGCTGCTGGCGGGCTGCTGCCTTTTTGGCATCATAGCGCACGACACAATTCTGACTGCGAAGGGGTATGACCCCAACCGCCCCCAGCTCCACTGCCTTCTGCACCACCCTGTCCATCTTATCGGACTTCAGCAGGCATTGGGCCAGTACCAAATCAATAGGCGATTCCGTATCAGCTTCCAACCGCTGCCGCAGGGTAAGCGTTACGGCATCTTCCCGGAAGCCAGTCATCTCCATACGGGCCACCTGATTTTCATCATCCACCAGAATGATTTCCTGACCGGCCTTCGCCCGCATGACATGCATCAAATGGTGGGCATCACTGCCCGTAATCTCCACCGTATCAGCTAGCAGACCTTTGTAAAACAACCGCCTCATTTGTCTTCTCCGCGACTGATTACCATGGCGGCCCAGCCCTTTTCCTCGATGACTTTATCCACCACAAATCCATTGGCAATGCAGGCCTTGGTAACATCTGCCACCCGTTCGGTGATGATGCCCGATGCCAGCAGTTTGCCGCCTTCGGCTAAATGTTCATCCAGTTCTTCGAACAGCCGGATAATGATATCGGCGATGATATTGGCCACCACCAGGTCTGCTTTGCCAGCAAAAGACTTCAGAATATCACTGATACCAGTTTTAACGCTATCTTCCACATGATTTTCCCGAATATTCTCCGCCGCCACATTAACTGCCGTCCGGTCATAATCCATGGCAGTGACGTCGCTTGCTCCCAACTTTGCCGCCGCGATAGCCAGAACGCCAGAACCCGTGCCCACATCAAAAACCCGCATGCCACCGCGTACCAATTTCTCAAGTTCCCGGATGCACATGGCCGTTGTCGGATGGGTTCCCGTGCCAAAGGCTGCTCCCGGGTCTAGCTCAATGACAATGTCGTCAGGGCTGGCCGTATAATCTTCCCAAGTTGGTTTGATGACAATCATGCCGCCGACCTTTTCCGGATGGAAATATTTTTTCCAGTTATCCGACCAATCTTCATCCTGAACCGATTTCCAGGAAATCTCACAGGATCCCTTCGTAATGCCATCTCCTTCAATTGCACGGAAGGCCTTAATTCGCTGCTCAAAATCCCGCAGCCTGTCATCTAGGTCTTCATCCATGGGCAGGTATGCCTTGACCGTAACAATCTCCGTATTATCCGCACGCTGGATATCCGAAAAATCCCACATTCCCGAATCAATGTAATGATTCAGGAGTTCCGGGTCCTCGATAACGACACCCTGCGCACCGATATCGTGATAGATTTCCGCCACAACATCTGTAGCTTCATGAGTGGTCAGGATACTTACTTCTGCCCATTTCAAAATACATCGCTCCTTTGCCGTACCTACTATATACGTTGACAATCTATTATACGTTTATCCGCTGAAAAAAACAAGTGAGAGTGTCACACTCTCACTTGTTTGATAATTTCTTGGATTACTTAAAAAGATTCTTGAGGTTATCAAGGAAGCTCTTCTGTTCCGGATTGACTTTATCGCCGCTGATTTCGCCGAACTCTTTGAGAAGTTCTTTCTGGCGCTGGTTGAGATTCTGAGGCGTGAGCACCTTGATGACAACGTGTTCATCACCACGTCCCGTACCGCGCAGATGGGGAATACCTCGTTCGCGCAGGCGCAGGATTTTGCCCGACTGGGTACCAGCCGGCACTTTGACCTCCACCGTGCCGTCAATGGTCGGCACCTGGATTTTATCTCCCAAAGCTGCCTGAACAAAGGAAATCGGCACTTCCACCACCACATCCGTCCCCTGACGCTGATAAATCTTATGGGGCTTGATGAAAATGTATACGTAAAGATCGCCGTGTTCGCCTCCGAGTTTACCGGCTTCGCCACCGCCCCGGACACGAACCCGCTGGCCATTATCGATGCCCTTCGGGATGTTGACCTTAATCTTGCTACGGACTTTCTTCTTGCCAGTACCATGACATTCACTGCAGGGATTCTTGACAATCTTGCCAGTACCATGGCAACGGCTGCATGTGGTCTGATTGACCATTCGCCCAAAGGGCGTATTCTGCACTTGCTGGCGCATACCCGTACCATGACAATCCGGACAGGTTTCCGGGCTGGTTCCCGCCGCTGCCCCAGAGCCATGGCAGGCTTCACAGGTTTCCATTCGGGGAATGCTAAGTTCTACCTCTTTGCCAAAGGCAGCCTCTTCGAAGGTAATCTCCAAATCATAGCGCAGGTCACTGCCACGTTCCGGCTGCGGGCCACGGGAACGCTGACGTCCACCGCCACCGAAGAACATGTCGAAGATGTCATCCATTCCGCCGCCACCGAAACCGCCGAAGCCGCTACCGCCAAAACCACCGAAGCCGCCACCGCCACCCATGCCGCCTTCAAAGGCCGCATGGCCAAACTGATCGTACTGGGCTTTCTTCTGCGGGTCTTTCAAGACATCATAGGCCTCGTTGACTTCCTTGAATTTCTCCTCAGCTTCTTTCGGGTTATCGCGGTTGAGGTCCGGATGATATTTACGGGCCATTTTTTTGTAGGCCTTTTTTATATCAGCTGCCGATGCGCCTTTATCAACGCCCAGCACCTCATAGTAATCGCGTTTCTCGCTCACGTTGCACCATCCTTAAATATAATTGTTGGGAGCCCGCAGGCTCCCAACAATCCTTCCATCAAAACCGTGAATTATTTCTTGTCGTCTTTGACTTCCGTATACTCTGCATCAACAACATCGTCGTCGTTCTTGGCATCAGCCTGAGCTGCCTGGTCTGCACCCGGAGCTCCCTGGCCAGCAGCCTGAGCCTGCTGATAAGCAGCAGCACTCATTTCATAAAGCGGTTTCTGAGCCTCTTCCATTGCCTTCTTGATCGTTTCCGTATCATTGCTCTTGAGTGCCTCTTTTACCTTGTCGACACCTTCCTGAACTTTGGCAATCTGAGCCTTATCTGCCTTGTCGCCGAGATCCTTGATAGTCTTTTCAGCCTGATATACGAAGCTGTCAGCCTGGTTCTTGACGTCGATGGCTTCTTTCTGTTTCTTATCCTCAGCTGCATGTGCCTCAGCCTCTTTGACCATACGGTCGATATCTTCTTTGCTCATGCCGCCATCCGACTGGATTGTGATTTTCTGCTCTTTGCCCGTACCGAGGTCTTTTGCCGATACATGAACGATACCGTTGGCATCGATATCGAAGGAAACTTCGATTTTAGGAACCCCACGCGGAGCTGGCGGGATATCGGAAAGCTCGAAGCGACCTAGCGTCTTGTTACCGGCAGCCATCTCGCGCTCACCCTGGAGAACGTGGATATCAACCGACGGCTGATTATCGGCAGCCGTGGAGAATACCTGGCTCTTATGCGTCGGAATCGTCGTGTTGCGCTCGATGATTTTCGTGCAAACACCGCCCAGCGTCTCAATACCGAGGGACAGCGGCGTTACATCGAGGAGCAGTACGTCTTTGACTTCGCCCACGAGAATACCGCCCTGGATCGCAGCACCAACCGATACGCACTCATCCGGGTTAACACCCTTAGACGGCTCTTTTGCCAGGAACTTACGGATAGCTTCCTGAACGGCCGGGATACGGGAAGAACCACCGACGAGGATAATCTTGTTGATATCGCTGCCAGAAAGGTCAGCATCAGCCATAGCCTTGCGGGTCGGCTCCATCGTGCGCTCAACCAGGCTGCTCGTGAGTTCATCGAACTTAGCACGGGACAGCGTGAGGTCGAGATGTTTCGGGCCCGTAGCATCAGCCGTGATAAACGGCAGATTGATGTTCGTCTGGGTCATGCTGGAAAGCTCAATCTTAGCTTTCTCGGCAGCCTCTTTGAGGCGCTGAGCAGCCATCTTGTCCTGGGACAGGTCAATGTTGTTCTCTTTCTTGAACTCCTCAACCATCCAGTCCATGATAGCCTGGTCGAAGTCATCACCGCCGAGGTGGGTGTCACCATTGGTTGCCAGGACTTCGAAGGTACCGCCAGAAAGTTCGAGAATCGAGACATCGAAGGTACCGCCACCGAGGTCAAATACCAGAACCGTCTCGTCATCGTCTTTATCCAGACCATAAGCCAGGGCTGCTGCCGTCGGCTCGTTGACGATACGCAGAACCTCGAGGCCAGCAATCTTACCAGCGTCTTTTGTTGCCTGGCGCTGGCTGTCGTTGAAGTAAGCCGGAACCGTGATGACGGCCTGGCTGACCGTTTCACCGAGATATGCCTCTGCATCAGCCTTGAGCTTCTGCAGAACCATAGCGGAGATTTCCTGCGGCGTGTAGCTCTTGCCATCCACCGTTACTTTGTAGCTGGAATCACCCATGTGACGTTTAATGGATGCAATCGTGCGATCCGGGTTGGATACAGCCTGGCGTTTTGCCAGCTGGCCTACGAGACGCTGACCGTCTTTCGTGAAACCGACAACAGACGGGGTGATGCGGCTGCCTTCCGGATTCGTGATGACAGTCGGCTCGCCGCCTTCCATAACAGATACAACGGAGTTGGTCGTACCTAAGTCAATACCAATTACTTTAGACATTTTAAAATCCTCCTAAAAATATCTTTGCCAAAATATATAGAGAAAAACTTTGCAAACAAATTTAGTTGGCTACAACCTGAACCATACTGGGGCGAATGACCCGGCCCTTAACCATATAGCCTTTCTGAAGCTCCTGGGCGATATCATCATCTTCCAGCTCTTCATTCTGTACCCGCATAACAGCCTGGTGGAAATTCGGATCAAATTTCTGACCCTCAGTTTCGATTTTTTCCAAACCATTCTTTTTGAGCACTTCGCCAAACTGCGTGAAAATCATCTCAACACCCTTCTGGAAGGCTTCACCGTCCTTGGCTTCAGCAGCCATGGCACGCTCGAAGTTATCCAAAAGCGGCAGCATATCTTTGAGAATGCCCTGGGTAACCACAGCCGAAAGCTCTTCTTTTTCCTTGGCCGTGCGGCGGCGGAAATTCTCAAAATCAGCCTGCAGGCGAAGAACGCGTTCTTCTTTCTCCTTCAGGTCTGCCGTGAGCTTTTCAAGCTGCTGTGCCTCATCGGAAGCTTCCGTCTCCGCAGCCTCCGCTGCCTCAGCATCGTCCTGACCTTCAACTTCCTCGGTCTCAGCTTCAGCACTGGCCTCATCGATTTCCTGCTGCATCTCGTCGAGTTTCTGCTCATCTTTTTTCTTCAATTCATCTTTCATAAATGATGGCAATTCCTTCACCTCTTTCAAAGGGGATATCTTATTGCTAAGCACCAGCAGGTTCTACCAGTGAAAGCGTTTGATGACATTGGTAAGATTCGAATTCATGTACTCCAGCAGACTCATTGCCTTGGCGTACTCCATACGGGTTGGACCCAACACCGCGATGGTTCCTAACAACTCCCCATCGAGATGATAAGTCGCCGTGATGATACTGCTTTCCTTGAAATGCTTATCCTCATTTTCCTGTCCAATGGTGACCTCTAGGCCATCGCCCATATGGGCATAGAGAATATCTTTTATGAGCTCCTCTTCTTCCAGCATCATCAGGGTTTCCTTGACCTTTTCCACATCGTGAAATTCCGGCTGGTCCAGCATCTGGGTCGTTCCCCCAAGATAAAGCCTTTCCTTTTTCCCGGCGTCCAAAGCCCGATGGATAATCTCTAAGGCCGACTCGTAAAGGGGCTCATCGGAGATTTCATCGCGAATCTCTGATAGGGCATGATGATGAATCGTATCGAGGGTATGCCCGGTAAGATTGTCATTGATGACCCGTGCCATTCGCTGGAAATCCTCGAAGGTAGCACCACTTGGCATTTCAATAATCTTGTTCTCGATAAAGCCTGCATCCGTCATAAGCACCGTGATGACACGATAATCATCCAGCGGCAAAAACTGCAAGCAACGGAACTTCGCCTGAGTAAGCTGCGGTGCCAGCACCAGCGACACGTTTTTGGTCACTTGGGATATGATGTGAGCCGTCTCTTGAAACACCTCATCAATCTGCTTGACTTTGGCATTATACCAACGATCGATCCGTGCCTTTTCTTCCTCACTGACTGGCTTTGGCGGAATCAGGCCATCCACGTAGAAACGATATCCCTTGGAGGATGGTACCCGACCGGAGGAGGTATGAAGATGCTCGAGATACCCCAGCATTTCCAAATCCGCCATTTCGTTGCGAATGGTGGCCGGACTGACGCCCAGGTCATATTTCCGAGCCAAGGTTCTTGAGCCCACTGGCTCGGCGGTTTCGATATAATCGTCGATAACAGCCTTTAATACCCGCTGTTTGCGCTCATCTATCGGTTCGGACATCAGCATCCCTCCTTCGGTATTTATTTTCCTGTTAGCACTCTTATATAGTGAGTGCTAACTTCGAATCTATTAAGATAATACCGCGAATAAGGCAAAAAGTCAACACTAAAAGACAAAAAGTCAAATATAAAAACCCGCTGACTCTTTCCGTCAGCGGGTCTTCCCCTATGGCAGCGGACATTTTACGTAAGTCCCTACCCCTATTTCTTTTTCTTCTTGAGGGTCGAGGCAAAATACTGCGTCAATTTCTTCATGTCGTCAATCGTATCGCCGCGGCTCGTAAAGCCTTCATTCATGATAACCAGCACAAAATCCCCCTGCCGGCCGTAGAATATGCCGCCATCATCGTAAAGGCCGGTGACTTCGCCAGTCTTATGGGCAATGGTGAAATCCGGCAGGGCAGCATTGAAGCACTCCCTGTCCTTCTGTCCAGATAGGACAAGTTCCATAAACCGGTCTTCGGTCTCACCTACCAATTGATGATAGTACAGCCGGCTGAACAATTTCCCTAAATCCTTCACGGAGGAAAAATTCTTGCGGCCGCCATTCCCAATCATCATCTTGTGAACTAGCTGGGTATCGCCATAACCGTGACCTTGGATATACCGATTGATTTTGTCCATGCCCAAACGGTCTATCAGCATATTGGTGGCGGTGTTGTCACTATTCGTAATCATCCCGGAGACCAGCTCCCGTATGGAACGCGACTCCCCGATGTTGTACCAGGTAATCACCCCGGCACCTCCCACCACATCAGCCTCCTGTATGGTGAGCTTTTCCTCCAACGACAGCCTGCCATCGTGCACCTCCTGCATAACCGCGGCCATAATGAAGACCTTAATCATACTGGCGGGAGACATGGGACGATTCTGATAAAGAAAGGGTTCTTCTTCCTCGGCAGGCCGCCAAAAATAGATGGCATAGCGGCCAGAATCGCCGCCTAATATGTGCGCAATATTGCGGTTCAAATCCGCGGCATCCCTGGCCGCGGGAGCGCGTCTTTCCTCACTCCCGGCATCGCGATTTTCATGGGCAGATTCTGCCTGCACCGCAGCCCCCTCATCGTGATGCATCCAAATGGCAATGGACAGCATACTGCCCACTTCCAGGACCACCATTATACAAAAAAAACAAATGATTCGCTTAAACGTCACGGACTGCTCCTGTCTTTCCCCTTACCATGGCTGCGGCGTAATCGGTGTCACCACGCCGAAACGATAGCCCTTCGCCTTCAGCACGTCAATAATTCCCTGCAGTGCCTTAACCGTTTCTTCCTTGCCGCCGCAGCAATGCATAAGCACCAAGGCCATATTATCCTTAAGGTCACCCTTCGTCATGCTGTCCACGAATTTAATCTGTCGAGCGGCATTAGGCCGTTTCGGTGTCGCATCCTCGGAACTGACATTCCAATCATGTTCCACATATCCTGCTTCCGTAAGCGCCGGATAATAGTCCGCGGAAAACATTCCCACCGTTCCACCGGGAGCACGGATAATGAACGGACGCACCCCAAGGATGTTGAAGATGATATCATCCGTCTGCTGCATTTCTGCCAGGAAACTATCCTTCGACTGATACAGCCGCTTGTAATCATGGTCGTAACTATGATTGCCGATTGCATGCCCTTCCTCAAAGATTCGCTTGAGTACGGTTGGATTCTCCTCGCACATCTTACCGGTTACATAAAACGTGCCATGAATCCCATTTGCCTTGAGAATATCCAAAATCGCTAAGGTATTCTTATTATCCGGGCCATCGTCAAAGGTCAGATAGGCTACTTTTTCCTTATTATATACGGCCAACGGCGGCAGCATTGTCGGCAGTCCCTTTTCCTGACGCTGCTTTAACGTGTAGCGGTCATAGACCGGTTTGTCGACATCGGTAAGAAGTTCCTCTAAATTGGAATAATCCCCCTTGGCCAAAATATAGGCATCCGATTCTACGCCGGGTTCTTTTTCCGCTTCTTCTACAGCAGCCTGCTGCTGAAGCTGATTCTGGCTATTCGCCCAGATAAGTCCTCCCACAGCACTGCATCCCATAATAATCAAAGCGGACAAAACAAATTTCTTAATGATTTTTCTGTCCATTATATCTCCCCGATTCTCATCCAATTTTAAACATACAAAGTTATTATAGCAGACTTTCCCCGAATAACCACTAGCCAAGGTCAAAAATCTTGCTCATCCAGCAAAAATTTTTCGAATACCAAATTGCCATACTTCATACCCTGGGAGGTCAAAAAAATACAGCGGCCATCATCGGCAAGCAGCTTTTGGGCAAAAAGTTCTTTCATGACCGTTCCATACAGGTCATCCAATTCCCTGCCAAACTTTTGGCGAAATTTTTCCCGGCTTATCCCCCTGGCCGTTCGCAACGCCAAAAAACAAAATTCCTCCATGGCAATGGCCGCCGTTGCCGGCTCCTCGGGTTCCACCGGAATGCGGTTCTCCCTAATCGCCTTCATATAATGGTCCAAATCCGCCAAGGCGGCCCAGCGCTGCCCGTCAAGATAGGAATGGGCCGCCGCGCCCAGGCCCAGATAAGGCACGTCCTGCCAATAACTCAGATTATGACGGCTCGCAAATCCCGGCTGCGCAAAATTCGAAATCTCGTAGCGCTCATAGCCCTGTGACGGCAAATATTCCGTCATATAGTCGTACATAGCCTCCGCAACTTCATCCTCCGGCAGGTTGAGTTTTCCCAACTCCTGCATCCGATAAAAGGCCGTGCCTTCTTCGAGCTGAAGCCCGTAAATCGAAATATGCTTCGGCGAAAGAGCCAATGCCTGCTTGACACTTGCTTGGAGCTGTGCCAAAGTCTGCCCTGGCAACCCATACATCAAGTCAAGACTCAGATTGGTAAAGCCAGCTTTCTTCGCCATTTCCACTGCTTCTGCAGCCTGCTGGCTGCTGTGAATGCGGCCGATTCGCCTCAGCAGTTCATCATCGAAACTCTGCACCCCAAAGGAAAGGCGGTTTACTCCCTGTTCCCAAAGCATCGCCAAATAAGCCTCATCTACCGTTCCCGGATTGCATTCCACGGTAAATTCCTCGGCCTTGTCATCCGCCAAAAATACGTGCCGGAGTTTTGTCAACAGCTGAGCCATGAGTTTTGCCGGAAGCACCGATGGCGTTCCACCCCCGAGATAAATTGTGGCCGGTCTTCCCCAAAGCTGCCGATAATAAGAGCCCCGCACCGCAATTTCCCGGCACAGGGCTCCTGTATAGTCTTCCCAGTAACGTTCCCGCCCCGCAAAGGAGGGAAAGTCACAATAGAAGCACTTCTGGCGGCAAAAGGGGATGTGGACGTATACGCCCCATTGTTTTGCATCCATTTATTTTCTCCGTTAATCAATCTTCAAGATGGCCATAAACGCTTCCTGAGGCACTTCCACACTGCCCACTGCCTTCATGCGCTTTTTGCCTTCTTTCTGTTTTTCCAACAGTTTGCGCTTGCGGGAAATATCGCCGCCATAGCACTTGGCCAGGACATCCTTGCGGCGAGCGCGGACGTTCTCCCGAGCGATAACCTTGCTGCCAATAGCCGCCTGGATGGGGATTTCAAACATCTGCTGCGGAATGATTTCCTTAAGCTTCGATGCCAGCTGACGGCCGCGGCCAGCAGCCCGGTCCTTATGGACAATAGTCGACAGCGCATCCACCGGGTCGCCATTTAAAAGGATATCCACCTTGACCAGTTTCGATTCCTGATAATCCGCCAATTCATAGTCAAGGGAAGCATAGCCGCGAGTTGCCGATTTCAAGCGGTCGAAATAGTCAAAGATGATTTCATTAAGGGGAATATGATAGGTAATCATGACGCGGTTCTCGTCGAGATAATCCATCGTCTTAAATTCCCCGCGCTTATCCTGAGAAATCTCCATAACTGCCCCGACAAAATCATTGGGCACAATGACCGTGGCTTTTACATAGGGTTCTTCGATATGCTCGATTTCCGTCTGGGGCGGCAAATCGGATGGATTGCTGACATCCACCTTAGTGCCATCCGTCTTGAATACGTGATAGATAACCGACGGTGCCGTGGTGATAAGCTTCAAATTATATTCGCGCTCTAAGCGTTCCTGAATGACATCCATATGCAAAAGGCCCAGGAAGCCACAGCGGAAACCGAAGCCCAATGCCACCGACGTCTCCGGCTCAAATACCAGCGCTGCATCGTTAATCTGCATTTTTTCCAGGGCATCCTTGAGGTTGTCATAGTCCGAGCTGTCCACCGGATAAAGGCCGCAGTAAACCATCGGCGTAACACCGCGATAGCCCGGCAACGGTTCTGCCGCCGGATTATCGGCAAAGGTAATGGTATCGCCTACCTGAACGTCACGCACATCCTTGAGGGAGCCGGCGACAAAACCTACTTCTCCCACATCGAGATGCCCTACATCGACGGGCTGCGGTTTGAAACAGCCTACATCAGTGACCTCAAAGGTCTTGCCCGTTGCCATCATCTTTAGCTTCATACCCTTTTGGATATGGCCCTGTTTGACGCGGACATGGGCAATAACCCCTTTGTAGGAATCAAAGAAGGAATCGAAAATCAAGGCCTGCAGCGGAGCATTTTCATCCCCCTCCGGGGCGGGTATGTAATCGACAATGGAGTCGAGAATCTCTTCAATGCCGATGCCGGATTTAGCCGAGGCCAGCACCGCATTAGAAGTATCCAGACCGATGGTGTTTTCGATTTCTTCCTTAACCCGATCCGGGTCCGCGCTGGGAAGGTCAATTTTATTGATGACCGGTACAATCTCCAGGTCATTCTCCAAGGCCATGTAAACATTGGCCAAGGTCTGAGCCTCAACGCCTTGGGCAGCGTCGACCACCAACAGGGCCCCCTCGCAGGCTGCCAGGCTTCTCGATACCTCGTAGGTAAAATCGACATGGCCCGGGGTATCAATGAGATTCAACTGATACAGCTGACCGTCTTTGCCCTTGTAGTCAAGGCGAACCGTCTGTGCCTTGATGGTAATGCCGCGCTCCCGCTCCAGATCCATGTTGTCGAGGACCTGTGCCTCCATTTCGCGCTTCGTAAGGGTTCCAGTATATTCAATCAAACGATCCGCAATCGTCGATTTGCCATGGTCGATATGAGCAATAATCGAGAAATTGCGGATATTTTTGTTCTGCATAGTCATTTTCCTTTCAAAATAACAATCCATATCTATCGTATTATAGCATTGAAGGGCGCTTACCTGCAAGAAATAGAAGGACGAACTAAAGAAAACTATTGCTTTTTATATTTTCACATGCTATGATAACAAGGTAACGAATTTGTTAAGGGGGGTGAATTACTTGCCAAATATCAAAGCATCTATTCTTAGTGTAAAATCTGACGCTAAGCGCCATGCAAAGAACGCTGCTGAGAAGTCCCGTGTCCGCACTGCTTCCCGTCGTGTTCTTGACGCTGTTGAGGCTGGAAACGCTGATGAAGCGAAATCCCTCCTTACGGTTGCTTGCAAGACGATCGATCAGGCTGCTGCTAACCATGTTTATCATAAAAATGCTGCATCCCGTAAAAAGTCCCGTCTGGCTCGCAAAGTCAACGCACTCGCTAAGTAATTTTCTCAGATGAGATAGAAAAAAGGCCTGCTGTTAAGCAGGTCTTTTTTGTTGTATTCTTTTTTCAGCCGCCTTCACATAAACCCGCTGGATAACGGAAGAGTTCCGATTCCATACCGACTGATCCCCGTCGCTCTTGGGGATGGTTTTCTGCCAGCTTCCATGCCTGCCTCTTCGGATGTAGCTATGAACCGCCCCCACCTTCCGAGACTCTATCAGCTGAGGCGACATGACCAGTCGGACCTTCCCCTTAGGATTGCGAAGTTCCACAGCCACCGTATACGCTTCTCCTGCAGCTAGGGATACCTCCGACGATAACTTCACGGTGCGGTACCCTGCCCATTCCGGCGTATTATCTTCACCAAAACATCCCTGTTGTACCAAGGCCAAAGTTCCCTGCTTCGGGTCCAGGCTCCCCTGGCGAATGGTGATGGTATATTCCAGCCCATCAGTCAGGGCATAGAAACCTACTGCCTGCAGCCGGCCAGCGTCCTTGGCTTGATAGCCTGCGGCAAAGCCGCTGCCGGACTCCACTTGACGGTACCGCGGGCCACTGCCATTTTCCCAATTCTGCTGCGGCGGCGCCAAGCTATTGGACCGCTCATAGGTATCAATCCAATCGAAGGCAGCAGTATTAAGAGAAGTATCATAAGCCACGTAGTTGCCCAGGGTCTTATCCTCATAGGATAGATAGGCGTAGCCGCCATCTCCCCAGCCTTTTCCCCAACTGTTGCGAATTATCCAGGCACCTTTATGCTTCGGCTTTACCTTAAGCCCCGATTTCGAAAAATCATAGAAATCATCCCAGCCAATGATATTGACCCCATGATTTACCGGCAGGGGCTTGTTCCGATAGTAATCAACAGCCTCCTTTTGCTGCAAAGGCAGGCTGTTGATACCCGCCGCCAAAGCACCGTAGGCCAGCATCATGGATTTCATCCGCGCGATTTCTGCCGGCTGATAAAGCTTCCTGCCAGTACTGGTAAAGATATTGCGAAGGCGAATTCCCGCATCCTCTCCCCAGTCAACGGGAGCCTTCATATCCTCGGATACACTCCCCCTGGCTTGGCGAAAGCCAATTCCACTGCCAGCTAAAAATTCCGGTGCAAAGAGCGGCCAGCTGCCATGTCCGTAAACACGGCTGGCCAGCGGCACTGCATAGCTGCCCTTTCGCAGAGGCTTTCCCATAGCACCAGTCAAAATGCCCGGCTGTGCCACCGGCCGGGCATAGGATAACCAAGCCATTTTCCAGGGAGACAAGTGAACCCCCCGACCGTCTACCGAATAGGCAACGCCCTGACGCTGCCAATTTTTATAGACGTTGGATTCCATCGCCGTCGCTGCCGTAAAGGCCCAACAGATATTGGCACTGCCCTGGTTTCCCACTTCATTCAGCAAGGATTTTCGCCCATCAAAATAGCTGAACCGGTCAAAGGGGTTGGCCAGCCGCATATCATAAAAGGCCGGCAAAGACTTCGCCGCTGGCGCCTCCTGGGCAAAAACTGCCGTAGGCAGCAGCAGCGGGACAAAAAGGGACGCCCAAAATCCTTTTGCCATTTTGCCCATCATCTTACCATACCTCCTGCTGCCAGCCCACTAAATCCTTATCCAATTCATACTGCCGGTCCACCAGGAGTTTGGGATTGCACCGAAGGGCCGCTTTCATGGCTGCCTTGGCGGCCGGCTCAAGCCCCATCTTCGTCAAGATGCGGCTCTGCCGCTGCAGGATGCGGGCATGTTTTGACGGATCGCTATCCATAAGCCGAAGAACCTGCTGGCTGTCCCGCAGGGCCTCCGAGTATTGTTCCAATTCGTAATTGGCCACACAGCGGGAAATATACAGATATTCCAGCTGCCTGGGGCTTAGCCTTTGTTTTTTCATGCCCAGGATGGAATCCACCGAATTAACCACTGTCCCATAATAGCCATTTTGGAAGGTGGCATATTTGAGCTGTGCCCCCAGCTTCTGCAGGGCAATCTTTAACCGCCTGGGGTCATCTTCTGCTGTCACCAGTTTCGCTGCCTGGTCATAATCGGCAAAAGCCTGCCGGTAATCGGCCAGCCCCTCATAGTAAAAGTGCGCCCGGCTCTGAAAAATCAACGGATTCTTGTCATCGAGTTTTATCGCCTGTTCATAAGCCAGCCAAGCCCCTTGGCTGTCCCCGGCACAGGCCCGCTCTTCTGCCCGTCCGGTATAGGCCGCCGCATTTTTATCATCCAGCAGAATAGCCTTATCAAAATCGAGCTTTGCCAGTTGGCTTTCCCCTCGCTGCAAATGAACCTTGCCCCGTCTGAGGTAAAAGTCAACGTAAGCAGGATACTGGTCAATGGCCTCATCATAGGCTCGAAGTTGTCTTTCGCCCCGGAGCTTTTCCGCCCGCTGCTGCCACTGGGACACCGTGCGCAGAGGTTCAGCCTGCACTCCCTCTAAGGTACTGCCATAAATGGCCAGCACCGTCAATGCTCCCGCACTCCATTTTCCCAGGCACTTTTTCATAAGGCATCATCTCCCCTGACCTGAAAATTTCCGTTGCACCTGCCCCATGCGAATCTGCAGGCAAACGGCTCCGACCAACACCCCGGCAATAAGGCCAATCCAATACCCATAGGGGCCAACTGCTGTCCAATTGGCCAGCAGCCAGCCGCTGGGAAGGCCGATAATCCAGAAGGACAACACGGCCAGCAAAAACGTCACATGAACGTCCTTGTAACCGCGCAGTGCTCCCTGCAGCGGCGCGTTGATGCTATCCGATACCTGCATGAACACCGCATAGACCAAGAAGCCTGTAAGGATTGGCTGAACTTCACGGCTTGACGTATACAAAGCGGCAATTTCGGTCTTGAACTGCGTCAAGAGCAAAGCAAGTGCCCCCACAAAAATCATGGTCAGTACCCGGCTGAGGCGTATGTACTGTGCCGCATCAGCAAAACGCTTAGCCCCCACTTCGTAGCCAACCAAAATGGTCAGCGTCATGCTGACTGCCAGCGGCACCATGTAGACAATGGTGGTAAAATTCATCGCCGCCTGATGGGCGGCCACAATCACCGTACCATAAGCCGTCATAAAAAGGCCCACGGCCCCGAAGATGCTCTGTTCACAAAACATGGTACTGCCAATGGGGATTCCAACCCCCAGCTGTTTTTTCCATTCCGACAGCTTAGGCCGCGGAAAATGATGAAAGATACGATAGCTTTTAAAGGGTTCAATATGGATGACCACCAGCACATTGAGCAGCAAATTCAACGTAAAGGCAATGGCTGAACCGATGCCGGCACCAATACCGCCAAAGGCCGGAATGCCAAAAAGCCCGTACATAAAGACGTAATTTAAAACAATATTCACCGGCACCGACGTCATGGTGATGCACATGGTAAGCCGCGTATGTCCATGGGCGTCGATGAAATTACGCAGAACGCCTGCCAAAAAAATCGGCACGATGCCAAAGGAAACGGCCAACAAATAATGCACCGTAATATAGTGAACCTTCGGCTCCAGATTCAGCAGTGGCAAAATCCGGGGCACCGCCAGCCAGCCTAGGGCTATAAATAAAACAGCCAAGGCCAGGGCCCAATAAAAGCCCTGTTTGACGATAAAACCAATCTTATCCTGCCGGCCGCCGCCATAAAGCTGCGAAATCGTCGGCGTTAAACCGGATATAATGCCCAGAACACTGCCAAAGAAGGGCAGGAACAGATTGACCCCTACCGCCACGCCAGCCAAATCCTGCTGGCTGATATGGCCCGCCATAATCGTATTGAAAAACCCAGTTGCCATAAGTGACAGCTGGGTAATAAAGATAGGCAGCAGCACGGCAAAGAACTGCCGTGCTTTCTGCTGATAACCATAAGTCTGCTTCATTAGTTTTCATCCTTATGCAAGCAACAATTTTTATATTTTTTGCCACTGCCACAGGGGCAGGGCTCATTGCGGCCCACCTTATGACGGCGCACTTCCTCAAAGGGAATCACCTTGCCACGGCCGGCCTTAGCCATGAGTTTTGCCGGCGTATAGCCCTTAAGGGGCCAAAGATGCGTCGAATTATTAAAGGCGATGAGCAGCGGCACGATTGCCTCAGCCTTGCGGTCATCCTTCATCAAGCCAAGCTCATCTAGATATTCGACAGCTTCCTGCATATTTCCTCCATTCTGCAACAGAATGAGGATTTCCCCCACAATATCGGCGGCCTTTAAAACATCGCAGCCGTGTTCCCGCATGAAGAACTGTGCCAGGGCCTTATAGGCATCCGTAGCATCGATATAGCCTTCCGTGCCTGCTTCGTAAACCCGGTTATAGGACAACGGCGCAAAATCCAGATTCCCATGCTCCCGCTGTTCGTCCTCCAGCTTATTCTCATCGATAAGCGTATAATATTTTGCCCCCTGGGGTAACGCCACCAGGGTATTGGTCCAACAGGACGCATTGAGCATGACACCGACAAAATCCATAAAGGAAACCTGCTCGGCCTGAGCTGCATCCAGATAGCTAATGACCTTATCATAGAGCTGTTCGTAATTCATATACCCGTAAAAGAACAGGCAGCCAGAGGCCAGCCGGGTGACCTCGGTGTTGAGCTCTGCCAGGCTGCGGAATGTTCCCGAATCCAGCTTTTTAAACTCGACCTGGATTTCCTTTGGCATATACCAGGCCAGCTTATCCTCTTTGACGCCGCAGGACACCAAACCGAGTCCCCGCAAATAATCGAGGCGAACATCATCGTCGCGGAACTCCATAGTCAGGCCATCATGCTTGAGCAAGTGCTGGAAGCACTCGTATTCCTCCTCGAGAATCGAGGGGAACCAGCGCTGGGAGAATTTAACAATTTCCACCGACAAGCGCGCGGCAAGGTCTGCCTTTTTAAGGGAGCTTGCCCCGGTGATATTGAGATTGTAGCGGATATCATCCAGCTCGGCTTTCGTCATTGCCTCCAACATATCCAACAGTTCCAATTTCTTCGGCAGCTTGTGGCGATAGAGCGCCTTCTTACGTGCCTCCATATCCGCCGCTGCCATCTGCTCCAGCGTCTCGTTGTTCTGTTCGATTTCCGTCTTATTCTCTTCCATTATAAAAGGTTGAATCCTCACTTTCTTATCTATCATCCAAAGAAATCCGCAATGCCATCGGCAATACCCTGCGCGGCTTTCTTGATACCCGCTTCACTGTTCATCAGACGTTCCTCTGACGGATTGGAGATAAAGGCAACCTCCACCAGCGTTGCCGGCATATCCGTATGCTTCACAACGTAAAAATTACTGCTCTGGGTCCCACGGCTCTGGGTTCCCAGCTGGTCAATGACTCCGGAACGGATTTTATCGGCCAACTCCCGGGAACGCTTAGATCCCAGGGAATAATAATAACCGGTTGTTCCCTTCGCCGCACCATTGGTGAAAGAATCCATGTGAATCGAAACAAAGATATCCGAACCATTCTGGTTGGGGATATCACAGCGGGCCTGCAACTCCTCAATGTCGCTGGCATCAGCCCCCTTAGGCGAAACCTCCGTATCCGTCTCACGGGTCATATAGACCGTGGCTCCTTCGGCCACCAGCAGTCGTTTGAGTTCCTGGGCCACCCGCAGCGTAACACTCTTCTCCATTACTCCCGTCGGTCCAATGGCACCGGAATCACTTCCGCCATGGCCTGGGTCAATGGTAATCTTTCTGCCCCGCAACCCCGTAATACCAGCCAGTTCACCATCCACATCATCCTTTGGCTTGGATTCCGGTTTCTGAGCCGGTTTCGGCGTCGGCTTAGCCGTCGGTTTCGTGGTGGGCTTAGTTGACGGTGCCGGTGTCGGTTTACTCTTAGGCAAGTCAATCTTTGCCCCCGAGTTATCCCCGCTCAGGTCACCGATATCCAGCACCACGCGGCCAGCTACCGGTCCCCCTTTTAGGGAAAACACCTTGTGATTCTGTTTGCCCACCTTGCTCTCCACCACAATCCGCACTGTCTGGGGATTGAACTGAGCCACCCGGGCCTTCCCCACAAAGCGGCTGTTCACCCCATACTCTTTCTTGAGCTTTGGCGAAAGCCAAGCATTGGGAATATCTACCACCAGGCGGTCTGGCTCCCCTAGGGACATCGCCTTGTATGTTACTTCTTTATTGGCATCGATTACGATGCGCGTCTTATTTGCTTCTGTACTGACTCGAACGCCAGTTACCTCAGCCATGCCGCTTACCCGCTGCCCAAAATTCGTATCAGCTGCGAAAGCCGGCAGGGTGAAAAGCATCATATATAATGTGACAAGAATCAAACGAATTATTCTCTGTCTCATCGAATCCCTCCCTACAGGCACATATACTTTATTATCATATGTCTCCTCTAAAAAATCAAGAAACTTATGTACGAAAAAGGCCTTCCTAGGGAAGGCCTAATAATCCTGTAAAGAGAATCCAATAGATTAGAGCATATTATTAAGGAATGCTTTGGTACGTTCCTCCTTGGGATGTGCGAAAAAGGCTTCCGGTTCCCCCTGCTCGACAATATTGCCCCCCGCCATGAAAATAACCTGGCTGGCAGCCTCCCGGGCAAAGGCCATCTCGTGGGTAACCACCACCATGGTCATATGCTCTTCGGCAAGTTCCCGCATCGTCTTGAGCACTTCGCCGGTAAGCTCTGGGTCAAGAGCCGACGTCGGTTCATCGAACAGCATGATATCCGGCTTCATACAAAGGGCTCGGGCAATGGCCACGCGCTGCTGCTGACCGCCGGAAAGCTGGGACGGATAGTAATCAGCCCGGTCTAAGAGGCCCACCTTCGCCAAAAGCTCCCTGGCATAAGGTTCAATCTCCTGGCGTTTAAGGCCCTTCACGTGAATCGGTGCCTCCAAGAGATTTTCCATAACCGTCATATGGGGGAAAAGATTGAACTGCTGGAATACCATGCCCATGCAACCAAGGAGCTTGCGCTCTTTCGCGTTTTCGGCATACTCGGCTTCACCATTTTCCTTGGTGACCGCCAAAAACTCGCCCTCAATCTCAATAGATCCGCTGTTAATCGTCTCCAGCTTGTTGATGCAACGCAAAAGGGTACTCTTGCCGGACCCGGAAGGGCCGATGATTGCCAGCACTTCTCCCCGGCGTACCTCCAGGTCAATTCCCTTCAGAACTTCAAGTGCACCGAAGGATTTATGGATATCATGCATCCGCAGCATGACGTCGCCTTTAGTTGTCGTATTTGCCATAATATGCCTCCAGTTTCTTGAATCCCCACGTCAATACAAAAGTCATCGCCAGATAGAACACCGCTGCAATCAAAAAAGGCGTCATATCAAATTCCCGCTGAACGATGGTACGGGCCACCCGCAGCAAATCGTTCATCGCCAAAATATAGACCAGCGACGTATCCTTTACCAGATTGATGGTCTCGTTGCTGACCGGCGGCAAAACCATGCGGAACACCTGGGGCAGGATAATGCGGCGCATTGTCTGTGGATAACTCATCCCTAAAGTCTTGGCAGCTTCATACTGCCCCTTCGGTACCGATTGAATTCCGGCTCGGAAGATTTCCGCAAAATACGCCGCATAGTTAAGCGTAAAGGCCAAGAGTGCTGCTGCGATATCCGGCAGTCGGATTCCCACCATAGGCAGAGCAAAATAAACGAACAGCAGCTGCAGCATGAGGGGCGTACCGCGCATGAGCCAAATATAGAACTCCACCAGCCGCGACAACGGTTTCAGGGCGGACAAGCGCCCCAACGCTGCCAACATGCCCAGTGGCAAAGCAATAACCAAGGTAACAAAGAAAATTTCCAGCGTGATTTCTGACCCTTCCAGCATCAACAGGAAGGTATCCAGCAGCTTATCCATCCAACAATCTCCTTTAGTGTAGCAAAGCGTTAATACGCTAATTATACACGAAACCACCGCTGCTGTAAAGCAAAGAGGCAGGCCCATGGACCTGCCTCCTATACACATACTTTATTTTTTCGTAATATCCTTGCCGAACCATTTCTCCGAAATCTTGGCAATGGTGCCATCGGCTTTCATCTCATTGAGAACCTTCTGGACTTCATCGCGAAGCTGCTGATTGTCCTTGCGGAAAGCAATACCAAATTCGCTGACCTCACCCACGACCGCATCAACGGCTTCGATGGAATCGGCATGTTTGCTCATGTAGTAGCGCCCCGTAATCTCATCGCCAACTACCGCATCAATCCGGCCATTTTCCAAATCCATGAAGGCCGAGACATAATCGGAATACTTCTTAACCTCTTTGACGTCCTTCTTGAAGAAGTCCGATTTATCCATGTACTCTTCGGCAGTGCCGGCACTCTGGGTACCAACCACCTTACCAGCTAGGCTCTTCTCGTCGCTGATGCCCGTTGTGCCCTTCTTCACGAAGATAATCTGACGGTTATCCATATACGGGTCGGAGAACAGCATATTCTCCTTGCGTTTTTCGGTAATATCGAGGCCATTCCAAAGAATGTCTACACGGCCGCTCTTGAGCTCCGCTTCTTTGCTGGACCAATCGATAGCCTTGAACTCCACTTCACGGCCCAAGCGCTTAGAAGCTTCTTTCGCCAGATCAATATCAAAACCAACGATTTCATTGTTTTCATCTTTGAAGCCCATCGGCGGGAAGTTATCATCAAGTCCCACTACGATTTTTTTGCCGTCCGAAGAACCGCCATCTTTCGCTTTATCACTGCCACAGCCACTGACAAGAGCCGCCGTCATTACCGCCGCCATGCCAAATGCTAAAAGTTTTCTCCAATTCATAATGAAACGCTCCTTTTCATTTCTTTATCTCATTAAAGGATTAACATGATGCTATTATACTGTAACTCTGTAAACAATGTCAAGCACTATTTTTTTACCGAAATCATATTATTTTGCGCAAATGGCAGGTTTTTTCCTTTGAAAGGCGAATAGTATAGTATACAATACGGATTTCCGTAGTCTAAGGAGGGGATTAGTTTGCGAGCTGTTTCCGTAGAGGATTTAAAACCTGGAATGATTCTCGCCCGCACCATCGTCAATCCGGACATGGTCGTGGTTTTATCTGAAGATACATTATTAACCAAAGCCCATATTACCCGTTTGACTTTTTTGAATATCCCGGTGGTTTATGTCAAGGATGAGTATGAACTCAGCCAGAACTATCAGACCGTTTCCACCATATTCAACCGGGGCAATGCCTTCGTCAAAGAATACGAAGGTGTTGTACAGGAAGCCCGCTCCATCTTTGCGGAAACCGGGGCCACTGGTACCATTCCGGTGGAGAAGACCGAAAACCTGATGAAAAGCGATATCGCCCCGATGGCGTCCAACAGCGGTACCATCGACTATCTTTATGAGTTGAATCACCTGGCCAGCGATATCTACAACCATTCGCTGCGCGTTTCCATTCTGTCCGGCGTCATCGCGAAGTGGATGCATTTTGACCGGGCGAAACGCCGTGATATCATGCTGGCTGGCTTCCTCCATGACATCGGCAAAACGAAATTTCCGCAGCGCCTGCTGGATAAAAATGTCAACAACCTTCAGGGAGAAGACTATGAAGCCTATATCCAACATACGGTGGACGGCCATCATATCTTAAATGCCCAACCCGGTCTTTCCGACGGTGTAAAGCTTGCTGCCATGCAGCACCATGAGCGGATGGATGGCACTGGTTTCCCCTTCAACTGCATGGGGGCTGACATTCACGAATACGCCCGCATCATCATGATTGCCGATATCTACGACAACATCACCACGGAACGAGAAGGCTACGTAAAACAGACTCCATTCTCGGCTATCGCCCAGATTACGAAAAACATGTTTACGTCCCTGGATCCCACTGTCTGCGTTCCGGTGCTCACCCATATCAAAGACGCCTTCCTGGGCTCACGGGTTACACTGAACAATGGCGAAAAGGGTACCATTGCGGCCTATCCCAATGACTTTGCCGCCCATCCCGTCGTGAGCATTTCTCCCGATGAAATCATCAACCTCAACGAACATCCGGAGCTCACGATTACGGAATACAATCCCAAATAACAAAAGGAAATTTTGGCATAACAAGGCCCCGCATAAGCTGGACATCTTAATCCAAGCTTATGCGGGGCTTTTTCATGCCCGCTGACAAAATCAGCGCTCGTATTTTTCACAAAGGCGTTTTAATTCCTCCGCCTCAATCATCAGCGAGTAATCCGCTTTCAACCGCCATTTCCAATTCAGCCCTACCGTTCCCGGCGTATTCATCCGGCTTCGCTCATCCAAATGCAGAATATCCTGCATGGGAACAACTGCCAGACGAGCATTGGATGCATAAGCAAAGGCAATGAGTCCGGCGGCCACATCCTGAGGCCGGTCAGCTTTGGCATGCAGCAGTCCTGCCACTGCTGCCTGTACGGATTCATCAATATCCTGATTGTACCAGCCAACCGTTGTATTGTTATCATGGGTTCCCGTGTAGACAATGCTGTTCTCCGGAACCACGCACCCCAGCCGTCCTTGCTCATTGAAGTGCAGGCAGAAATGAAGCACCTTCATACCAGGGAACCCGCAGGCATCGCGAAGCTGTTCCACCTCATCGGTGATGATGCCCAAATCCTCAGCGACAATGCGGAATTTGTCGCCAAATTCCCGGCGAAGCTCGTCAAAAAATGGCTTACCCGGCCCCTTGACCCAACGGCCATTGATGGCGGTGGCAGCTTTGCCATCCACTTCCCAGAAGGACTCAAAGCCGCGGAAGTGATCGATGCGAACGATGTCCACCAGTTCGAACAACTTATGGAAGCGCTTCTTCCACCAGCTATAATTCTCCCCTTTCATCGCCTGCCAATCGTACTGGGGATTACCCCAAAGCTGCCCCGTTGCACTGAAGTAATCTGGCGGAACACCAGCCACTGTATTGGCCGTGCCATCTTCCTGAAGGTCGAAAAGCTTCTGATTCGCCCAGACATCGGCGCTGTCACCAGCCAGGAATATCGGCATATCCCCCATAATCTGAATGCCCTGGGATTTCGCATAGTCATGAAGCCGCCGCCACTGCATGGCGAATAAATATTGCTCGAACTTCACCATGCCAATGGAATCGGCCAAACGTTTTCGCAGATCTGCCAGCGCTTTGGGGTCACGACTCCGGATTGGTTCCGGCCACTTGCTCCACTCCTTGCCCTTAAATTCCCGCTTAGCAGCCTGGAACAAGGAAAAATCCTCCAGCCAATCGGCTTCCTGCCGACAAAATTCCTGATACTCCTGATTTTTGTCCATCGTATGCTGGAATTTCGTCCAGGCCTTTTTGAAGCATTTCCGCTTGAAGTGCTGAACCCATTCAAAATCGATAAAGGAGGAATTGCTAACGTAGGGGACTCTAGCCTCGGCTGCCGTCAGCCAATTCTTCTCAATCAATTCATTCAAATCAATCAACAAAGGATTCCCAGCAAAGGCCGAACTCGACTGATAGGGGGAGTAACCCACGTTATCCACTGGCCCCAGGGGAAGAATTTGCCAGACCTTTTGCCCGGCTGCCTTGAGGAAATCCACGAATTTGTAGGCTTCTTTACCCAAATCGCCAATACCGTATTTCGACGGCAGCGAGGTGGGATGAAGCAAAATACCCGCCTGCCGCTCATACTCCCGCGGTGCCCGTTTGTGCTGAAGCAGCACACCGGTCAGCGGTTCAAGCCGTAGTTCCACTCTTCCCCGGGTAACTTCATACACATTGCCACTGCCCGTTACATCGACAAAATGGCCTTCGGCAAAATCGCTGACATCCATCTTCAAAATATGGGTTTCGGTACGGCTCCGATTAAAGGCCGCCAGGAAGGATTCGTCTTTTTCTTCCTTGCCGAACACATCCCTACCACCGCGAATTACCCGGGCATAGGCAATACAATCCCCTTCTGCTAAAATTGGCAGCAGGACACCAGTCTGCAACGCTGGATGCTCCTTACGCAGGCCAATGATTTTCTCATACCACCGTTTCAAATACGGGTCGCCCTTCCCCCAAGGATAGGGACGGCGATTGTATGGGTCTTTGAATCCCTGCATACCGACTTCATCCCCGTAATAAATACAGGGAACTCCTGGATAAGTCATCTGCCACAGGGATGCCATCATCAACCGCTCTACACCAAGATTATACTGGTCCTTATCCAGCTTAGAACGCGACTGCTCCACTGCAGGCATACCATCATAGTAAGCAGCCTCTCCCAGAATGGTTATGGCACGCTGAACATCATGGCTGCCGATGAGATTCATCATGGCATAGAAATTTTCCTTGGGATAATTCTCCCGCAGGCTTTCAAAACGCCGCATCGCCTGCCGCCCGTCGTTTCGATACAACAGGAAATCAAACAGGATATCCCGGAAGGGATAGTTCATGGCCGAATCCATTTCCTGACCGCAAAGGTATTCCCTCGGCGTTCCATAAGCAATCTTATGAGAGGCATCCTCCCATACCTCACCAATCATAACGGCTTCGGGATTGGTCTTTTTCAACTCAGCAAAAAAAGCCTGAGAAAAGGGCTCTGGCAGTTCATCGATGACATCGAGGCGCCAGCCGGCAATCCCCTCCTTCATCCAATGGTGCAGCACGCTGTCCGCATCGTAGATGATAAAATCCATATAAGACGGGGTAGTTTCATTGACATTGGGCAGGGTATTGAAATTCCACCAACTGTCATACTCATAGGGGAAATTGCGGAAGCTGTACCATTCATAATAGGGAGACTCCTTGGACTGGAAGGCCCCTACCGTATCATAGGCGCCAGCCCGGTTAAAATAGCGACTGTTGCTGCCCGTATGGCTGAACACACCGTCAAGGATTATGCGTATCCCCTGCTCCTTGGCCGCCTGGACCAGTTCACGAAAGTCCTCTTTTGTTCCGAGGATCGGGTCGATTTTATGGTAATCCCCCGTATCGTAATGATGATTGCTTTCCGATTCAAATACCGGATTGAGATAGAGGACCGAAATTCCCAGTTTCTTCAAGTAACCGAGTTTTTCCTTAATTCCCTGCAGATTGCCGCCAAAAAAATCATAGGCAACAATCTCTTTCGTATCCGGGTCTTTGTAGTAACAAGGATCATCAGACCAATCGGCATGATATACGGCTCCTTTTTTGGGGATAATCTGCTCCCCTTTCCGATAGAAGCGGTCTGGGAAGATTTGATACATCACGCTGTGCTTGAACCAGTCCGGGGTTTTGGCCCCCTTATTGTATACCGTAATCTGGAAGGAGGGCGGTACATGATCATATACTTCCCCCAAGCCGCCGAGCTGTTCCGGATTGTTTCCATAATAGCAAGTGCCGTCCGCAGTCGTGATGATGAAATAATACCAAAGCAAACAGCCTTTTTCCGGCAAATCCAAGGTAATCGAGTAGAACTTCTCCTCACTGGAAAAGTCATCCTTGGTGGTAAGCGTAAAGAGTTTCTCACCAAACCGGTCATGCCAACCCCGCATGAGCACACTCTGGATAGACTGGCACGTCCGCAAACGAATACCGAGTTTTATTTTAGAACCAGCCTCCGCTGCTCCAATCTGGGAACGAAAATAGACATTTCGGGAATTATGCTCAACCTCATTTCTTCCCAGCATAACATCCCCTCCTTTTCTCGTTTTTCTTGCATAAAAGGCGGCAATTTCATTGCCGCCCTATCCTGCTTTTTATTCCTCTAACAGTTTATGGTACAGCTCCTTGTATTCCCTAGCAGAATTTGTCCAGCTGTAATCCGTATTCATCGCATTTGCCACAATATGCTGCCACTCTTCGAAATTCTCGTAGGCGCTAAGCGCACGCTTCAACGCATACATCATTTCATGGGCATTGTAATCTCCGAAGACAAAGCCATTGCCTTCATTGGTGTATTTATCATACTGCTGAACCGTATCCTTGAGACCGCCAGTCTCGCGAACCACGGGGACAGCACCATAGCGCAAGGCAATCAACTGCCCGATACCACAAGGCTCATAATCCGACGGCATCAGGAAGATGTCGGCGGCTGCATACATGCGCTGCGCCAATTCGTTGGAGAACTTGATGTTGGCCGAAACCTTATTGGGGAAACGCCACTCCAGCCCTTTGAACCACTCTTCATATTCCCGGTCGCCAGTTCCCAGCATGACGAACTGAATGTCCTCATGCTGCAGGATTTCATCCATCATGCGGACGATGAGGTCCAGTCCTTTGGCGGCAACGAGACGGGAAACCAAAGCCACCATCGGCGTGCGGCGATTGTTCGGCAATCCCAAGAGGTTCTGCAATTCCGTCTTATTGTCGGCCTTGCGGTCACGGCTGTCGATATCATAGGTCTCAAACAAGTTCGTATCCGTAGCCGGATTGTAGACATTGTAATCCAAACCATTGACAATGCCAAACAGCGTATCCTGACGGCTGCGGAGCAGGCCATCTAAATGCTCACCAAAATATTCATACTGAATCTCCTGGGCATAAGTCTTGCTGACCGTGGAGATATAATCGGCATAAATGATACCACCCTTCATGAAATTGACGGCATCATAAAATTCCAAATCCCCGTTGTTGAAATACTTCCAGTCAAGCCCTAAGACATCGCTCATAACCTCTTTTGGGAACACGCCCTGATACTTGAGATTGTGAATCGTATAAAGCGTGCGGATATCGCGATAGCGTTCATCGTCCATATGCTCGAGTTTCAACAGCACATTGACCAGCCCGGCATGCCAATCGTTGGTGTGAATGACATCCGGCCAGAAATCCATAACCGGCAGCAGATTTAAAACTGCCCGGCAGAAGAAGGAAAAGCGCTCTGCATCGTCATCATAGCCATAGAAGCCTTCACGGCCAAAGTATTCCTGGTTATCGACGAAGTAATAAGTAATCCCGTCCTTTTCGTATTTATCCAGACCCACATATTTTTTGCGCCAAGCTACATCCAATTCGCCATCATAAACATGCTCCATAGCATTGGTGTATTTCGGGTCAATCTTGCCAAATTTCGGCATGATGACACGGATATCTACATTCTCCTCTTTCAATGCCTGAGGAAGAGAACCTGCTACATCAGCCAAGCCTCCCGTTTTGGCAAAAGGCACTACTTCCGATGCTACATAAAGAACTTTCATACCCATATCCTCCTTATTCATCGCCGGCGGCAACAGCTTTTTTCTTCACCGTTTTCTTACGGGCTGCTGTGGTAACAGCAGTTGATTTTTTGGTTGCCTTCTTAGGGGTAGTTGTTTTCTTAGCGGCAACAGCTTCAGAATCTTTTTTCGCTGCTGTCGTTTTTTTCGTGGCCGTTTTTTTCGTGGCAGTCTTGGCGGTAGCAATTTTAGCCGTAGAAACTTTCTTAGCCGCAGTCTTCTTGGGCTTTTCTTCCTTCTTCGTTTCTGCCTTCGGCTCCTCTACTTTTGCCGCTGTCACTTTGGCAGTAGTCTTACGGGTTGTTTTCTTAACCGTCGTTTTCTTGGGCTTTTCTTCCTTCTTTTCGGCTTCCGTCTTTTTCGGACGGCCGCGGCGCTTAGCCGGAGCCTTTACTTCAGCGGCTTCTGCCTTATCGGCAGATTCTTTTTCCTCATGGCCTCTGGCATCTACTTCCGCCGAAGCCTCAGAAAAAGACGTTCCTGCACCAGTCTGACCGTTTAAACGCAGATAAATAGTTGCCAGCGGCGGAATGGTAAGCGTAATGGACTGTTCCCGGTTATGCCAGGGAATATCCACCGAAGCAATTTCATTGGCATTCTTGACACCGCTGCCGCCAAAGGCCTCATCATCCGAATTGAAGACTTCCACATAATTTCCCTTGGAAGGAACACCAATCCGGTAATTGTGACGAACCTCTGGCGTGAAGTTGCAGATGGCAATGATGAAGTCATTGCTGTCATCAGCCTTGCGGATAAAGGATACAATGCTGTTCTCATTATCGTTGCAGTCAATCCATTGGAAACCATTCCAATCGAAATCCACCTGCCAAAAGGCCTTATGGTCACAATAGAATTTATTGAGCGCCTTGGAATATTCCTTCATCTTTGTATGCATCTCATACTGTTCCACCAGATGCCAATCCAGACTATCATCGTAATTCCACTCGATGAACTGACCGAACTCGCCTCCCATGAACAGCAACTTCTTACCAGGATGAGCCATCCAATAGCCAAAGAAGGAACGCAAGCCAGCAAACTTTTGCCAATAATCGCCAGGCATCTTGCTGATAAGCGAACACTTGCCATGAACGACCTCATCATGGGACAATGGCAGTACAAAGTTTTCCGAAAAGGCATACATGAACGAGAACGTAACCTTATCGTGATTCCACTTACGATAGATTGGATCCAGGCTCATATATTTGAGCATATCGTTCATCCAGCCCATATTCCACTTGTAATTAAAGCCCATGCCACCCATATAGACTGGCTTGGAAATCAACGGCCAGGCCGTTGACTCCTCAGCAATCATCAACGCCTGTGGATGGTACTGGAAGATAGCCTCATTGAGCTTCTTCAAAAAATCCATAGCCTCCAGATTGCCCGTATCCCCATACTTGTTGGGCTGCCACTCACCGTCTTTGCGTCCATAATTAAGGTAGAGCATATTCGCTACCGCATCAATGCGCAACCCATCAATATGGAATTCCTCAAACCAGAACATGGCATTGGAAATCAAGAAACTTTGGACCTCCGTACGGCCGTAATCGAAGTTCGTGGTTCCCCACTCCCAGTTCTCGGCACGAGTCTCGTTATCCGATTCGTAGAGCGTCTGGCCATCAAAATGACGCAGGCCCTGTTCATCCTTGCAGAAATGTCCCGGTACCCAGTCCATGATGACACCAATGCCATTGGCATGCGCCCGGTCAACCAGATAGCGGAAATCATCCGGCGTGCCATAGCGGCTGGTCACTGCATAATAGCCCGTTGCTTGATACCCCCAGGAACCGTCAAAAGGATGTTCGCAAAGCGGCATAAACTCAATATGAGTATAGTTCATGTCCCGAACGTAGTCAACGAGCTGGTCGGCCAGCTCGCGATACGACAGATACTCCCCATCGGCATTGCGCCGCCAAGAACCAGCATGAACCTCATAGGTAAGCATCGGCCGCTCATAGGAGGATTCCCGGCGTTTCTGCTCCGCCCAGGCATTATCCTTCCATTCATAGCGACTCATATCATAGACCCGGGAAGCCGTATTCGGTTTCTTTTCCGCGTAGAATCCATAGGGATCAGCCTTCAAGATGCGAGGTCCGCCCCACTGAGGTTCAATCGCATATTTGTAAAGTGCCCCTTCAGGAATGTTTTCCAAAAATACCGACCAAATCTCCCCATCATCCAAACGGGTCATCGGATTTACCCGGTCATCCCAATTGTTGAAATCACCAACCACCGTGATGGATTTCGCATGGGGTGCCCAAACCGCAAACCGTACGCCCTTTTTGCCATTTTCCTCCACGAAATGAGCACCGAGCATCTCATAGGCATGATAGTTTGTTCCCTGATGGAATAAATATCGGTCAAATTCACTAAGATCTGATGTTTTCAAATTAATCCCCCTCTGTTATATCCATTGATAGGCAGGCGAATCCCCACTCGCCTGCCATCAATAATCCGGCTTGTTACGGAATCATGACAGGTTTTACCTGCCAGATTTCATTTGCATACTCGTCGATGGTACGGTCAGACGAGAAGCAGCCGGAATTGGCAATATTCATCGCTGATGATTTAAGCCAATGGAACCGGTCCTGATACCGCTTCATGATTTCCACATGAGCCGCAGCATAGGCATTGAAGTCCTTCAGGATAAAGAACTCATCATTGGCATGGACAAGGTATTCATAGAGCGAACGGAAGTCCCCATATGTCCCATCCGTCAGCTGATTCACAACGATGCGAACGTTCTCGTTGGTGTTGTACTCATCCCAAGCGGAATAAGTTCCCGTTGCGTAATAATTCAATACCTCCTCAGCCCGCAGGCCAAAGATGACACAGTGTTCATCGCCGCCTACTGCCTCACGGATTTCCACATTGGCCCCATCCAAGGTTCCCAAGGTAATGGCACCATTCATCATGAATTTCATATTGCCAGTACCCGAAGCTTCCTTCGAAGCGGTGGAAATCTGCTCACTGACATCGGCTGCCGGATAGACAATCTCACCAATAGATACGCCAAAGTTTTCAATGAAGACAATCTTGATTTTCCCCTTGATGGTCTTATCGGTATTTACTTTATCCGCCACGGCCAAAATCAAGCGAACAGTCTCTTTGGCAATGTAGTATCCCGGTGCTGCCTTGCCGCCAAAAATATACGTAGTCGGAAGCATGTCAAAATTCTTATCAGTCTTGAGCTTATGATACTGATACATGATATGCAGAATATTCATAAGCTGACGCTTATACGAATGGATGCGTTTTACCTGAATATCGAAAATCGAATCCGGGTTGACCTCAATGCCATTGTGCTCCTTGATGTACTTCGCCAGCGCTTCCTTGCGGAGATGCTTGATTTTACCAAGTTCCGCCAGGAAGGGCTTATCTTCCACATAGTCATTGAGCAAATCCAGCTGCTCCGGATGACGATGCCAACGACGGCTGCCAATGGTCGCATCAATGAGGTCCGCCAGCTCTGGATTAGCGCCCATGAGCCACCGGCGGTGGGTGATGCCATTGGTCTTATTGTTGAACATCTTCGGATTGTACTCATAGAAATCCCGCAGTGTCGTCTCCTTCAGTATATCCGAATGAATTTTAGCGACACCGTTGACGCTATGACCGCCCACAATGGAAAGTCTTGCCATATGAACCAAGCCATCCTGAATGATGGACAGGGCATGAACCTTGCCTTCGTTGCGCGGATAGCGAGCCCGTACTTCCAAAAGATGACGGCGGTTGATTTCATCGATAATCATGTAGATGCGTGGCAGAAGTTCTTTGAACATATCCACCGGCCACGTCTCCAAAGCCTCCGGCATAATGGTATGGTTGGTATAAGCGATGGTGTTCTTGGTGATAGCCCAGGCCTCATTCCATTCAAAGCCTTCCTCATCCACCAGGATGCGCATAAGCTCAGCCACCGCCACTGCCGGATGGGTATCGTTGATATGGATGGCAATCTTTTGGGCAAAGTCATGCAGATTCATGCCCGTCTTCTTGAAGTGGCGGACAATGCTCTGCACACCAGCCGACGTCATGAAATACTCCTGTATCAAACGCATACGACGGCCTTCATAGGTGCTGTCATCGGGATAAAGATAGCGGGTGATGCTTTCCACAAACAGTCGGTATTCATTTTTCTGCCGCATCTGTTCCTGGGTCAGCATGCCATAGTCCGAGAAATCCCGATTGACCTCTGCATTCCAAAGGCGCAGCGTATTGACCGTGTTGTTATGATACCCCACAATGGGCACATCATAGGGTACAGCCATTACCGTCCGCGCATGCTCATGCACCAGCTTGAGACTGCCGTCCGGCATTTCCTTCATGTAGGCATTGCCACCGAATTTGACGTCAACGGCCTTATCTGGTTTGCGGTATTCCCAGGCAAACCCATTTTTCAGCCAGTTATCCGGAATCTCAACCTGGTTCCCATTGATGATTTTCTGTTCAAACAACCCATACTGATAGCGGATGCTGCAGCCATGGCCCGGCAGGCGATGAGCAGCCATCGAATCGATGAAGCAGGCAGCCAAACGGCCTAAGCCACCATTGCCAAGGCCTGCATCCGGCTCCTCTTCAAACACCTCTGTAAGGTTCAAATTAAAGCCTTCCAAGACTTCCCGAACCGCTTCTTCAATACCGAGATTAATGAGGTTAGCCTTTAACAGCCGTCCCATCAAAAACTCAATGGAGAAATAATAGACCTGCTTTTCTTCCCGCTCACCATAGGTGCGGTTCGTCTTAATCCAGTTATCGGAAATATACTGCTTGGCTGTTGCTGCCACAGTCTGATAGATTTCATTTTCCGTCAGTTCATTGAGGTCACGCCCCCACATGATATGAGCGGTATTCACAAAACGAACTTTAAGACCTTCTTTGAGCTTTTCAAATTCTTTGCTCTTTGGACCCTTCTGTTTTTTTTCTTTCTTTTCTCTTGCCAAATAAAACACTCCCCTTTGGCCTTGAGCCACGAATACCTTATTTTTATAACAAGAACAGCCGTTGTCCGACCCCACTGCCCGTTATAAGCAATGGTACCTCGTTACAACGGCTGACTTTGCCTATCAAATTACGACATTCTTGGTAACAATCAGCGGGTAGTTGGCAGCTCCTTTGAGCCACTTCTCCTTGGAAATGATGACATTCTTATCACAGATGACATTTTCCAGCAGCGAACCTTCTTGGATGTCGCACTTCTGCATGATAATGGAATTCTTGATTTTGACCCCTTCAGCTACCTTGACTCCGCGGAACAGGATGCTGTTCTCCACTTCCCCGCGAACAATGCAGCCATTGGCAATCAGCGAATTCTTGACCTTGGCAGTCTCCTTATACTGAACCGGCACTTCATCCTTTACCTTGGTGTAAACAGGATGCTGCCCCATAAAGAGCTCCTCCCATACCTCTGGCTGCAGGATATCCATGTTGGCCTTGTAGTATGCTGCCGTAGAATCCACGTGTGCTACATAACCATCATGTTCAAAGCCGTAGATGTTATACTCTGCGGCGCGGCGGATAATACCATCAATCAGGAAGTCCTGTCCGCCATGCTCATAGGTATAGCGAATCATCTCAACAAAGATGCGCTTCTCCATGAGATAGACGTTCGTAGAAACCTGCGTCCCGTCATAAACAGCTGGTTTCTCCGCAATATCCGTAACCAGACCATTCTCAGCGGTTTCGATAACGACATTCTTGCCATGAGCTTCCTCGCTTGCCGTATTATAAATCACCGTGATATCGGCATTCGTGTTCTGGTGGAAGCGCAACAACTGGCTAAAATCCACATTATAGACGAAACTGCCGCTGGTCAGAAGGACGTAGCGCTGGGAACTGTGCTCGAAGAAATCCAGATTATGATAGAAATTCTTCAAATCCCCCTTGCGGTTCATATCTTCCTGCTGTGGGGCGGGAAGATAAAACAAGCCATCATGGCGGCGGGCCAAATCCCAGTCTTTACCAGACCGCAGGTGGTCTAGTACCGAACGCGGTTTATCCGGCAGCATGATTCCGACACAGGAAATACTGGAATTTACCATGCTGGACAGGGTAAAGTCAATGAGCCGGTAACGGCCGGCAAATGGAATCGACTCTACGGCACGGCGCGACGTCAAGTCACGAATCAAGCTATTATCTTCCTGAAGATTGATAATCCCCATTACTGTTTTCAATTTTGTTCACTCCGATCCAACTATGACTAGGTTGCTGTTTATATGCTGCGTCTCAGCCAGCCTGTTTGCTGCCTGCCTCACTCTCTACTGTCTCGCCTTCTGCTACGACAGTAATGGCACCTTTCTCACCAGCTACCTTCGCACCTTCTGCGATTTCACAGTTCTGAGCGATAATTGCATAGTCGACAACGGCATTTTCCCGAATGACCGTCGAAGGCATTACGACAGAGTTCGTGACCTTAGCTCCCTTCCCAATGCGCACGCCTGGGAAAATGACGGAATTCACGACTTCGCCTAAAACCATAGAACCTTCACTTACCATGGAATTCTTAATTTTAGCATCTGGGCCGACAAAATGCGGTGGCATGGACGGGTTGGAGGAATAAATCTTCCAGTCGCCGTTGAGTTCAAAGGGCGGAACGTCCTGCAGCAGGTCCATATTTGCCTGCCAGAGGCTTTCGATAGTTCCGACATCTTTCCAGTAGCCATCAAAAGCGTAGGAGTAGAGACGTGCTTTATCTGCCAGCATCTTCGGAATGATATTTTTGCCGAAGTCATGGCTGCTGGTCTCATCCTTTGCATCATCCTCGAGATACTTCTTGAGGAAGTTCTTGTTGAAGATATAGATACCCATCGAGGCCAGATTGCTCTTCGGATTAGCCGGCTTCTCCTCAAATTCTTCGATGCGGCCGTCTTTATCCGTGTTCATGATACCAAAGCGTGGAGCCTCATCCCAAGGGACTTCAATTACACCGATCGTCGCCTCGGCTTTATTCATCTTATGAGCATCGAGCATCCAAGAGTAATCCATCGTATAAATGTGATCCCCCGAAAGAATCAGGACATAGTCCGGGTCAGCCAGGTCAATGAAATTGAGGTTCTGATAGATGGCATCTGCCGTTCCGCGATACCATTCTGCCCCCTTTTCCCTCGCATACGGCGGCAGGATAAATACGCCTCCGTCCTTCTTGTCGAGGTCCCAGGCACTTCCCGATGCTAAGTAATTATGCAGTTCCAGCGGACGGTACTGCGTCAGCACACCGACTTTCTCAATGCCCGAATTCGCACAGTTGCTCAGCGGGAAATCAATAATGCGGTATTTACCCCCAAACGGTACGGCCGGCTTGGCGATTTTTTTCGTCAACGCCCCCAAACGGCTTCCCTGGCCACCAGCCAGGATCATTGCTAAGCATTCTGTCTTTCTCATAAAAAATCCCCCTTGGATGTTGTGGAAAAGTCGGTCTCCCCTATTTTGACCGCTTTTCGAATATATATCTATAAAAACAGACCTAGTCTGTTAATATACACAAGCCGTATGCAAAACAAGACTCCCACGCATCTTATTTCCTACACCGTTATCTCCCGTCAGATAGCGGCTGATCTCCACATCAAGGGTCCTTCCGGGCCACCGTCTATCCTCTTGAAAAATTTCTTATACAATGAAATTCGATAAAGTTTTCGATTATCCTGCTTAACAATAAAAAAAAATAATATTTTTTATATATTTTTTTATAAACACCAATTATTATAATTATAAATAAAAAGACGTTTTTATGAAGTCCTCTTCATAAAAACGTCCAAGCCAGCGCACCGATAAAAGTCGCCAGGCTAAACCCCTTAATCACATTGCATATTACCTGCCCGCGCGGCCCATAAACCTTCAGAACAATCGGTTGCAGTTCATAGACCAGAAAGGAAACGCAGACAAAAATCAGCGGCGCATCGTCGTTGACCCACTCATAACACAGGATGACCATGGCCAAAACAATGGCCAGCACCTCGCCCCGGGCATAGCCAGGCGATTTTGGATGCAGTGCCTCATCATGCTCGGCACGGCTGACCGGTACACCAAACGCATCAACTCGTTCTTCTTCCTTGGCGAACCAGCGATATCGCATAATTATACCTCCCCGTGCATTTTACAAGCATGCTGCATTATATACCAGATTATCCAACATACGATAAAGAATATCCCCTGGGCAGTCCGTGGAATTATACTCGCGGTGCCCCTTGATATGGCTGCGGTTTATGGGGAACCCATAGTAGCGGCTCAAGGCCCGCAGCAGTTTGGCCGCTGACTCCATCTGCGCCGAAGTAGGATGCGCTTCCATAAAGTTTCCCACAATATTGACACCAACGGTGTGCCAATTCTGCTGGTAGCAATGAGCCCCCAGCATATTCATGGGACGGCCGCGCTCAATGGTTCCATCTTTCCGAATCAGGAAGTGGTAGCCAATACCAGCCCAACCATTGTTCTTGTGCCACTCATGAACCTCTTCCGCTGAAACATCGCGGTTGGTGCCACCGATGTGATGGATGACAACCCCATCGGTGGTGGTGCGCGCCTGCAAGGAACTAAACTGCAGATAGGTTTCGCGAATGGAAACCCCGGGAAGGTCGTTACCTGCTCCCCAGGCAGCCTCAACCGCCTTATGGTGCATAAGTCCCGGTGCCAGTGCCAAGCCCGCGCCCATACATATAGTATTTTTCAAAAAATCTCTGCGATTCATATTATCAACCTTACTTCTCTACAATGACGAATTATATTGTATCCTCTCTTTCTGAAAATCATCAGTAAGACCTAATTCCTAAATCCTCCGAATAAAAAACGCAAAATTGACAAGTCAATTGACCGGTCAATTTTGCGTTTTTGCTTTGCTTAATTTTCGGAAGGAATCGGACGCAGCTGCCAAGTGCCGTCCCCTGCCAGATGCAGCTCGGTATCATGCTGGGCAAAGAGCGTGGAACGATGGCCCACACTTACGATGCTGGCCTGAGGAAGTTCCCGCTTTAGCAGCTCATACATTTCTTGCTCCCGGGGCTCATCGAGGGCCGAGGTAGCTTCATCCAGGAAAATCCAATCCGGCCTCACCAGCAGTACCCGGGCAAAAGCCAGCCGCTGCTGCTCACCTAAAGAAAGAATGCGGCTCCAATCGTCCACCTCGTCGAGTTTGGCGATAAATTTCTCCAAGCCCACCAGCCGCAAAACTTTTTGCAGCCCTTCATCGCTTCCAGATGCCGACAGCGGATAGTAAAGGGCGCGACGCAGGCTGCCAAGTGGCAGATAAGGCCGCTGGGGTAAAAACAACGTCCGGCTGCCTGTGGGAAGAACGACTTTCCCTTTGCCATAAGGCCAAATCCCCGCTAACGTGCGCAATAGCGTACTCTTGCCACAGCCAGAGGAGCCCGTCACCAGCGCATACCGTCCCTGGGAAAGCTGCAGGGTACAAGCCGACAGCAGTTTCCGCTCATCCGGCAGCTGAACCTGAAGATTTTCCAAGCCCAGCCTATCCCCCTCTTTTTCCAACCGGCAGACGCCGTTTTGAATTTCGCTTACATCTGCCATATGCCCAGTAAAGGTCGTAAGTCGGCGAATAACAGCCGCCAATTGGGCGATGGTATCGTAGGACTCAACAAAATAGGACAGGGCATCCTGCACCCGGCCGAAAGCCGATACCGTCTGCATGAGTCCCCCCAACGCCATCGCTCCGGCAAAATACCGCGGAGCCGCAAGCACCAGCGGTACGATAATGGCCAGCTGGGCATAGCCATTTACATAGAAATTGAGCAATTTCGTCTGCCGCATGAGCTGCCAGTAATTCTCGATAACTTTGGCAAACCGCTCCTTAAAGCCCACGGATTCCGGCTGTTCTCCGCGATAGAAGGCAACGCTTTCACTGTTTTCCCGCACCCGCATCATATTGAAACGGAAGTCCGCCTCAAATCGCTGCTGGTCAAAATTCAAGCCAATAAGTTTCCGGCCCACCAAATGGGCGCAAATGGTACCCGCCGCCGAATAAATCAGCGAAAACCAGAACATGTAGCCATAGATGACAAATTCATGACTGCCCACTGGCACCGTAAAAGCACCGGACAGATTCCAAAGCACTACGCCAAAAGCCGCCAAGGTTGTCAGCTGTTTCAAGAAGCCAATCAAAAGCTGCAGGGTCAGCGTGACAAACTGATTGATGTCCTCACTGATTCGCTGATCCGGGTTATCCGTATCGCTCTTTAAAACCTGCAGACGATAGTAAACCTGCTTCTTCATCCACTTGCCGAGATACTGATTGGTCAGCCAGGTGCGCCATTTAATCTGAACGGCCTGCCGCAGGTAAATCGCATAGACGGCGATGAGGATATGCAACATGGCCAGTCCCGTGAACTCACCTACCAGCGGCCAGAACTGATCCGCCTGGTACCCCTGCAGGGCGTTATAAAATTCGTTATACCAGCTGTTGATACAGACCAGCAGATATACGTCAAAAAAATTAAGTCCAATTACAAAAGCCAACAGGCCTCTGGCCCGCCATTTGTGTTCCGAATTCCAATAGCCGCGGAAGAGCTGCCAAAAACCGTGCAGAAACTTCCCCTTCATAAAAACCACATCCTTTTACTTGCTGTGTCACAGATAATTTCAGTATAGCTTTTTCGCTTATTTCCCGCAAGGCTTGATTATGATAGAATAAAAGAAGTTTCATCCGTTTCATCGGGGAGGTTTTAACCGTAATGTTTCTATATATATTACTCATAATCGGGCTTATCCTACTGGGACTGCTCTATCGTTATCTGCCCAGCAAGCGAATCTTTTTCTTTTTCTGCCTGACGCTTTGCGCAGCTGGCAGCGTCGCCTATTTCTTTTGGCCCGTCAAAACGCCGGAACCAGCCATCATGACCGAAGACGAAGTCAACTACCAGCTGGAGCAGCAGCAAATATTTGCCACCTGGTACGCCGGCTATCAAAAGGACATCAGCGAACTTGACCGGAACTGGCAATGGTATCACAATATCCTGGAGAATTTCAAAGAAGATAACATCAGCATCCAAACCACCTATGTACGCCTCAAGCAGTTGGAACAGGATAGCCAGCTGCTACGGGACCGCATCAATCACAATGCCCCGCCGCTGGCCCTCAACGATGGCTGCTACGATTTGCTGATTGAAGTCATGAAAAAAACCAATGCCTACGCCGATGCCCAGTACCGGACCATTGCGCTAACCAAGGCTGCAGCTGACCCCGCCAATCTGCGCACCACGGACCAGGTTGAACAGAGCCGCATGCTTCAAGCCATTATGATTCGTGAACAGCCCATCGGCCTTTATACCGCCAAAGAAATCGCGGCCATTCGGGATTACCTCGACATCCAGCAGGATACTCCCACTGAAAAATAACAAAATAAAAAAGGAGGTCCGCTGGCACAGTTACGGCCAGCGGGCCTCCTTTTATTTCGTTATCGAAGCTATTCACTTATCAGCGCATAGCTCTTGCGGCTACTGCTGCCCGATGTTTTTCCCGAAAGTGATACCATACCATCGGCAGAATCAGCATCGGAATGCCGGCGAATAAAGCCTCCTGCAAATCCGGCGTAAAGACCATAACCACCAGGCAGAACACCTGGGACCAAATGCCAAACAAGGTGACATAGGGGAAAAACGGTGTCTTATAGCGAAGTTCCGCCACCGTTCCTTCCGCCATCTTCAGCTTGCGGAAGCGATACTGGCTCCAGCATATGGAAATCCAGGCAATGGCACCAGTAAAACCAGATACCGCCAACAGATAGGTGTAAATTACCGAATCCGGATTAAAGGCGTAAATCAGGATTACCGCCCAGCAAGCCCAAAGAGAAACCATAACCGACCGGGAGGGCATACCATTGTTGTTGAGTCTCCCCAGCGACTTCGGCGCCATATCCATCTTAGCCAGGGCATGCATCGCCCGAGCCGCGCCGTAAAGTCCTGAGTTGGAACAGGAAATAGCCGCCGTCAGGATGACAAACGCAAAAAAGGCGCCAAATCCCGAAAAGCCGTACTGATTGACAGCTGCGGCAAAAACACTTTCCTCCAGAGAAGCTTTATCCCAAGGAAGAATGGAAATCAACAGCGAAATCGGGATAATATAGAGGGCGATGATACGCCAGGTTACATTACGGACGGCGATGGGAATACTCTTGGCCGGCTCTTTGCATTCACCAGCTGCCAGCCCGATAATCTCCGTTCCCTGGAAATTAACCAGGATGATGACCATCGTAAGCACAATCGACCAATACCCGTTCGGGGCGAAACCACCACTGCCTAGCAGCACACTGGTACCGATAAAGCCCTGGTCCCCAATCAGACCGAGACAGATGAGACCTGCCACCACCGTGAAGGCAACGAGAGCAAGAATCTTGATAAGAGAAAGCCACGATTCACTCTCGCCGAACTTATCGACATGAAACAGATTGATACAGGTCACAATCAGACTAAAGAGCACCGCCCACCAAAGCTGACTGACCATCGGCAAAAAATTATTCATGATGATTCCCGCGGCTATCATTTCCGAGGGAACATAGGCGACCCAGGTTATCCAATAGGCCCAACCTACGCCACACGCCCAAGTTGAAGAAATATGCTCCTGCGCATACGTAACAAAAGAACCCGAGACTGGTTTATCTACTGCCAGCTCTGCCAGACACAGCATGACGCACAACACGATAAGACCGCCAAGCAAATAGGCCAGTATCGCTGCCGGGCCCGCTTTTTCGAGGACATACCCCGTACCGAGGAAATAGCCGCTGCCGATTACTCCCCCAAGGGAAATCAGCTGCAAGTGCCGATTCTTCAACCCTCTGTTCATTTTCGATTCGTTCATGACCTTACTAACACAACCTTCCCAGTGCCGCTGCCTATTTGTGATTTGTATAGCATCTGCCATCCGCGGCACTTCATTTTATATCCCTAAGAATACTACAAATCGCTGCATAATACTATAGTTTTATAAAATAAATTTCCCATACCCCCAGCGGCAGCAATCGGTTATAATAATAGAGACAAATCCAGCCAAAGAGGTGTTTTCATGAACCCATACCGCACAATCGAGGAAACCGATGATTCCATCGAAACCCTTTACGAAATACAAAAATCCAAATTCATCACCCATCTTCGCCATGTTGATAGCGAAGATGAGGCCCGGACCTTCATCCAAGCCATGAAGAAAAAATACTTCGATGCCCGCCACAACTGCTCCGCCTATGTTCTCGGCGAAAGCGCCGATAAACAAAAATCCAACGATGACGGCGAACCCGGGGGAACCGGCGGCAATCCCATCCTTGAGGTCATCCGCAAAAACGACCTAACCAATATCGTCGTGGTAGTTACCCGTTACTTTGGCGGCATCAAGCTCGGCGCCGGCGGACTCATCCGCGCTTACAGCCATGCAGCCGTTCTCGGCGTCGAAGCGGCCACAGTCCTCGCCATGACCCCATTCATCCAGCTTGACGCAGTGGTCAGCTACGACCTGCTGGCCACCGTTGAGCACTGGATGCGCCAAAAGGAAATTCGCAGTCTTGAAGCAGACTATGCCGAAAACGTCATCCTGCACCTTTTAATTGAACCGGCCAACCTCGAAACCGTAAAAGCAGCCCTAACTGACCTTACAGCGGGCCGCGCTGCTCTTACCACCGGAGACGAAAGCCTTATCGCCATCCCTGCCGATTCGTAAAAAAATGACCAGTCAAATCGCCAAAGATTTGACTGGTCATTTTGCGTTTCTGTGATTACAACATTTTGTCCTGGGCTGCCGCTTGAGCCTTGGATACCATGGCGCCATACATGGCACTGGCCTCCGGGCTGATACTGACCGAGAAGGCTTCCCCAAAGACGTGCTCAGCCGCTACATCTTTGATTTTATCCTCTACCGTGCGCAGCTGCTCACTAAGATTACTGATTTTCTCCACATTAGCTTCCCCGCCCATGCGATTAAGCTCAGCAATCTGAGAGCGATAATTGAATTTCTGCGCCCGCAGCTTTTCAATAGCCCCATCATCCCCTGATGGATTTGCAACACCTGCTTTGCCCATGAGATAGGGCGATATCCGATCCGTGGGATTATAGAGCACATTGGGAATCGATACGATTTCCATACATACTCACCTCATTCCTTATTGTTTTCACTTTTATTATACCGAAAAATAAACCAGCAGGAAATAGGGCTTTCATCCCCCAAATCAAATAATTGTTTCGCCGTGATAAAGTTCCCCGCCGATGTCCGGTTTGACGCCATAGCCAATGGCCCATTCGCATTTGTATTTGATAGCCTGGGCGTGGATACTCTCCATGCGGTCCTGGGTTCGCACCACTTTTCCCGGCACCCCCACCACCAGCGAATTTGGCGGAATTACTTCATTTTCACGGACCAGCGCACCAGCGGCAATGATTGACCCGCGGCCAATTTTCGCCCCGGTCAGCACCGTGGCATTCATGCCAATGAGTACATGGTCCTCTATTTCGCAGCCATGAACCACAGCTCCATGACCGATGGTCACGTAATCCCCAATCAGGCAGGGATGGTCATCGGCCACGTGGAGGCAGGCAAGATCCTGTACATTGGAACATTCCCCCACCGAGATGTAATTCACGTCCCCGCGGGCCACCACCCCGGGCCAAAGGCTGGCGTATTTTGCCACCCGCACATCCCCTGCCACAAATACCTGGGGCGCCACAAAGGCCTCCTGATGAATCTGCGGCGATATTCCCTGAAATTCATTTCCTGCCAACGTATACATAACCCTCGCTCCTTTGCGATCTCGCCCTGACTGCAAAAATTGCATAGAAAAAGAGCCCCGCCCTCATCCACGAACCGCGAAGCCCTTATGCAAGGAATTTTTCACACCAAGCACAATCCTTGCCGTCGTACTTGCGAAAATTTTTCCTGAGTGGGATGCATCTCATTTGTCTGCCTATCCCTTGGCTAATATAATAGCACTTCAAAATTTCAAAAGCAAGCCTTTTTCGCCCCATTCTGGCGCCTTTTGCTTTATTTTTTTATCCTGGCAAAAAAAGGAGGATTTCGCGATTTTGTTGCGAATATTAGTTAGTGATTTTGTCAATTATAGGGCGTCTCCGCTGACAACTGGAGACGCCCTTTTTGTTTTTTTCGCCGTTAAAAAATCCTGCCCCGGACATTTCCCGTAAACAGTTCAATCTCATGCATGAACTCTTTCCAAGCTTCGGGCATGTCTTCACCTCGCATTGTATAGCTGCCACTGTCTTCAGTGCCATCGTGCCAGACCAGCTTCCACTCTACCTGCGGCAGGTAGTCATCGGCAATCGTATCCGACTGACTGCCAAATCGTGCTGCCTGCGCCGCAATGCGTTCCAGAAGCAACGGCACATTGCGCGCCGAGTCGAAGGCATGACGCTCTGTTCCCACGCCCTGCTTATGACGGGTAAAAACCAGAATATGCTTACCACGGTTGATGATGAGTTTCTCGGTAAGGGCCAGCCGTTTCTGTTTCGGCAAATAGATATTGCCCCCCTGATTCTCCATGGTATCCTGAAGGATCAACGATACCTGTTCTAACTGTTTCACCCGGTGAAGCTCTACCCCTGGGATATCATTCATCAAATCGATAAAGGCAGCCCAGCTGCCCGGATAGGCCTGATCCCCCACAATGCGGCGCATGCCGATTTTCGAATCTTTAAAGGCCAGCCGCCAAAGGTGATGCACCTCCGGTGGTGTCTCTGGCTGGTAGCTTGCCCGCCAGGATGGCAAATGAAGTTTTTCCAGCCGGCGCAGCCAGCGGCGCCCTCCCTCCAACACCTGCATCGGGGCCTTTTCCTCTTCACTGCCCTTGCTCACTCGATAATACAGCTGACGGTCTTTAAACACCAGCTCAACCTTCAGCGAGTATTCCTCCATCAAAAAAGTCAGTTTCTCCAGCAATCTTTCGCTTGCCTCCTATCACAATACAGACCGGTAAAATCAATCCATATGAATACTCCTACTACATCATACGCACCCAAACTCAAATCGTCAAGCAACTGACGGCAAATAACAAAAACTGCCTGCCCTTGACTAGTCAAATTGACCGGTTAAGGGCAGGCAGACCATTTCTGCGGCAAAATCATAAACGGTTCATCGAAAAACAGGACTCGTCCCATTCATCGGCTTTGCTATTCATTTCCTCTTGAAAAAGCGCTTCTTCTTCCTGCAACGACTCGACTTCTTCTCTGAGCTGAACCAGTTTCGCATAAAGTAATGCATAACTTGACAACAAATCTTGTTCCATAAAGCAGCCCCGCTTTCGGATTGTTTGCGATTGCTAATTCTTAATTTCAATCATATTATAATATAGCTGCTGTCCCTAAATCAAGAATCTATTGCTTAGTTTCCTTTTCCCCACCAATTTTTTTTCCCGGACGCGGATGGAATAGATGCCAATCGTAGCGAAGAGCCCCTGCCCGCAAAAGGATAACGAGGACAAAGCACAGCCACGACATGCCTAGGATTCCGATATAAGGATAAAGCAAGCACGACACCAAAGCCCCTGCCAAAGACGCTGTGGCATAAATATCCTTATACAGGACCACCGGCATGCGCCGCGCCATGACATCCCGCAAAACACCACCGCCCACCGCCGTAATGACTCCCAGTAATACGGGCAGAACATAGGGATTGCCGTACTCACGGCCCAAGCCAGTCAGCATGCCCGTAATCGTAAAGGACGCCAAACCAATAGTGTCACAAATATTGTAGAGCAGCAAAAACCGCTGCAAATTGCGATGGGATATGGGCCATCGAGTATATCCCCAAGAGATAAACAACGCCGTGATAATCGCCAGCATAAAATCCGTAATATCGCATAAGGCCATCGGCGGCGTTATGCCGGCGAGCACATCACGAACCATACCACCGCCCACAGCAGTGAGCAGAGCCAATACGATTACGCCGAACACATCCATCCGCTTATCAATGGCTACCATCGCCCCCGACACCGCAAAGGCTACCGTGCCCATAATATCAAAAACCACCCAAGTCAAACTATCCATAGCAAAAACTCCTTTATCCCTATGCCCCTATCGTACAATAGCCAGAAAAAACCGTCAACCACAAACAAATCTTATAATGTCCACGATAAAAATATTGACTTTATCAACTATTATGTTATAATCGAACTTACAAAATGCTTTTATCCAAAAGGAGTGCCCCATATGATTCAAACAGTATTTTCCCACCACAAGAAACAGGCCGCCCTGGCCCTTGCCGCCTGCCTGCTCGCTTCTGGCAGTTTTCTGAGCAGTGCCCATGCCCAGAAAACTGCACCAGCCGTCGGCATGCCAAATCCCATGGTGGAATACGCCACCGTCCAGGAGGCAGCCAAAGCCGCTGGTTTTACCCCACTGTACCTGCCCGAAATCTCCGGCTATCATGTCACCAATGCTTTTGTTATCAGCAAAAATACCGTGGATATCCGCTATGCCCGTGACGGGGAAACGAACAAAACACTGACCCTGCGCACCTCGCCGGCCAAGCGCCAACAAACCAAGGACATCAGCGGTATCTACGGCGTAAAATGGATACAGCGGAATATCGACGACACGACGGTATTCTTGGCGAAAGTTCCGGCCGAATCGGCAGCTTACCACGAAGGTTATGCCGCCTATTGGCAACAGGACGACATGCTGTTCTCCGCCTACGCCCCCAATATTTCTGAACCGGAATTTACCCATCTGCTCAAAGACGGGCTGCTTGACCTGTCCCATATTTATTTTTAACCGGTCAAAATCCCCCCGCCATATCCAATGAATGGGATAATACACAAAGAGGGGACTGTTGCATGCAACAGTCCCCTCTTTGTGTATTCAACCGCTATCAGCCCCGAAAGACATACAGGAACACGCCTAATAAAACCAGGCCTAATCCCAGCGATATCCCGCAGAGTTTCACCTCAACGGGCGAAAGATCCGTCCATTCTGCATTCTGCTGGATAAGTTCCGGATGTTCTTCATAACCGCGGACTTCCAAATCTGCAGCCCTGTTTTTGATGGCAAGATCACTCATGATATTTCATCCTTTCTATTTACGAAGCAACCACCGGCGGCAGGATGCCATGGTAGAACAGATACGAAATACCAAGGCCTACCCAGAGGATAAAGCCGAATAGCGCAAGGGCATAGACACCGACGATGCGGCCAAGTCCTTCGGCCCAAAGCTTGCGCACATTGGTAATGAGGCCGATGGAGAAAAAGCAAAGACCAAAGAAGATACTGCGCAAGAGGTTTGCCTGTCCGGCACCAGCCCCAGCGGCTTTTACGATATCGGGATTCGTGATACCCCAGAGGAACACACCACCAAATACCACGAGAAAACCAATCAGGAATTTCGGGAAACGGTCGCCAATCTCGCGGAAGGAAACCTTGTAGGATTTGCCTTCGCTGCGTTTCGTGCCGATCTGATAGACAGACCAGACAACGGCCAGCACGAAGGCCCAAATACCGATAAACACATCGATGAACACCTTCGCCGTAGTGGCCGCCATCAGCGTCCAGCCCTCCTGATATTTCACGCCATACTCAGCCAAGGCTTTAGCGCGAATCAGCGAATCGGTGATGGCCCCAGAGGCAATGGCACCGCCATCACTCTTGACGGCCAGGCCCATCCAGGCGCCAGCCACCAGCGGATCATCCGCAAAAAACGTGGTGGCAATCCACGGCAGGATCAATGGCTCCACCGCTACGAATACGATAATGACCGAGGAAAGCACCGTCGGCACGATTGCTCTGGCCCGAATGGCACTGCCCGTGGCAATCGCAGCGGCCACACCGCAGATGGAAATCCCCGAAGCCATCGGTGCCGCCCATTCCGGCGTAAACTTGAAGAACTTGCGGGCAATGATATAGACCACCGGCCAATAAATCAGATAAGCCTCCACCACCGCGCAGATACCGCGGAAGATGACCGTGCTTGCCAGTCCCATTGCCCCCACAGTCTTGATGGCAATCGTCATACCCAGAATGACAATACCCGTTTTGATGTACCACTCCGGCTTGGCAGCCGTAGACAAAAAGGCCGCAGCCTTCGGAAAAAAATTTCCAATGATAAGCCCCAACACCAAGGCAATGACAAAGCCCAGCTCACCGAGCCCCAACGACCAGCCAATGCCAAACTTTTCCAGATTGTTCGGCGTAGCTGCCAAATAGGCGAAGTTGCCAGCCGTGTTGGCCACCACCGTTACCCAATAGAGGATGGTGAATCCAGCCACAAAGCGCTTGACGGAGCTTCCCATGAAGTAGGCGCCGGCGGTGGTGAGGATGAGCAGGAACAAGTACGTGGCCAGCATGGAGTCAAAGCCCCCGAGAAAAGCAAATTCCTTGGAATTAGGTGCCACAGCCTTGCCGATATCCGACCAGACGTTATACTTCGCCACCCAGCCCAAAAGGTCCACCCCCGCAGCCTGTCCGGCCCCTAAGGCAACAATCAAAAGGCCAAGCCATACGGCCCACCAATCTTCACTCTTGAAAAAACCCGGTTTCTGTACGAGCAGTTCATGTGGTTCTGCCGTCATACCAATCAGCTCCTTTCTTACCAATCATCCCTGACAAATAATAAAGATAAGTTCGAATAGAAACAAAAAGAGGTTCCAAGGACATAGCCAGCCCAAAGCTGTATGTCCTTGGAACCTCCAATTTTTTGGTCAGTTCCTATCGTTGTTGATACTATATCATATCATACATATATAGTCAATATGTATGATATGAATATTTTGGGGTTCGTCTAGGCGAGAAATTTGCGCGTTCAACGCCTCGCCGCCGGCGAATAGCCTCGCCACCACTCCTCAAAACTATAAAATCCGCTGGCCCCATACCGAGCCAGCGGATTTGCTTTTCCTCTTAAATTACATAGAACCATGCCGCATCGGGGTCTGCTTCTACTTCCTGTATCTCCCGGCGTCCCTGATTGTAGCGAAGCTCCTGATTCTTGACGCTGACCTTCGTATCCGGTGCAATGGACTTCGTCAAAAATACATTGCCGCCAATAACGGAACCGCGACCGATAACCGTATCGCCGCCGAGAATCGATGCGCCCGAATAAATCGTCACATGGTCCTCGATGGTGGGATGACGCTTCTTGTTGAACAGCTTGCGTCCCCCCGAAGTCGACAGCGCTCCCAAGGTCACCCCCTGGTAGACCTTGACGTGTTCGCCGATTTCCGTGGTCTCACCGATAACGATGCCCGTGCCATGGTCAATCATGAAGTATTTGCCAATCTTTGCCCCTGGGTTGATATCGATGCCCGTCTTGCTGTGAGCCAGCTCCGTCATGATACGCGGAATTACCGGAACGCCAAGCTCATAGAGTACATGGGCAAAGCGGAAAATCGTAATAGCATAGAGCCCCGGATAGGCAAAGATGATTTCATCGGCACTTTCGGCCGCAGGATCGCCATCAAAAACCGCCTCCACATCGGTGGCCAGGTATTCGCGAATTTCCGGGATGCGACGCAAAAATGCCAGGGTGATTTTCTGGGCCTCCAGCCGCGTCTCCTCCAGTTTTTCCTCGTTGGGATGCTCCCCATAGCGCAGGGCTATGGCAATCTGCTTGTTGAGCCGGAAGGCAATATCCTCAATGACCATCGAAAGATTGTTGCGAATATCATAAATGCGGTAGCTCTTATCCTTTGTAAAACCCGGATAAGCCACCCGCACCAGTTCCTGAATCAGTTCGTAGATAACCTTGGTATCGGGCTGGTTAAACACATCCAGCTTGTCAATATGCCGCTTTTTATCGTAATCGGCAATGATGTCCCGGGTGATGTCGTGTATCTCCGTTGAAATAAGTTCCTTCATATTAGTACCTCGTCTGGTAATATCGTTTTCTATACAAAAAAGGTTCCAAAACCTGACCAAAACAGGATTCGGAACCCTTTGATTTGTCCATTCATTGGATTCTTGTTTCATGGTAGCATACAGGCGTATATCTGTCAATCAAAACCGTTTCATAGGCCCCTCATGACTCAGCCAGCTTCGCCAGCACCTGCCCAAAATCCGCCAGCAGATCCTCCGCATCCTCCAGACCAACGCTTATGCGTACCAGGTCGCTGGTAACACCGGCATATTCCTTTTCCGCCTCACTGGCATGGGCAAAAATCGTCGAAGCCGGATGGACGACCAGAGTGCGAGCATCGCCGATATTCGATACATTGAGAGCATACTGCAGTCCATTGATAAAGCGATAGGCTCTTTCCTTACTGCCAAGCCGCACCGTTAAAAGCGTGCCGAAGTGACCAGCAAACTGCTTGACCGCAATCTCATGCCAAGGACTATCGGCAAGTCCCGGATAATTGACCGTAAGCCCCTGGGCCTGCAAAAACCTGGCAAGTTCCCGCGCATTCGTACAGGCCCGATCCAGGCGCAAGGCCAACGTATCAAGCCCGATGCCCGTCAGATAGGCATTAAACGGCGCCATACAGCCGCCATAGTCGGTGACCATGCGCATGCGCAGCCGCACGCTAAAACTCATGGGGCCGAACTGGAACTGGCGGAACTTCGGAAACCGCGCCGGGTCCCACTTGAAACGGCCGCCGCTTACGACGATGCCGCCAACGGAATTGCCATTGCCATTCAGGGCTTTCGATGTCGAATGGATTACGACATCGGCGCCTAACGCGAGCGGCTGGCAAAGATAGGGTGTCGTGACGGTATTGTCCACAAACAGCGGAATATCATAGCTGTGCGCCAGCTTTGCCAGTGCCTCGATATCCACCACATTGAGTTTTGGATTGCCGATGGTCTCGACGTAGATGAGCCGCGTGCGCTCCGTGATAAGCTCCGCAAAATCTGCCAGCGCATCCCCCTTGGCATAGTGCACCCGAATGCCAAATTCGGAAAGATCCCGGAAAATCGAACTGGTGCCGCCATAAAGGCCCCCCGAGGCCACAATCTCATCCCCTTGAGAGACGACATTTAATACGGCCTGGGAAACCGCCGCCATCCCCGAAGCACAGGCCACAGCCCCCACACCGCCCTCTAGAGCGCGAATCCGCGTCTCAAAGCTGGCAATGGTCGGATTGCCTACCCGGGTGTAGACAAAACCGGGCTTACGCCCGGCAAAAATCTTTTCCATATCTTCGGCCGTTTCCTGATAGAAGGCCGTACTCTGGTAAAGGGGCTGCGTCACCGCGCCCGTAGCTTTATCGGGACCAAAGGAATCGTGTAGCAGCCGGGTCGTGAATCTCATAACTCCCGCCCACCTTTTTGCACGACGAGGTCATAATTCCCATCGGCGGCCTGGCTGACCGACAGGACCTTATGCCCTTCATCTTTCAGGCTGCGCGGCACGTTCTGGATGGGCTCCCCTTCATTGAGATGAACGCCCAGGATCTGCCCATCGTCCAAATCTTCGAGGGCCATCTTGACCTTCACGAACGTAATCGGACAAACGACATCGGTAATGTCAATCGTATCATCAATCTTCCATGCTTCACTCATAATACTTCCTCCACTGCCTGCTCAAACTTCTCCCAACCCACACGGTCCAGGCAATTGGCAAACCGCTCGCTGGGCTTCGCGTTGTCCTCAAAGAATTTCAAGGCGACATCGACAATCTCGTAGAGTTTCTTTTCATCAAAAATAATTGGCAGGAAATGACGGCCGACGGCAATGCGGTTGCCATAGAGCCCGCCAAACGAAACGACAAAGCCATTCTCGCCCGTCCAGGCATCAGTGGGGCAGCTCTTGATGCACTTGCCACAATAGACGCATTTCTCGAAAGCCAGCGTCAATTTCTTGCCCCCCTTATCCACTTCGATGGCTTTCTCGGGACACACAGCCCCACAAACACCACAGTAGATACAAGCATCCGATTTCCACTCAGGACGCACGCCGCCCTTGATGCCCATATCGTTTTCCTCGGCTTTCAAGCAGTTATTGTGGCAACCCGTGAAACCGAACTTAAATTTATGGGGCAGCTCGCGGCCGCCATAGCGCTTATCAAATTCATTGGCCAGCTTGACCGTATCGATGAGACCGGAGGGGCAGACAGCCGCTCCCTGGCAGGCCGTAATCGTGCGCACGCGCGGGCCGCAGACGCCTACCTCCACGCCGCCTGCTTTCAGGGCTTTCTTGACGTCATCAATAGCCTGCACGTTGATGAAAGGGATTTCGATGCCCTGCCGGCTCGTCAGATGCACATAGCCCTGACCGAACTTCTCCGCCACCTGCTGCACGGTGGCCAGCTGGGCCGCCGTAAAGTGACCGCCCACGGACTTGAGGCGCATGGAAAAACAATCCTTCTGTCTCTGCCGCATGAAGCCGCCCTTTTTGAGCTCTTTATAATCAACTGCCATCGTAATTCCTCCTAAATATCACACATTGCGTTAGCGAATCCGCAAATCTTCCTTCGTCACCACTTTATCGCGGCTGACCTGGAAACTGTTGAGCACCGGCTCACCGCCATTTAGGGATAAAATAAAATAGCTTGCTTGGGTATCGAAGGCCAGCCGCTTGTCCTCCTCACTAGGGCGGGAGAGACTGGCTGGATGGCTGTGCCAATTGCCCAAAAGCACGAGGCCCTGCTCGCGCAGCTCCTTGACCGCCGCAAACTGCTCCTTGGGGTCCAAGGAAAAATGCTCTGCGCTTTGGTCGGTATTCGTCAGATAAAAAACCTTCTCCACTTTCTTGACATCGCCTTCAATCCGGCCGCCCAACAGCCCGCAATCCTCAATAGGGGCTGTGGCGCGGGCATGACGCACCATTTCCAGATAATCTGTTAATTTCAGGTCAATCACCATCGCACTCCCTCCTTAATGGCTGCGCAGGTCGCAGGCCGGCTGCTCATAGTCGACGAGCTCCGTGATGCTCGGATGGTCGCCGCAGACCGCACAATCGTGATTGTGGGGAATCTTGACCTTGCGGAAGGTCATGGTCAGCGCATCATAGGTCAGCAGATAACCATTGAGCAAATCGCCGATGCCTAAGATATACTTGAGGGCCTCCGTTGCCTGCAAGGTGCCGATGATACCGCCCATGACGCCGAGCACGCCTGCCTGGCGGCAGGTGGGTACCGCGTCCTTCGGCGGCATCGTCGGGAATACGCAGCGATAGCAGGGCCCCTGTCCCGGCACATAAGTCATGAGCTGTCCCTGGAACCGGATGATACCTGCATGGGAGTAAGCCTTCTGTTCCATGACGCAGGCATCGTTGATCAGGAACTTCGCCGGGAAATTATCCGTGCCATCGATGATGAAATCGTAATCCTGATCCCGGATGATGTCGCGGATGTTGGCCGACGTCACCAGTTCATTATAGGTATGGACCGTTACATCGGGATTCATCTCAGCAATGGTCTCCTTGCCCGACTGGATTTTGGGCTTGCCCACATCCTTCGTTTGATGGATGATCTGGCGCTGCAGATTGGAAAGGTCAACCACATCGAAATCCACCAGGCCAATCTGGCCGACGCCGGCTGCCGCCAGATACATGGCTGCCGGGGCACCAAGGCCGCCGGTACCGATGACGAGCACCTTGCCCCCCAGCAGTTTTTCCTGGCCCTTGCCGCCCACCTGCTGCAGGATGATATGGCGGGAATAGCGCTCAATCTGTTCATTCGTCAAGCTGACACTCATCTTGCACCGCCTCCCATGAAGTACAGGAATTCCACCGTATCGCCATCTCCCACAAAGGTATTGTCAAAACCCGAATGATCCACGAATTCCCCATTCAGCTGCACCGTTACATATTCCGGCTG
>NZ_JAILKR010000125.1 GCF_024693525.1 Selenomonas sp. | reverse complement strand
GTATTTCAGCATAACCGTAAGACCACCCGACGTCTGCAGGAAGCCTGCGCAGGTGACGACTGCCATGATCGTAAGCATTACGCTTACAGGCGGCGTACCCGGTTTATACCCAAAGACAAACGTGAAAATGATAAGACCGATAGCACTGACAACAGCCAGGCCGATGCCACCATGACGCACGCCAACAATCAAGCATGCGAGCAGCACCAGAAAACCAAGAAGCATTTCCATAGTGAAAACTCCCCTTCCTAAAAAAAATAAACACAAAAACTCTTCCGTGCCCATTGCCTTACCTAACTGTCAAGCTCCCTACTCAACCATAGATAAGACCGACACAACATCTAGATCGATTGTATCGAATCCCCTTGGCATACTAATTCTGCATAGCCTTCATATTTCCTGCTTCCATAAAAAATATTTTATCAACTATTCAGAAAAGTGCCAACTATGATACATTCGGTCTACCCCTTGCTTATTATACTACAAAGTAATTTCATAAGTAAATACTATTTATTATAAAATTATTTAATGATTATTGACATTTATCTTAGCCTAAGTATCATTAATCATACTCAGTTACGAACGAGCAAACTAAATCAAGCAAAGAAAAAAATTTCGGTTTATTTATTGAGAATGCATATTAATGTGTTATAATATGCTAAAAAGTTATATTAGTAAACACATACTTCAGGAGGTTTTATTTATGGCATCTATTAATGATAACTATCTGAAATTGCCAGGAAGCTATCTTTTCGCCGAGATTGGACGCCGGGTTGCGGCATTCAAGGAGGCACATCCCGAGGCAGACATCATCCGCCTCGGCATCGGCGATGTTACCCAGCCGCTGCCAGCAGCCTGCATCGAGGCCATGCACAAGGCCGTCGATGAGCTTGCCCATGCCGATACGTTCCGCGGCTATGGCCCAGAGCAGGGCTATTCCTTCCTGACTGATGCCATCATCGAGCATAATTATACCCAGCGCGGTATCCATATCGATTCCGATGAGATTTTCGTCAGCGATGGCTCCAAGAGCGATTGCGGCAACATCCAGGAGATCTTCGGTCTTGACAACAAAGTCGCCATCACGGATCCTGTATATCCGGTATATCTTGACACCAACGTCATGGCTGGCCGCACGGGCACGTTGCAGGCAGACGGTCATTTCGAGGGCGTGACCTACCTGCCTTGCGACGCCAGCAACAACTTCGCGCCTGCCCTGCCGGCCGAGCGTGTTGACATGATTTATCTCTGCTGCCCGAACAATCCGACGGGCACGACGCTTTCACGCGCCGAGCTCAAGAAATGGGTAGACTATGCACGGGAAAACCAGTCTGTCATCCTCTTCGATGCTGCCTACGCAGCCTACATCACAGAAGATGACGTTCCCCGTTCCATCTATGAGATTGAAGGTGCCAAGGAGGTCGCTATCGAGTTCCGCTCCTTCTCAAAGACGGCCGGCTTCACCGGCACGCGCTGCGGCTATACGATCATCCCCAAGACGGTCAAGGGCCGCGCTGCTGACGGCACGCTTGTTGAGTTCAACAAGCTCTGGAACCGCCGCCATACGACGAAGTTCAATGGCACGGCCTACATCGTCCAGCGCGGCGCTGCTGCTATCTATACGTCGGAGGGCCAGCAGCAGGTCAAAGAGCTCGTCGGCTACTACATGGAAAATGCCCGCATCATCCGCGAAGGACTTGAGACGGCCGGCATCAAAGCCTATGGCGGCGTCAATGCTCCGTACATCTGGCTCAAGACCCCGAATGATATGCCGTCGTGGGACTTCTTCGACAAGCTGCTCACAGAAGTCAATATCGTCGGCACGCCAGGCGCAGGCTTCGGTCCCTGTGGCGAGGGCTACTTCCGCCTCACGGCTTTCGGCAACCGCGAGAATACGCTGCGCGCCGTGGAACGCATCAAAACAAAATTCCATATCTGATTTTCTTTGCAGATACAAGAAAAGACAGGCCTCAACAGCCTGTCTTTTTTATATGCTCAATGAAAAATGAAATTCATCAGCAGCCATGCCACAATGCCTACCCCAGCCAAGACCAGCAGCACTGGCATGACGGCAAAGACGAAAATGCCTGCCACCGCCAGCAGGACCAACACGATAGCAATCCGTGTCAGCCAGGTGGAATTGCTGAAAAGGAGATCCTTCCAGCTCAGCGTGTGGAACGTAATCCGCTGATACGGATCTTGCTTCGGTGCCTCCTCAGCACCAGTATTCTCATCAATGGTTACACCATCATAATCATTCCGTTCGGAATTCGACATGACGCGAACCTGTGGATTCTTATCTTCCATTCACGTACACCTCCATGAAAAGGCATCACATATACTATTCCCAATACAGGGAGCGGATAAAACCTTCCTCTGTCAGGTACCTGGGATCGAACCGTACCGTCCCCAGCTGGACCCGCACATCATCCATGCAAGCAAATACATCCTCTGCCGACGTGCCTAAAAACTTGACGATCTCAGGGATCGAAACAACATCAGAGCCATTGATCTCCGCAAACTTCAGGAACACCGCCGTAACCAACACCGACTTATCGACCAGCTCATACGCCTGCCCCAAGGCAGCGATATAGTCCGAAAACAAACGGCAGACAAGCTGGGCCGAATATTTGCTGATGCCAAACTTCAAGGAGAAGCGCACCAGCCCCCGGCGATCTTCCTCTGACAGCTGCCAGATCACATTTCCTGTCCGCTTTACCGGCGGCTTGACCACATGGTTCGGTACAACGTTGAGCTGCGCGAAATGCGCCAGGATATTCATCGTATGGCGCACAGCCCCTGCCTCACGGACTAGAAAGGCTTCGAGGGAGGCCTCAGGCTGCTGGTATTTGAAGAGTTCGTACTGCTTGAAGATCTCCTGGCGCATCCGCCGCTGCAGCTTGCGGCTGGCAGGAAGTATCGTGACATAGTTGAGCATCATGACACCCTTGTTGTGGACATGTCCATACAACAGGCAGTCATCGATGCCGCCATCCATCAGGATCGGCATCGGCAGCTCTATGGGTTCATCCGTAAGCAGATTATGGCAGGAAACAAAATCGACATCATAATAATCGATTGCATAGATTCCAAACTTTGCCTGCATCAGATCCAATAAGATATCACATTCCGCCGCCGACAGATTCTCTTTCTCCAGGCGGTAGTAAAAACGGATTGGCGTCTCATCCGAGGCCAGCATATGATAATCAAACAGGAAGAAATCCCAGAAGCCTATCCAGAAAGACTGTTGATCTTCCTCCGGCAGCCTGCTGTAAGTATCACCATCCGGCCCCACAAACATTGTCATAGCCCGGTCCATATCGGAACGATACTTCGCCTGCTGGAAAAAATCGTCCATGCGATGCAGCAGAGCATCCATCATCTGATTCAGCTGCTGCATGTCTTCATCGGAAACCTCGTCCTGATGCTCCAAGGAATTATAGAATTCGTCCTGCATGCGGCGCGGCGGCATGACAAAGTTTTTCTGCAGATAAAAGGACTGTTTCACATCGTGCAAAAACGAACGCAGATCCTCTTTAGGACTATTCTTACAGGCAAAGCTGAAAAAATCCTCAATAAGCGCCACGATTTTCATCACTGGCGCCTCTTCCAGCACAAATTCCTTGTCGTCCTGCGCATAGCGGTAAATCACCTCGTGAAGATCATTGATGGTCAATGACTCCATCGAGCAGAGATGCAGCTGCTCAACATAGGAAAGCAACAGCGAGATAAGTCCCCAAATCCGTCTGAGTTCCTCATCATCAGCCCCCTGCCAAGCCTTGCGGCGCAAATATTTCTCGACGACATTTTGAGGCAAGATCATATCATAGTTGAAATCGCTTTCGTAGAAGTGCTCTACCAAAACATATACATTACTCATAACTGCGAGTCCCCAATATATATATAGTCACAAAGTGTATTATAACATAATGGATGAAAAAAAGACACCCGCCATGCGGATGTCTTTTGCTTAACTGGCAACTCCCTATCCTCCCAGTCCGTCTCCAGACAAGTACTTTCGGCGTATATGTGCTTAACTACTGTGTTCGGTATGGGAACAGGTGGAACCACATAGCCAGCGTCACCAGATATTTGATTGAATGAACCATGTCCACTCAAAACTATACAGAAGAATGTCGAACATTTTAGTTCTTAGCGGTCAACGTCAGCCAATCATCTGCGCCTTGCAGGCTTGATTCTTGGGACGTTTTCGCATACGGCCTGTTACCCAATCATTTTTCGCTTACGCTCGAATTCTTGGACAGGCCAGTAAAGTTAAGCCCTCGACTTATTAGTATTGGTCCGCTCCATGCCTTACGGCACTTCCACTCCCAACCTATCTACCTTGTCTTCTTCAAGGAGTCTTACTAGATTAACTCTATGAGATACTTCATCTCGGGACAGGCTTCACGCTTAGATGCTTTCAGCGTTTATCCCTTCCGGACGCA
>NZ_JAILKR010000108.1 GCF_024693525.1 Selenomonas sp. | reverse complement strand
AGACCTTTCCGAGGAAGTTTCCCGCATCTATGGCTTTGACAACATCCTGTCGACTTCGCCGCGGGGCAGCATCATGCAGGGCCGCCAGAGCGACCGCCAGAACTTCATCGATAAGATCAAGCATGTGCTGGCAAGCCTGGGTATGACCGAGGAGCTGTCGTTCAGCTTCACGAGCACCGAGATGTTTGATAAGATGCAGGTGCCGGCCGATAGTCCGCTTCGCCAGGCTATCCCCATCATGAATCCGCTGACTGACGATGCACCGCTGGTCCGCACGAGCTTGCTGACGAGCATCATGGAAAATGCCGTGCGCAACTTTGCGCGCAAGAATACCGATATCCGCCTGTTCGACGTGGCGCCGGTATTCTTCCCGAAGGCCTTGCCGGTTACGGAACTGCCCGATGAGGTCATCAAGCTGACTGGCCTTATCACGGGCCGTCGTCATCCGTTTGGCTGGAACCAGGGAAATGAGATGGTGGACTTCTACGATATGAAGGGCATCGTCGAGGAACTCTTCCAGGCGTTGTCGATTGCTGGCTATACGGTTGAGTCTGGCGAGCATTTCGCCCTGCATCCGGGCAAGACGGCCCTCTTCAAGAAGGGCCGCGAGGTGATCGCTACGGTGGGCGAGCTGCATCCGGCAGTCGCCGCCAACTTTGGTATCAAGCAGAAGGTCTACCTCTTCGAGATGGATGTGGAGACGCTGATGAAATACACGGCGAAGAACTTCCACTACGAGTCCCTGCCGAAATATCCGGCCATCGCCCGCGACCTGGCCATCGTCGTCGACGAGTCGGTGGCCGAGGGCGAAATCAAGGCGGTCATCGAGAAGAACGGCGGCAAGTTCTTCTGCGGCGTGACGTTGTTCGATGTCTACACGGGTGAGCATGTGGCCGCAGGCAAGAAGAGCCTGGCCTTCAACCTCAAGTTCCAGTCCAAGGACAAGACGCTGACCGATGAGGAGGCCGATGCAGGCTTCAACAGCATCCTCAAGGCCGTTGAGGACAAGTTCCAGGCGGAACTTCGCGCGTAAGAGGGACATCATGGCAGAAGAAATGAAAAAACAAGCGGAACGGGTTTTGGTAGAAATCTACGGTAACACGTATCCACTGAAAACCGATGACCCCAAGCATATGCTTAAGCTGGCAGCTGACCTCGATAAGCGTATGAAGCAGATGGCACGGGTAGTGCGCAGCTTCGATGAACGCAAAATTGCCGTTTTGACTTGTTTGCAGCTAGCAGAAGAATTTGATAAGCTCAAGCAAGATTATAATGAACTTGTAGAGCTTCTCGAGGAAAAATAAATAATACCAAATGACGCCCAGACGTAAAGTCTGGGCGTTTTTCTATCATATAGCAGGAAAATAGTGAAGTTTGTCGAACTGTAAAAATAGTCCCAAGATGTGAGAGAAAAATAAAGGTTGTATACTATGGGAAGCAAATGACCTTTTAGGAAAAGGAGTGTTTAAACATGGGATGGATGAATAACTTAAAGGTGGCTTACAAGCTGCTGATCTTAGCGGTGGTTGCCGTCATCGGCATGAGCTTTATCGGCTGGAATGGCTACTCGGCTGTCACGAAGGCACAGCGGGATATGGAAGTGATGTATGAAGGCACGGTCAAGGGTGTCGATGCGGTCGGCAAGGCCGGCTATGGGATCCGTTATGCCCAAGGCATGGCGGTTATTGCAACGACGGTCAAAAACAATCCGCAGCGGCTGCAGGATCTCAAGGGCAAGTATGAGGCCGGCGTCAAAACGGTAGATGACAGTATTGCTGCCTATGATGCAATCCCGCATAAAATTGCTGGCGAAGAACCAATCATGGACAAAGTCAAGAAAGATTGGGCCGCTTTGAAGACGAACCTTGGCGAAGCGGTGGCTTTAAGCATGGAGGGCAAGAACGAAGAAGCGCTGGCTCATTACGAGAAAACTGGTTCGCCGCTGGCAGCAGCCTTGGGAAAGGAACTGAGTGAACTGTCAGAGCTCAACAGCAAGCATGCCGAGGAGCTCAATACGCAGAATGATATTAACTCAGCTGCGGCTGTTCGCAATACGGTCATCCAGCTGCTGGTCACGCTGATTGTACTGATTGCCTGCGCACTTTGGATCACGAAGGAAATTACGAATCCGTTGGAGAAGATGATGCTGTCACTCGAGCGTCTTGAAGGTGGCGACTTCAGCGATCATGCGCGTACGATCATGCGCGGCGATGAATTTGGTCAGATGGCGGATAAAGTGGCTTCGGTGCGCATGAATCTCAACAAACTCATGCGGAATGTCAGCACGACGGCCGAGCAGCTCGCTGCATCTTCCGAAGAGCTTACGGCAAGCTCCCATCAGTCGGCTCAGGCTTCGGAACAGGTCGCACAATCGGTTACCAATGCCGCTGGCACGGTAGCAGAGCAGCAGCAGGATGTTGGCGATACTGTTGCGGCCATTGACAATACGGCTGAGGCAATCAATCGTTTGAATCAGACGGCCCAGCGGGTTTCGGATCACGCAACAGTTACGAACGATGCTGCAACCAGTGGCAATGAGTCCGTCAAAGTAGCCGTAGAACAGATTGAAAGCGTAGCTCGTATCGTAAATTCTTCGGCGGCTACGGTGGATAAACTCGGACAGAGCTCGCAGGAAATCGGTCAGATCGTCGAGGCTATTTCGGCAATTGCTGAGCAGACGAACCTGCTGGCCCTCAACGCAGCTATCGAGGCTGCCCGGGCTGGTGAGCATGGCCGCGGCTTTGCGGTCGTTGCCGATGAGGTAAGAAAGCTCGCCGAGGAGTCGCAGGAGGCCGCTCAGCGCATCACGAGCCTCATCAATGGCATCCAGGGCGATACGGCTGAGGCTGTTCGCTCGATGCAGGAAGGCAGTCAGGCGGTTAAAGAAGGCACCCAGTCTGTTGAAGAGTTGCGTGAGAACTTTGCTCGTATCCGTGAGGCTGCACTTAGCATGGCAGAACAGGCAAAAGTGATGTCGAATGAAATTCGGTCGGTATCGGATGAGACGGTAGTTGTCAAGGAGAAATCCGATGGCATTTCCCGCAAGGGTGGCATGGTCGCTTCTGAAATGGAGAGTGTATCGGCAGCATCGGAACAGCAGTCGGCATCGGCTACGGAAATTGCGGATGCCAGCACGTCCCTGGCTAATCTGGCCCAGGGCTTGCAGAATTCGCTGCAGCAGTTTAAATTCTAACGAAATAGAAACGAAATCCCCCGATGGGGCAGGAATGTACTGCCCTATCGGGGGATTTTTTAGTAAAATTTGTTGTAACTTTAAGAAAGAAATAATCCATCTTTTGTAAGATAAACAATGGATTAAATGTTTTTACAACAGGAATATGAGGTGAATGTGATGGTAGAAAACAAGGAGATATTTGATTGGGAAGCTGCATTAGAATCGGTGGATTTTGCCCAGCATAACTATGGTGCGTATCGTTAAGGCAGGGACGAATATGAAAAAATCAGTAAGAGGTGTTTTGGTTGGCTGCCTGCTGCTCACCACTACGGTCACTTCGGGCTGTTCGGTGTGGGAGACTTTTGCCATTGCCCGGGCGGTGGTAACGGCGGAAAAAATTGCTTCGCGTCATGATGATTTGCCGAAGGAACCGCCGAAAGAGTATCGAAACTATACAGCGAAAGTCCTTCGTCAGCAGGATGGAAAAGGATTGTCGGTTGAGTTGCCGTTCAAGCTGGATTATGCATCGTTGCCAGCTGACGGCAAGGTAAAAAATCCGGAGCGGTATTTCCATCACGAAGATCGTTGTTTCGTAGATATCTATCACGGTTCCATGGTGGAACCGGGGCAGAAGATGCCATTTAATCTGAACAGCTTCATGAAGTCCTATAAGGATGCGGATAAGCTGCACCCGATGCTCAAGACTTGTGAGCAGCGTACTATCAACGGACAGGAAATGACTTATGCGGTAATCAAGGTCAATGGTGAGGGAAATAAGCAAAAACTGGAATGCCTGGGTATTTATTCTGGCAATGATTTTTGGATAATAAGCTATGGCTATAAGGAGGGCGATGCCACGGCTGAGAAAATGGTGGAACGGTCGATGAAGACTGTGAAGATTATATAATAACGAATAACATAGCAAACGCTACGGAGAAGATTTATCCGTGGCGTTTTTTTATAAAAAAGGAAACATTAAATTATTAGAAGGAGATTTGTCTCCTGTCACGAAGTTTACAGACGGTAAATCCTCGGTGGGAGGATGTTTTACTGAGGGAAAGAGTAGTGAAAAGGAGGAGTATCTATGAATGACGCAAGGCAGGCTGGTTTTTCGTTGTTGGGGATTATGATTGCCATGGCGATTTTGGCTATTTTGGCTACGATTGCTGTGCCAAAATTTCATTCAGCTATTGCGATGGCTAATACCACCAAGGTAAAGGCGGATTTGACTACGTTGGATTCTGCTATTGCGATTTATGCAACCCAGACGGGCCGATGGCCAGAGCATATTGAAGATTTGTCCGATTATGTTTCGGATTTGGATAAATTAAAGCCTCCTCAGGGGAAATGCCAGTTAAAAGATGGAAAGATGGTGACGATAAGTGCGGCAGCATATGAGATAAAAAAGGAGGCAGTGGCAATAGAGCTTGAAGGGGCGGATTGCCGGGCAGCTTGTGATGGATATACGGCGGGAGATTTTGGCAAATGATGCAGGAGGATTTTGTTTTTGGCCTTGCAGGGGTGTGGTTTGTCTGGCTCCTAGGAGAGCTGGCCCTGCTGGATGTTCGCTATGGGCTTTTATACGATCGGCTGGTTTTGGTTGTAGTGCTGTCGGCAGTTTATCCTTGGCTTTTGGGGATGAATGCCTTGGATACCATGCTGGCAGGTGGCCTTTTGGGGAGTGGACTGCTGGGGGGGATACGCTGGGTCAGCCATGGTGGTATAGGCTGGGGAGATGTGAAGCTGGCCGGTGCGATTGGCCTTTGGCTGGGGATGAAACTAATGGTGGTGGCGCTTATGCTGGCCTTTTGGTTAGGGGGCGTTGTGGCGCTAGGACTGTTGCTAGGCCAGGGGCGTTCTTGTGCAGCTAAGATTCCCTTTGGCCCGTTTTTAACGGCTGGGGCGTGTTTTGCCTATTGGTTTGGAATGGAATGCTGGCAGTGCTATGAGAGGCTGTTATGAATAAGCAAGAGAGAAAGCAGCAGGCAGGATTTGCGTTGGCAGAAGTGCTGATATTCGCTGCGGGTATGGCGCTCTTGGGGCTGGTGGCGGTGCCATCGGCGATGCAGTTTTATCGGGAGGCGGCTATTGAATATGAGGCGGAGCATTTGCTGTCTGACCTTCGCCAGACGCAGTCCTTAAATCGTCTGATAGAGGGGGCAAATCATGGTTTTTACGTCCGTGATGGTGTGGTCAAGAAGGCCGTCATCGAGATCCGTAGTGAGGAGTATTGCGTGACGGTGAGCAGTAGCAAAGCGGAGACCTGTATGTTCCATCATTACTTGCCTTTGGTACGAGTGAGCAGGCAGTGGAATGGGACTAATGTTGATAGTGGGCCCATTACTTTTAAGGATAATGGAGAATTGAAAAATGTCGGATTGGGAATGATGACGCTGCTCATACGCTGTGAAGGCTGGCCTCAGGAGGGGCGGAAAATCATGATTAGTAAAGCGGGAAGAATCCGCATGGAAAGGGTGAGCTGGTGAAGACGGAAAAACAGCAAGGGTATATTTTATTGGAAGTAATCGTGCTAAGCGTTGTCGTCTTGGCGATGGTAATCAGCCTGCAGTTGTTCCGGCAGGCCCAGATAGTGATGCAGCAAGATTCGGCGCGGTTGGATGGCGTGTTTTTGGCCCAGGAGGAATTTGCGCGGCTGGAATGGGCAGTTGAGCGGGACAGGCTTTATGAAGGAGAGTATGGTTGGCTGGGAGATACACAGCGGTTGGAGCAGGCAAACGGTTTGTTTGCTGTTAAAGCCAGCGTTCAGGAAGAAACAGAAGAAATCTGGCGGGCACGGGTGCTGGTAAATTGGCAATTCGCTGGCCGGCCGGGAGAACTTGCCTATGAACGGCTGTTGTGCCGGCACCGTCAGCAGAAAGGAGCAGGACCATGAGGTCGGCAAAAGGGCAAAAGGGAATCATCCTGCTGGAGACAGCCATTTCACTGCCAATCTTGATGATGCTGCTAACTGCGTCGGTGGCGATGCTGCTGATAAGCGTCCGGAATTACTTTCGTGTGCTGGCCGATGCGGAGCTCCATCAGGAGATGCAGATTGCCTTTACCCGGATGGTTCAGGATTTGACGGAGGCGAAATATGTTACACCGTATCAGCAGAATTATCCGGGAATCGAGCTGCATAAGCGCTGGTACGCGCTGCGGGATTATGACGGTTGTACCGATTTATGGACCCTGTATTGGATTGCCGAAGTAAGGGGGAGAAAGAAATTGATTTGGGGATGGGATCGTTCGGCACCGATGACAGGGGATTATTCGTTGGCGGGAGTGGAGATCCATGAAATCGCTGGAGAGGAAGAAGCATCTAGCCCCGGGCTTTATGTCCTCCGGTTAAAGGGGCGAAGTGTGTTTACCAATCATTACTATACGCTGTCTACGGTAGTATATTTGCCGAGGGGAGAAGGTGAGGGAACGGATGCACGAGAATAGTCAGAAAGGAGCAGTTTCCGTGATTTTGCTTTGTATGCTGATGCTGGTAATGCTTTTTTCGTTTGGTTTGTTGTATTTTATCCGGGCGGGACAGCAGGCCAATGCTCGTTATGTCTGTGAGACTCGGCTCAGACTGGCGGCAGAAAGCATGGTGGAGCTGGTGGCTTTGCGGATAGAACAGGATCCACAGATTCCTTCGTGTTGGCCTGAGGATATAGTCATGGATATTAAGCTGGCGACGGTAAATTTGGCGGAGGTGACGCCGCCGGACGGTGTGGCGTGGAAAGCAGGTGGAATCAAGCGCAAGGATAAAATCTACCTGCTGGGCTATGCCAGAAATAGCAGGAATGCAAAGCCATGGGAAGAATGCCGATTGGTCAAAGGGGAAATGCAGAAAGTGGGGGAGCAGTATGTTTGGCTTGGTTGGGCGCCTTAAAGGGCTTTTTCGTGTGAAGTGTTGCAATGTCGTTGGTGTGGAGATTCGGGCGGATGGTTCTGCGTGTCTGTTGGACTTGAAAGAAGAAGGAGATTGGCAGGTGAAGGCGCGGATATTATTGCCGCCAGCGGAAGAGCGTGATCTTTTATGGCAGGCTAACCGGATTGCCAGGCGGATGGAGGAGACGGGGATACAGGATATCCCCTTGGTGCTATTGGCAGGCAAAGATAAAGTGGAGGAACATATGCTTTTAGTGCCACAAGGTTTGGCAGGAAACGAACGGCAAGAAGCAGCTTACTGGGAGCTTGACGCTCGTTTGGGGGAAGCAGGGCAGGATATTGAAGATTATGCTGTTGCCATATGTCCTTTGCCGCAGGATACGATGCTATGGGGAGGAATTGTGAGCAGGGATTATCTGGTATCGGTGCAGGCTGCCTTTGAACAAGCGGGCGTCAGTCTGACGGATGTTTTTGTTACACCAGAGATGGAAATGGAAAGAGCCCTTTGCATGGGGATGCGTTATTGGGAAAATGGTACGGAAAGGCGATGGGGATGCACCCTAGTTAATCAAAAGGAAATGCAGGCCGGATGGAATTGGCCACTGGTGGCTGCAGTGGCAGCTGGTTTGGTGTTTTTTATGAGCTGTGCTGTCATCGGCTGGGATTCTTGGATGTTGTATGCGGCACGGCAGGAAAATTGGTCGGCAAAGCAGGAAATGGCCCGGCTGGCTTCTGAGAAGAATAAGATGAAGCTGCTGGAAAACATACGGCAGGAAACGGCTGGGAAGGAAAAACGTCTGCAGGAATTATCGGCCAGGAATATTCCTTGGTACAGTGTGCTGGTCCATTTGGGCAGCCGGACGGTGGAAGGGGTATGGCTAGAACGGCTAGAGTTTGAAGGCCGCGACAAGCTTCGTTTGTCTGGCAGGGCTGTAAGTTATGAGGCAGTAGCCGATTATGTCAAAGTCTTTGAGGAGGATAAGGAGTTCTTCCCCCAGGGCCCGGTATTGGAATCCTCGGAGGAGAAAGAAAAACAAGAGCTTCAGCCGGAGGGGAGCATTTCGTTTCAACTGAACATAACTCTGTGACAGAGAGGAAGGATTGACAGGATGGATTGGATATGGAAGATCAAAAAGCCAATGGGGAAAGAGTGGCTGCTGATTTCTGTCGGCGTGTCGCTGCTCGTTTTGGTTTTTGTTTATTTTTTTATCCATTTGCCGATGCAAGTAAGAACGGAACAAGCGCAGGCTGAATCACAGGAAATGCGGCAGGAATTGCAGTCGATTGAAGCGTACCGGAAGGCACATGCAACAGAACCATCCTATGAAAAGGATTTGCTGGAGCGCCAGGCCAGGGCCGACAGAGCCTTGCCGGACCGTTTAGAACAAGGCGAATTTTTAGGAAAGCTTCAGCAGCTGGCGTTTCAGCACAAAATCAAATTAATGCAGGTGGTGCCGAAAGTGGCGGCAGTGCGCGATGGTTTACAGGTTATGCCAGTGGAGGTGAAGTTTCGCAGTAGTTATTTTGAGTTGTTGTCTTTTTTGCGCAGCCTGAGAGAAGAAGCACGTTACATACAAGTGGCGCGGACGGCGGTGCAAGAAAAGGATGGTGCCCTAAATTGTCAGCTGGAGCTACGGATTTACGCCATGAAAGGGGATTCATGAGTGGGCACATGGCAGGGAAGTTTTTGATAAATGGACAGGGATTGGTGCTAGAAGGACTTGATTTATATAAAATGATAAATTAAACTAGTAAATAAAGAAATTTGAAATCCTGCGAGGTGTATCCTGTTATGAGTATATTACGTTTTATGACGGCCGGAGAGTCTCATGGCCCCTGCCTGACCGCTATCCTCGAGGGCCTGCCAGCTGGCCTGAAACTTGATCTTGAGGCGATTAACCGCGATTTGGCGCGCCGCCAGCAGGGCTATGGCCGTGGCGGACGTATGAAAATCGAAACCGATCGGGTGGAAATTGTCTCGGGGGTTCGTTTTGGCGAGACCCTGGGGGGGCCGGTGACGCTGCGCGTCGTCAATAAGGACTTCGAGAATTGGACGGACCGCATGGCGGTGTTTGGGCAGCCGGCAGGGGCGAAGGTAACGGCGGCAAGACCGGGCCATGCCGACCTTACGGGAGTCAAGAAATACAACCGGCAGGATGTGCGGGATATTCTGGAGCGTTCCAGCGCTAGGGAGACGACTATGCGGGTGGCTGTTGGTGCAGTCTGCAAGGAGTTTTTGCATGCCCTTGGCATTCAGGTTGTATCCCAGGTGATCAATATCGGTGGGGTGGAAGTTGACCCGTCAAAAGTCAATCGTCATTTGCTGGGACAGGAGACGGAGTCGGAGCTTAACTGCTTTGACCCGGCTGCCGAGGAGAAGATGAAGGCGAAAATCGATGAGGCCAAGAAGGCTGGCGATACTCTGGGAGGCATCTTTGAGGTAACGGTTCGCGGTCTACCCGCAGGTCTTGGCAGCCATATCCAGTGGGACCGCCGTCTCGACGCCAAAATTGCCGGTGCTATGATGTCGATTCAGGCGATAAAAGGTGTGGAAATTGGTGCAGGGTTCCAGTGTGCGATTTTGCCGGGCAGTCAGATTCACGATGAGGTGTTCCTAGATGAGGAGGGCGAAGTGTTCCGCAAGACCAATCGGGCAGGGGGCCTTGAAGGCGGCATGACCAACGGCGAGGAAGTAGTGGTCAAAGCGGCCATGAAGCCCATTCCGACGCTGATGACGCCGCTTCGTTCCATCGATATCGAGAGCCGGGAGGCAGTTCTAGCCTGCAAGGAGCGCAGTGACACTTGTGCCGTGTCCGCCGCTTCGGTGGTGGGCGAGGCCATGATGGCCTTCGTCATGGCTGAGGCCATCTGTGATAAGTTCGGTTCTGATGCCATGGTGGATGTAAAAGCTTCGCTGGAAGCGTATAAAAAACGCATCGGAAAGGACTGGTAACATGAAAAATGTGATACTTATCGGTTTCATGGGAACCGGCAAGACCAGTACCGGCAAGATGCTGGCCAGTAAGCTTGGCTGTGCCTTTATCGATATGGATCAGAAAATCGAAGAGGAAGCTGGCAGGCGCATTCCGGAGATATTTGCCCAGCAGGGGGAGGAGCATTTTCGCCAGCTGGAACGAGAGTTGGTGGAACGGCTCTCAGCCCGGCGCAATGCGGTGATTTCCACCGGTGGTGGGACGGTCAAAAATCCCGCTAATGTGGCTGCCTTTAAAAAGAGCGGCATTATCATTTGTTTAAGTGCCAGCGTGGATGCGGTGCTGGAGCGCACGAAGCGTCATGGTACCCGGCCGGTGCTGGATCAAGCCGACCGGGGAGATCGCCGCAAGGCAGTGGAATCGCTGATGGAGGAACGGAAGAATTTATACCAGCAGGCAGACTTTACCATTGACACCAGTGAATTGTCTCCACTGCAAGTGGTTGAGGCTATCGTGCGTTATTTAAAGACGAGAGGTGTACTCCATGCGTGAAGTCCGAGTAGAGTTAGGAGAAAAAAGTTATAGCATTTATATTGGCTATGACCTGGATGAAAAGCTGCGTTCCTTTGTGAAAAATGCTGCCTTTTCGAAAAAGGCAATGGTGATTACCGATACCAATGTGGGCCCGCTTTATGGCGAAAAAATTGTAAAACTGCTGAATGAGGCGGGGCTGGAGGCGGCGCTGGTGACGGTCCCTGCTGGCGAAAGTTCCAAGAGCCTTACCGTGGCCGAAGGTCTCTATACCAAGGCCATTGAACTGGGGCTTGACCGTAAGTCGCCGATTTTTGCTTTGGGGGGCGGCGTAGTCGGGGATTTAGCCGGCTTTATCGCGGCCACGTATATGCGCGGTGTACCCTTTGTGCAGTTGCCCACGAGCCTTTTAGCCCAGGTGGATTCAAGCGTGGGGGGCAAGGTGGCCGTCAATCACAAGCTGGGTAAGAATCTGATTGGTGCCTTCTATCAGCCTAAGGCCGTTTTTATGGACCTGGAACTCATGAAAACGCTGCCCAAGCGCGAAATCTATACGGGCCTTGGGGAAATTATAAAGTATGGAATCATCTACGACCGTGAGTTCTTTGACTTCCTCGAAGCGAATCAGCAGGCTGTGTTGGATTTAGCGCCTGAGGCCACAATCCATATGATTGCCCGCTCCTGTGAAATCAAGGCTGCGGTAGTCAGCCAGGACGAACAGGAAGCCGGCCTTCGCCGTATTTTGAACTTTGGTCATACCATGGCCCATGCCATCGAAAAGGAAACCGGCTATACGCGTTATAATCATGGCGAGGCCGTGGCCATTGGCAGCGTCGGGGCGGCAGACATCAGCTGTGAACTGGGCATGATTTCCCCTAAAGAGTTCCAGCGGGTGGTGCAGCTTACGGAAAATCTTCAGCTGCCGACTAAGGCGGAAGGCTGCACCGTGGATGCCATGTATGGGGATATTTTCCACGACAAGAAGACGGTGGCAGGCAAAGTCACTTGGGTGCTGATGGATGCTATCGGTTCTGTTGTTTGCCGCAACGATGTGCCCGCCGAAGTGGTGAAGAAGGCCATGGGGGCACGGCTTATCCAGTGAGTTTTCAGCAAAATTTAATCTTGACGGGGTGTTGAAACGACCTTCCTTTTATGGTAAACTATCAGAGTATATGTGGGCGGTCCTCTGAGTAAGCCGTGAGTAATCACCGAAGTAGATGCTTGCCACGAACGTCTATAGAAGGAGGAAATATACAAATGAACATTATCGAAACTTTAGAGAAAGAACAGCTCCGTTCCGACATTCCGGAGTTCGTACCTGGTGACACGGTTCGCGTTCATGCGAAAATCGTCGAGGGTTCCCGCGAGCGTATCCAGATGTTCGAGGGCGTTGTCATCTCCCGCCAGGGTACGGGCGTTCGTGAGACGTTCACGGTTCGTCGTATTTCCTACGGCGTAGGTGTTGAGCGTATGTTCCCGGTTCATTCCCCGCGCATTGAGAAGATCGACGTTGTCCGCAAGGGTATCGTTCGTCGTGCTAAACTCTATTATCTGCGCAACCTTACGGGTAAAGCTGCTCGTATCAAAGAGAAACGCTAATTGGCGTAACGGTAGGGACTGCTTTTTAGCAGTCCCTATTTGTTTGAAATTTATTATGAGGAGGACACTGTAATGAGTTCATTAGGAGAAGAGGCTAAAGATTGGATTGTTTCGATTGTCGTGGCCGTCGTGCTGGCGTTTATCATCCGCCAGTTTGTAGTCGAGCTTTATATCGTTGATGGTCCGTCTATGCGGCCAACCTTGCAGTCTCAGGAGCGCCTCGTAGTCAATAAATTTATCTATCAGTTCCGTGAACCCCAGAAAGGCGAAATCTTGGTATTCCAGTATCCCCGTGACCCGAAGCGTGATTTCATCAAACGCGTTATCGCTACGGCAGGGGACACGGTGGAAATCAAAGATGGCCGTGTATTCGTCAATGATCAGCTCTTGAATGAGGATTATATTCTAGAAAAGACGAAGAGTGAATATCCGAAATCCACGGTACCGAAAGGGACGATTTTCGTCATGGGCGATAACCGTAACAATTCTGAAGACAGCCGCTTTGCTGATGTAGGATTTGTTCCCCTTGACCTCATCAAGGGCAAGGCTATGATGGTCTTCTGGCCACTGGATTCGTTTAAGGCACTTCCGTAATGGGGAGGGTGAACCGATGAAATTTATTTCTTGGAATGTCAACGGCCTGCGGGCATGCCTCAAAAAGGGATTTATGGAGTCGTTTTGCAAGCTCGATGCCGATGTATTTTGCTTGCAGGAGACGAAGATGCAGCCGGATCAGGCCATCCTCGACCTGCCGGGCTATAAGCAGTACTGGAACAGCGCCGAGAAGAAGGGCTATTCGGGGACGGCGGTCTTCACGCGCATCGAGCCCCTTTCGGTAAGCTACGGGCTCGGCATCGAGGAGCACGACCATGAGGGCCGTGTGATTACGCTGGAGTTCCCGGAATTTTACTTTGTGACGGTCTACACGCCGAACTCCAAGCGTGAGCTGGAGCGTCTGGCCTACCGCATGGAGTGGGAGGATGCTTTCCGTGCCTATCTGCTTGCGCTTGACAGCAAGAAGCCGGTTATCGTCTGCGGCGATCTCAACGTGGCCCACACGGAGATCGATCTCAAGAATCCGAAGACGAACCATCATAATGCAGGCTTCACCGATGAGGAACGGGGCAAGTTCACGGAGCTTCTGGAGGCGGGCTTCATCGATACCTTCCGCACGCTGTATCCGGAGCGCACGGGCATCTACACTTGGTGGTCGTACCTGCGCAAGGCCCGCGATACGAATGCGGGCTGGCGCATCGATTACTTCGTGACGTCGAAGCGGCTCCAAGACCGCATCGCCGATGCGACCATCCACAACG
>NZ_JAILKR010000054.1 GCF_024693525.1 Selenomonas sp. | reverse complement strand
CTTATTCTACTTTTACTTGAAGCCACAGACGGGTGTAAAGCTTATCCAAAGTCTTTCCAAGATAACTATAGGTTTCCTGTCCACGATAGACTTCTACTGGCGGAAAAGCGATATCAAGGTAGTCTTCCATTTCCTCATCATCCTCTTCCTGTTCCCGTACCGATTCATTTGGTGTCGAATACCCCAATGCTTCAAAATTTTTCGCAGCGATATCCGGACGACAGAGAAAATCGATAAATTTATGCGCGTTCTCGACATGGCGGGCATTCTTCGGGATGACCCAGGAGTCAATCCAAAGATTCGTCCCTTCTTTCGGGGCTGGGCAAAAACGCAAATCCGGATTTGCTTTCATCAGATTGATTGCTTCGCCCGAAAAAATAACGCCCAACGCCGCCTCGCCCGAACTCAATTTATCGCGAATATCATCTACGCCATAAGCCTGCACTAAGGGTTTCTGCTGAATAAGCAAGTTACGAGCTGCTTCAAGCTCTGCAGGATTTTTCGTGTTCATCGAATATCCCAGCAAGCGAAGCGGGATCATAAACGCATCCCGAGCGGAGTCCTGCATGAGGATCTCCCCCTTATACTTCGGATCCCAAAGAATCGACCAGCTGTCTATCGACTCTTTTACCATCTTAGTATTGTACATAATACCAACCGTTCCCCAGCAATAAGGAACATTATACTTATGCCCTTTATCAAAAGCCTCCGACTGCCGAAAGAAATCTTCCCCAATATATTGAGTCGCGTGAGGAAGCTTCGCAAAATCGAGTGGTTGCAACAAATCGTTCTCAATAAGTTTTTGAATCATGTAATCCGAAGGACAGAGCACATCGTAATTTTCAGCTCCTTCGGCAATTCTAGGATACATGCTCTCATTCGTATCATATTCATCGAGAACCACATGAATACCGGTTTCCTCTTCAAACTGCTCCAATACCTTTGGCGATAAATAATCGCCCCAGCTATAAACATAAAGAAGATTATCTCCCTCTTCCTGCTCTTCGGCAAACATGTCACACCCGGTAAAAAAGAGACTGCTTGTGAATAACAGCAGAACCATCAAGCTGCGATAATACCTCTTCATTCATCAGCCCCCCTTTTCTCCGCTTTGCGATAGCGACGGATGACACGGTAATTGAACAACAGCAGGGATACCAGTACAACCACCGCCCCAAAGAACAAGGTAGAAAGGGCATACATCTCAGGATGGATTCCCAGCTTCAATTCCGCATAGATTTCCGTCGTCAACGTCTCAATCCCCGCGCCCTTCGTGAAGTACGTCACGATAAAATCATCTGCCGACATAGCAAAGGATAAGAGGAATGCTGCCATAATACCAGGTTTTAATTCCGGCAGGATTACGCGGAAAAAGGCTTGTGCCGGAGTTGCTCCCAAGTCCAAAGCAGCCTCATAACAGACGCGGTCCATCAAAAGAACTTGCGGCAAAATGCAGAGCATTGCATAGGGAAGGTTAATGACCACATGTGCCATGAGAATGGTATCGTATCCCAACCGCAGGCCGAGCCCTAGGAACAACAGCATCAGCGATATCCCCGTAACGATATCCGCATTGAGTAACGGGATATTGGCAAGCCCTCGGAAAAAGATACGTCCCCGGCTTCCCATGCGGCGCATCCCCAATGCAGTCACCAACGCCAGCAAAGTTGCCATAACCGCCGACAAGATACCAATCGAAAGCGTATTGAGAAATGCGTTCATGATATCTTCGTTCTCAATCAGCGCAGTATACCATTGAAACGTAAAGCCCGTCCACTGTCCGCGATAGCGGCTGGCATTAAAGGATTGTGCAATCAGGACCGCAATGGGCGCATACATGAACAGCACGACCAGGCCCAAATAAAACTTTTTGAGTTTCTCCCTCATGCTTTCACCTTCTTCCGCGAATCCGTATTTTCCGTAAAGGCTTCCAGCAGGATATTCAAAATGATGAACACCATGAGAACCATCGACAAAGCACTGCCGAGCTGCCAATCATAGGCTGCCGTAAATTCCTGTTCGATAATATTGCCGATAAGCAGTATCTTATTTCCACCGAGCAAGGCGCTGATAACAAATGTCGTGAGCGCCGGAATAAACACCATCGTGCAGCCACTAACGATGCCAGGCATAGACAGCGGGACCATAACATGGCGGAACGTCTGCCAGCGATTAGCACCTAGATCCCAAGCCGCCTCGATGATGCTGTGATCAATACGCGAAATGGAAACATAGAGTGGCAGCGCCATGTACGGCAAAAAATTATAGACCATGCCAATGATGATGGCCGCCGGCGTATTGATAAGCGTTAAATCCGGCAATCCGCAAAAACGAAGAATTTCGTTTAAGATGCCATTTTTCTCCAAAATCGTCTGCCAAGCCATTGTCGTAAGCAGGGAATTCATCCAAAGTGGCAAAAGGAACAGCAAGAAAATCATAATTCCCTTTGCCTTGCGAAGCCCTTGAAGAATAAGGCAAAGCGGATAAGCCAAAATCAGACAGATAAGCGTACTGACCAGCGCCAACTCCACCGACAACCCCAGAGCTTTCAAATACTCCCATTGAAGCACCATCTTGATATTTTCCAGCGAAAACGCACCACTTTCATCGGTCAGGCCATGCCAAAGCACAAAAAACAGTGGCAAGACAATGAAAAGGACGGACCAAATGCCAAAGGGAACGGCAAAGAATTTCTGCAATACTTTTGAATTACTCATCCGATACGGCCTCCTCATCTTCCGAGGCCGGTTTTGCCATAATCTGTATATTCGATGCAGCCAGGCGAATGCCAACTTCCGCTCCCTGTTCATGACCCGTAATCGTCTGAATCAACCAGGAAAAGCCTCCAGCTTCCACGGTAATATCATAGACCGTACCTTTGAATACCACCTGACGAATGACGCCGCGATACTGCCCTTCGTCTGGAGAACAAATCTGAATATCCTCCGGACGAATCTGTACATCGACGGGGACATTTTCCCCAAATCCCGTATTGATACAAGGAATATCTTTGCCCAGCAAATGCACGAGCTTATCGCGCACCATAATGCCATCAATAATATTGCTGTCGCCAATGAAATCCGCAACAAAGGCATTTTCCGGCTCATTGTAGACGCTCTCCGGCGTGCCAATCTGCTGAATCCATCCCTGATTCATAACGACGACCGTATCCGACATCGACAGAGCTTCCTGCTGGTCATGCGTAACAAAAACGAAGGTAATGCCCAACTCTTTCTTGAGTTTGACAATTTCCCGCTGCATACTCTGACGGAGCTTGAGATCCAAGGCAGAGAATGGTTCATCCAATAAGAGGACCTTCGGCTCATTAACGACGGCACGAGCAATTGCAATTCGCTGCTGCTGTCCGCCGGACATCTGCGTAACCATAGCGTGTTCATAGCCGTCCAAATTAACAAGCTTCAAGGCATATTTTATTTTATCCCGAATGTAACTTTGACTTTTGCCCTTCAGTTTCAAGCCAAAAGCAATATTTTCCGCTACATCCATATGCGAAAACAGAGAATATTTCTGGAACACCGTATTGACCTGACGCTTTTCCGGACGCAGGCTGGTGATATCTCTGCCATCAAACAGGATGCGGCCACTGTCCGGTGTCTCGAAACCTCCTAGCATGCGCAAAATCGTAGTTTTACCACAGCCAGATGGCCCCAGCAAGGTCAAGAACTCATTCTCATGTATGGTGAGATTGAGGTCTTCCAAAATCTGTCTGCCCTCATAAGATTTATTGATATGTTCAAGTTTCAGTAATTCTCTTGCCAATTCTTCTCATTTACCCTCCTATAGTGTCAATAATGCTAAAATGAACGCCTTCTATTTTATCATGAAACCGTTTAATACAAAAGAATCTTTTTCACCAAAAAATCCCGTCCGTATCTACGATACGAACGGGATTCTGCTACTACTATCCGGTAACAGCTTTTCTGTTTACTCAACCGTAACGGACTTAGCCAGGTTACGCGGTTTATCGACATCGCAGCCACGCGTGATAGCGGCAAAATATGCCAGCAGCTGCAACGGTACAACCGTAAGAATCGGAATCAGCAATTCATCCGTCTCTGGAACCTTGATAACATGATCAACATATTTCTCCAGTTCCTCATCACCTTCCGCTGCAATACCGATTACCACAGCATCGCGTGCCTT
>NZ_JAILKR010000050.1 GCF_024693525.1 Selenomonas sp. | reverse complement strand
GTTTATCTTCAACGAGAACAAGGAAGTGATAACGGAACAGGAAGGGGAAAACATCACCCGACTAATTCGCACCAGCGACCTCTGGGCGATGGAAGCCAACCCCGAGAAAACCTGGTACCACTACGCCAGCGATGAACAGGGAAGTACCATCTTCCTCACGGATGAACAAAGTAATGTAAAAAATCGCTACACCTATGATGCCTTCGGTAATACAATAGAAGCGGAAGAACAAATCTCGAACCGCTACCAATACACTGGTCAGCAGCTAGACCCAATAACCCAGCAATACTATCTGCGCGCAAGATTCTACAACCCAGCAATCGCCCGATTCACGCAGGAAGACGAGTATCACGGGGATGGGCTGAATCTTTATGCCTACTGTGCGAATAACCCAGTGGATTATTATGATCCAAGCGGTTATGCTTGTAAAAACAATAAAAATCCAGTAAGGACTCCGGCTGAAAGAGCTAAAGAAAAAGGATTTAATGACATAAAAACTACAGAAAATGGAGGGCCTGATTTTAGTGGAACCGATTATATAAAGAAATTAGATGATGGTACTGAAATGTCTACTAAAATAAAGATGACTGGAAGTAGAACTGGTGATTTTAGGGAAGCCAATAAGAAATTTGGTATTAAAGGTAGTAGGCCGCCAAAAGGATATACTTGGCATCATGTTGATGACTTTAATCCAGCGGATAAGACATGTACTATGCAATTAGTGGATACGGATGCACACATTGGAACATTGCCACATAAAGGTTCTTGTGCTCAGTTTGATGATTATAGTAAAACGAAAATATATAATAAGTTAAGAAAGAAGAAATGACTATGATAAATAAGATTAATGATCCTTGGGAAAGAATTGATAGTTGTGATTTAAGAGAAGTTGAAAAAGAATTAAATGTAAAACTTCCTGATAGTATAAAAAAATTCTATTTAGCGAATAATGGAGGTGAGCCAGAACGATATATTTTTATTGAAGATGAATGTGAATATATGCTGAATATTATTTATCCCTTAATAGTAAAAAACGATGAATATGTAAGTGTAGTAAAAGTATATAAGAATACTAGAGATGTTTTGCCAGATTGGTTCATTCCTATGGGGGATGATGGTGGAGATGGATTGTATGGATTTAGTATGAAAGAAAATGAAAGAGGAGCTATATATTATTGGTGCGCAGATTATGATTATGGTGAAACTGTTGATGATTATTTGATATATTTAGGTGAATCTATCGAGGTGCTTTTAGAGAAAATGATAGAGGAGTAAAATCTATTCGTTTATAAAAAATGACGGCAGATTGAAGCCTATGAATACGATTATCAGGGGCGTATGCTTCGTAAGACCGTAAATGGTCAGGAAACGCGCTACTGGTATAAGGAGGATGCCCCTGTTCCCTGTGCCATGCGTACGCCCTGCGGTGACGAATTCCGTTATGAATATGACGATGCCTATCGCCTGAGCGTAATAGCCAGCGAATTTGGTGAGCGCAGTTTCGGCTATGACAGCCTTGACCATATCGTCAGCGATACCGATGCGTTGGGGAACTCTTATACGGCAGAATTTGACCTGATGGGCAATCTGCGCCGTGAATGCAGCCCTAAGGAAAATGCCAGCGAGGAGCAGTCCCGTTACTGGCGTTATGCCTATGATGGCATGGATAATCCCATCCACACGGAAAGCCCGCTGGGCGTGATTTATGCCAAGGAATACGACGGCGAAAGCCGCCTGACCAAAGAAATTCATCCGGAGGCAGAAAACGGTGAAGGTATTGCCTATGATTACGATGCGGATGGACATAAAATCCGCATTCACTATCCCGATGGCGGCATAAAATATATGTTCTATGATACAGAAGGGAACCTCATCAAGGAAGTAAGACCGAATCAATATGATAAGGCAACGGATGACGGCGCAGGTACAACCTACACCTATGATGCCGGTAATCGCCGCACTTCCGTGACAAGCGATACTGGTGTACTGTTGGAAGTCTCCCGCTATGATGCCAAAGGCCGCTGTATCTATCATCAGGATTCAGGCCAGCTCGAAGCCAGCCGTGAGGGAATGGTCTATGCCACCACCTATCGCTATGACTTAGCAGGCAATAAACTGGAGGAACGCAAAGCCGTCTCAGAAAAAGACGGTGCCATCCAGTACAGCCTGCGGCGCTGGACGTATGATATTCACAACAACATCACCGAGGAAAAAACATGGCTTACCCTGCAAAGCGAAACCAGTGCCAGAGGTTTGACACGCACAATCTGCAACACTTACGACAAGCAGAACCGCTTAATCCGTGTAACGGATAATCTCGGCGCAGAGGTCAAATACACCTACAACAGCATAGGAAAACGAACCAGTGAGGAACGCAAGGTCAATGCAGAAGAAACCCAGCTGATAAAATACCTATATGATGAAACAGGCCGCCTGACCGACAGAGCTGAAAAACTCAACAAAAAGCGCAAAGGCACATGGTGGGTACATACCCGCTGTGCCTATGATGCCAACAGCAATATCATAGAGATTCAGTTCCCCAATGGCAGCAAGATACAACGCGATTATGATGCCATGGACAGGCTGACCGCTGAAACGGTAATCGACCATATTTCCAAGCAGAAAAATACGATCAACTTTGCATACGATAAGGCTGGCAATATTATCTGCATCACGGATGATTGTGGCCGTGATGAACAGTTCACCTACAACCTGATGAATCAGCGGACGCAGGAAATCACCAGCGAAGGCCGTACGCAGAATCTGGTCTACGATAAAGAAGGCAACATAACCGAACGCCAGCTGCTGCAGGAAATGTCCTACCGTTACCAGTACGACAGCGCAGGGCGATTGACGGCGGTAATCGGAACCGATGGAAAGCCATTGGAAACGGTAGCCTACGACCGTGCGGGCCGCCGTATCAAGGTGGAAACCGCAGGCGGCAGTGGCGCAAGCTACGCCTACACCGCCGCAGGCTGGCAAACGCATATCGAAACCAAGGGAGGCGCAAGCCAATCCTATCGCTACGGTGCCCTCGGCAATATCACGGGCATCATCGACGGCAATGGCAACGAGACGACATACCTGCTCGACAGCTGGGGCCGCATCACCGAAATCCGCAAAGCGGACGGCAGCAAAGAAAACTACGCCTACGACTTTGCAGGCAACATCACCGAAGCCGTGGATGGCAATGGCAATAAACGCATCTATGCATACGATGACAACAACCAGCTGAAAGCCATAACCTATCCGGATGGAGCGCAGGAGCAGTATCTTTATACTGCCGATGGAAAATTAATCCAATCCCAAGACCGCAATGGTATAACGAATACGTACCAGTGGAATGTTTTCGGCAATCTTATCGAGCGAAAAGCTGGCAATCTGCGCAATAGCTATGAATATGCGCCCAACGGTCAATTGACTGCCGCGATAGCTAACGGCATGGATTACCGTTACAGCTATGACCGCGACGGCTTGCTGCTCGCCAAGAAAGCCAGTGGCAGAACACTTCTTTCTTATCGCTATGATGAGCTGGGCCGCAAGATAAGCCAGACAGATATCACCGGCCGACAGGTTAGCTATAAGTTTGACAAGTCAAATTACTTAGTTGATATATGCAACGAAATTGACCAGTCAATTGTCAAATTTACCCGCGATGTCGATGGTGCCATCCAGAAAATCACCCATGCCAATGGCATGTGGCAGGATATCGCCTACGATGCGGACAAGAATATCGTAAGTTTGACGGTAGCCACGCCCGACAAAATCCTCGCGCAAAACACCTACCGCTATGACGGCAA
>NZ_JAILKR010000035.1 GCF_024693525.1 Selenomonas sp. | reverse complement strand
CCTTGAAGAAGACAAGGTAGATAGGTTGGGAGTGGAAGTGCCGTAAGGCATGGAGCGGACCAATACTAATAAGTCGAGGGCTTAACTTTACTGGCCTGTCCAAGAATTCGAGCGTAAGCGAAAAATGATTGGATAACAGGCCGTATGCGAAAACGTCCCAAGAATCAAGCCTGCAAGGCGCAGATGATTGGCTGACGTTGACCGCTACGAACTGAAATGTTCGACATTCTTCTGTATAGTTTTGAGTATACATCGCTAAAGCGAGCCAGTCGGCTCGCTTTTTTTGTTTCGGAGTATTTTGCCTATGAAAAAAGCCCTCCCGCAGGAGAGCTTTTTTTCATTACTGATGATTGCGACGTGCCAAGGCACGGATGACTTTCGCGCCAGTATTGTGGATCTTGCGCAGTGGTGCAACCTTCGTCGTGACTTTCGGTTTGATTTCCTTAGCGACGCCGAAGTTGCCGCGCTTGAGGACTGTCGTCTTGGTCTTGTCCGGCTTGAAGAAGTTGCGGATCTCTTGAGCTACCATATCCGGCTCAGCATCCTCGTGACAGAGGAACACATCGAGGGCAACGTACTTCAGATCCATATAGATGTGAAGGGAAAGATGGCCGTCGGCCAGTAAGGCAAAGATGACATAATGATCATCGGCAAGCTGCTGGACATCCAACTTGACAAGCTGGTGTCCGATGCGTTCAAGTGCAGCTTTCATATTCTCCTGGATAAGTTCTATGTCAGTGAGTTTATTGTTTTTGCAGTTGAATAAATCGGCCGTTAAATGACGGGCTAATATTTTCACTATTTTTTATGCTCCTTTTTATATGCTAGGATGACGATAAAACACATATCCTATATTATAGTAGATGGCGGGGGAAGGCGTCAAGAGGGCGCTTGTATATCTGCTTCAACGAAAATCATAGTTGTCCTGATGGGAATCGCGCTCCAGTGGATAATCCAAATCGATGGTGTGAAGAACCAATACGAAGTCAGGCTGAGTTTTATGGATATAACTGTGGATGCTGCCTTTGAACCAGCGGGGATCGATAATATCCATCTGCTTTACGCAGAGAGCTAGAAAGGGAGCTACACTGTTGGCAAAGGAGTCCTTGATTACAAGAAGTTTTATATTGGCAGCTTCAGGGGCAAAGTTTTCTATACGAATCAGGGAGCAATCTGCATGGTTGTAAGCTGCATAGGGATTGGAACCGTAAAAATCTTTTCGCTCCAGCTCGTGCATGTCGTAGGTAATAGAAAAATCTCCATAAGTATCAATGCCCAGTCCGGGAATTTCATAATGCAGGCAGGTGGGGAACTCGGGATAAAGAAGCATAAAATTGTCAGGTTGAGTCAGAACAGTGGTCATTCGTTTGCCTTGACTGCCCAGGAAATAAGCTGGATAGTGTTCTTGCCGGTAGTTTGTCAAACGCAGGCAATCTTTGGGCAAAGAGATATCACCTGCATCTTCCAGCCATTGGGCAATATGTGTAGCTGCCCAGAACCCGGTGGTGGGCAGCCAATGATGGTCTGACCGGAAGAATAACTGATGGTAGGGTGTGTCAGGAAAATCTCTGTGCATGTACGGATACAGGTCGAGGGTGGCGATCCCGCACGCCTGCAATCCCTGCAGCATGGCATCTTTTTTTTGTAGACCGAAATCCAGCCGGCCGGTGAATGCGCTATCTGTGGTTGGATCGAGGGCGGGCGGATTAGGGACGAATAGGAATTTTGTGCCTTGCTGCTGGCAAAATTCAGCCAGGGAAGCCGTTTCGTCTATGTATTCCTGAAGGTCGAAGGGCAGGGTGGGGAAAAAGAGCCAGCCATCTGACAATACCTGGACACTACCGATGGTTAAGGGGCGGATATTCCAGCCAATGAACTGGTCATAGCGCCGGCCAGTCTCCACGATGTTCGTGTAACCGGGGAAATACGTTTCGCTCCAGTTGGCGATACGCTCCTGTTCTTCACGCAGTTTGTTTTCTTGTTGACGCACTTCTGCCAATAAGGAACGTTCCGGCTGCGGTTCGGGAAAAGGATAGAGACTAGCCCAGTCAATATCTTTTTCCCGAGGATGGATACGCTCGGGAAGACGCCAATTATCCCAAAGTACCAACCGGGTCAGCGTATTGTCCCATTTACAGTTGTCAATCAGAATCACCACGGTAAACCAGCGGATAAATATCAGGAAAAAAGCCAGCACCAAAAGTCCGGCGCAAAACCGCATTATATAGTCACGAATGCTCATAGCTGTACCTCAAAAGTTAAAATAGATAAAGGGATTATAATTCCCTGCTACAGTAGCAATAAGGGAAAGTACGAACAAAATCGCTGCCAGACAAGGCTCAGCAACTGAGTGCCAACAACGCCAGTGCGCAGCAATCCATGGATAGAGGGGGAGAGAAAAAGCCAACCCCATAAGCCAAATCAGCCAGCCGCTGGTGAGGAAATGCGCTGCCAGTTCATCAAAGAGCGGATTACCAGCTTGTCCCCACATCATGCTAAGATAAGATAGACTTTGTTCGAGATCAGGAAACTGGAACACTACCCAGGCTGTAATGACAGCCAGCAAGGTGTAAAGGTGACTGAAAATACCAAGATGGTCAATAAAGTTGGTAAACTTTTCCAGGATCAGCAATAGAAAATAAATCAGTCCCCAAAGCAAAAATGTCCAGTTGGCGCCATGCCAGAAGCCTGTCAGTGACCAAACGATCAAGAGGTTTAAGGCCATACGGCTACGGCTACACCTGTTGCCTCCGAGAGGAATATAGACATAATCCCGGAACCAAGAGGATAGTGAGATATGCCAGCGACGCCAAAATTCCGTTACACTGCGGGAAATATAGGGGTAGTTGAAATTTTCCCGGAAATGGAATCCAAACATTTGCCCCAATCCAATGGCCATGTCCGAGTAGCCGGAGAAGTCAAAATAAATCTGAAGCGTATAAGCGATAGCCCCCAGCCAAGCTGCTGCAACAGAAAGGGGCTCTTGGCCGGCTAGAAATTGACTGTTCATAGCAATGACCGCCAGGTAATTGGCCAATAGTACTTTTTTGGCCAAGCCGTAACTGAAGCGTATCATGCCAGCGGTGAAATCCTGCCGGGTTTCTTGACGGTGAAGGATTTCCCGCTCGATATCAGCATAACGCACAATGGGGCCGGCAATGAGCTGAGGAAACAAAGCAATGTAGAGGCCGACATGCAGTACGTTTCGCTGGGCTGGCGCTTTTCCATAATAGATATCGAGAAGGTAGGAAAGCAGCTGGAAGGTAAAGAAAGAAATCCCGATGGGCAGGGCCAGCTGGAGTGCAGAAAAATCTTTTTGCAGTAAAAGCCCAAGCTGATTGGCCGTAAAAGTAAGATACTTAAAGACGAACAGCATACCCAAATGAAAGGCTGCTCCGAGAGAAAGCCATAGCTTGCGTTTTTGCGGTGTAGTTGCAGCTGTTATCCGGAGGCCAATCTGCCAGCCGGTGATGATGGAAAGAATCATCAACCAGATAAAGAAAGGCTCACCCCAACCGTAAAAAAAAAGGCTGGCGATGAGCAATAATACGTTGCGGAATTTCCGGCTTTTGCTAAATGGATTGTAGTAAAGCAGGAGTACCATTGGTAGAAACACAAACAAAAATATATTAGAAGAAAAAACCACGGCGCTTCCTCCCTCGAACATTGCGCTGTAATGAATAACTAATGTTCATATTCTATCCAAATGGAGAAAATCCTGCTCTGGTTTTGTAAGTGGGATCTCCTTTTGTTTTATGCTTGTATCTGATACTAAATGGTTTGTTTGCGTGCTTTCCAGGCTAGAACAACAAAACATAGACAGGCAAGCGTGAAGGTAAAGAAGCTGGTAGTTTGTGCACTGGTCATAAAGGCCCATGTTTTTTCGGCATAATCCCCGCGGAGAAACTCAAGACCGAAGCGGGCTGCACTGTAGAGCATGACATAGAGGGCAAAGCATTGGCCCTTCGCATGTTTGGTACAACGATACATGAGCAGCAGGGCGAAGATGACAACGTCGAGTTGTCCTTCCCAGATTTCAGCCGGCCAGAGTGGTTGTGTGCCGTAGGTATGAGCTGCCAGTGTCGTGGCAGGATAGATGATGCCAAAGGAATTGCCAGTCGGTGCGCCAAAAGCATCCCCATTGAGCAGATTGGCACAGCGGCCAAGAGACTGTCCGAGGATGATGGCTGGGGCTAATATGTCCATGAGACGAAGGGAATCGAGCTTATGATGACGACAGTAGAGGATACCGGTAATCACACCGAGGATTACGCCGCCCTGGATAGCCATACCGCCTTGCCAAACGTTGAATAGTTCGGTCAGATGCTGGCTATAGTAATTCCAGTCAAAGAAGAAAACATCCCAGAGACGGGCGCCAAGCAAGCCGGCAATGCCGCAATATATGCCCATGTCGACGATGTGTTTTTCATAGCCGCAACGTTCCTGTTTGGCCAGGAAGTAGCCGACGCCAGTTGCCAGGATGATGGAGAGCGACAAGACAAGTCCGTAGGCGCGGACCGGAAAATCGCCAATAAAGAAAAGATATTGATGCATAATAGCCTCCCAAGGATAGCAGCTGCCAGGCAGCTGGATATTTGATGTCGAAACACTGTTAATTATAGCTTAGGTGCACTTAAATTTGAAGGAAAGGTTTTTGAAAAAAGAATTGAATTCTGTCTTTCCGTATGGTACAATAAATGCTGTTAACATGTAAATGCGTGGATGAAGAGAGTATGTCTTCAGCGAAAGTTCAAGCGAACCGGGGCAGGTGTGAGCCGGTAGCGAGTAGCGGGGACAGAAAATCACTTCGGAGCAGCAGGCTGAAAGGATGCAAGTAAGCCGGGCCGGTATTCCCCGTTACGGAATAGCGTATGATGGTACGTGAAAAATAGGTGGTTTTAGTGTAGGTAATATAGCCTGCATCCTGTTTTGGGATGCAGGCTTTTTCTATTAGGAGGAGGAATCCGCTTTGTACAGTAAGGTAGACACCAACCTGAACTTCGTGGAACGCGAGCAGGAAGTCCTGAAGTTCTGGAAAGACAACAACATCGCCCAGAAAGCTATCGACCAGCGTGAGGGCTGCGATACGTTCACGTTCTATGATGGTCCGCCGACGGCTAACGGCAAGCCGCATATCGGCCATGTGCTCACGCGCGTCATCAAGGATATGCTGCCACGTTTCCAGTCCATGAAGGGCAAGAAAGTTCTGCGCAAAGCGGGCTGGGATACCCATGGCCTGCCGGTTGAGCTCGAGGTCGAAAAGGCTGTTGGCATCAACGGCAAAGAGCAGATCGAGGAGTACGGCATCGAGCCTTTTATCAAGAAGTGCCGTGAATCGGTGTGGAAGTACAAGGGCATGTGGGAAGAATTCTCCGATGTCGTCGGCTTCTGGGCGGATATGGACAATCCGTATATCACCTACGAGAACAACTTCATTGAGTCCGAGTGGTGGGCACTCAAGGAAATCTGGAACAAGGGCCTCCTGTATAAAGGGTACAAGGTTGTTCCGTATTGCCCGCGCTGCGGCACGCCGCTTTCGAGCCATGAGGTTGCGCAGGGCTATAAGGATGTTACCGAGCGTTCGGCGATGGTCACGTTCAAGGTCAAGGATGAGGAGAACACGTACTTCCTGGCTTGGACAACGACGCCGTGGACGCTGCCGTCGAACCTTGCTCTTTGCGTCAATCCGGATGTCGATTATGTAAAACTCCGGGACAATGGCAAAGATTACATCCTTGCCGAAGCTTTGGTGGAAAAAGTATTCGAAGGCGTTGAGGGCGAGCGTGAGGTCCTCGAGAAGTTCAAAGGACAGGCACTCGAGGGACGTGCTTATGAGCCGCTCTATCCGTTTGCTAGTGAGGCCATTGCCAAACAGCCGGGAAAGAAGGCGCATATTGTAACTTGCGATGGTTATGTCACGACTGAAGATGGTACGGGTATCGTCCATTTAGCCCCGGCTTTCGGTGAAGACGATAACCGCGTCTGCCAGAAGTACAACATCGCGTTTGTCAATCTCGTCAATGGCAAGGGCGAACTCACCGAGGAGACAGACTGGGCCGGTGTATTCGTCAAGAAGGCTGACCCGATGATTCTGGAAGATCTTAAGAATAAAGGCCTGCTCTTCAAGGCACCGGAATTCACGCACAGCTATCCGCACTGCTGGCGCTGCGATACGCCGCTGCTCTACTATGCGCGTTCGACCTGGTTCATCAAGATGACCGATGTCAAGGAGGAACTCGTAGCCAATAACAACACGGTCAACTGGATTCCGAAATCCATCGGCAAGGGCCGCTTTGGTGACTGGCTCGAGCATGTGCAGGATTGGGGCCTTTCGCGTAACCGCTACTGGGGCACGCCGCTGCCGGTCTGGGAGTGTGAGTGCGGGCATCAGCATGCTATTGGCTCCATCGAGGAGCTCAAGTCCATGTCGGATAACTGCCCCGAGGAAATCGAGCTGCATCGTCCGTTCATCGATAAGGTAACCATCAAATGCCCGCAGTGCGGCAAGGAGATGCATCGCGTATCCGAGGTCATCGATTGCTGGTTCGATTCTGGTTCGATGCCGTTTGCGCAGTGGCATTATCCGTTCGAAAACAAGGACATCTTCGAGAAGCGTTTCCCCGCGGATTTCATTTCCGAGGCTGTCGATCAGACGCGTGGCTGGTTCTACTCGCTCATGGCCATCTCGACGCTGCTGTTTCACAAGGCGCCGTACAAGAATGTCATCGTTCTCGGTCATGTCCAGGATAAGGATGGCCGCAAGATGAGCAAGTCGAAGGGCAATGCCGTCGATCCGATGGATGCACTGCGCCAGCATGGTGCCGATGCCATCCGCTGGTATTTCTATGAGAACAGTGCCCCGTGGCTGCCGAACCGCTTCCATGACGATGCGGTGCAGGAAGGCCAGCGCAAATTCATGGGTACGCTTTGGAATACCTATGCGTTCTTCGTGCTCTATGCGAATATCGACCAGTTCGATGCAACGAAATACACGCTGGACTATGATAAGCTCGGCGTCATGGATAAATGGGTACTGTCGCGTCTCAATACGATGGTCAAAGAAGTCGATAATGACCTTTCGAACTATCGCGTAACCGAGGCTGCGAAAGCTCTGCAGGCTTTCGTCGACGAGCTTTCCAACTGGTATGTGCGTGGCAGCCGCAGCCGTTTCTGGGCGAAGGGCATGGAGCAGGATAAGATCAATGCCTATATGACGCTCTGGACGGCGCTGGTCACGACGGCCAAGACGGCGGCACCGATGGTTCCGTTCATCACGGAGTCCATCTATCGCAACCTCGTTTGCAGCATCGATAAAGAGGCACCGGAGTCCGTACATCTGGCTGATTTCCCGGCAGTCAACGAGGCCTGGATCGATGAAGAACTCGAGGCCAACATGGAGCTTGTACTCGAAATCGTCGTGCTCGGCCGCGCATCGCGCAATGAGACGAACATCAAGAACCGCCAGCCGGTTGCCAATATGTTTGTCCATGCTGGCCGTGAGCTGCCGGAGTTCTTCCAGAAAATTGTCGAAGATGAGCTCAATGTCAAGGCTGTGACCTTCAAAGACGATATGGAAGAATATCTCACCTACAGCTTCAAGCCGCAGTTCCGTGTGCTGGGGCCGAAAGTCGGCAAGCAGATCGGCGAAATCAAGGCAGCCCTTGGCAAACTCAATGGTTCCAAGGCTAAGGCCGAGCTTGACAGCACGGGGACGCTCAAACTGTCGCTGGCTAGCGGCGAGGTCACGCTGACGCCGGAGGATGTCGAAGTCTCGATGGCACAGAAAGAAGGCTTCAACTGCCAGCGTTACAATGGGGTGACGATTGCGCTCGATACGACGCTTACCGAAGAGCTGCTTGAGGAAGGGTTCGTCCGTGAGATCATCAGCAAGGTCCAGACCATGCGCAAGGAAAACGGCTTTGAGGTCACCGACCATATCACGGTCAGCCTCAGTGGCAATGAAAAACTTGCAAGCATCGTCAAGAAGAACGAAGCATATCTCAAGGAAATCACGCTGGCTGATACAGTGGTCTATGATAGTCTCGCTGGTCAGGCCAAAGAATGGAATATCAATGGCGAAATGCTGACGCTTGCTGTGAAGTAAGTATTGCTTGCTGTTTTGGGCCTTCCCGGCAGGGAAGGCCTTCTTCTTGAAAACTTTTTACTGCTGGCAGGAAAAGCATGCGGTAATCAAGAACAGATATAGAGAAAAGCTAGTACCTAAGGAGGCTCATTCGTGGCAGAAGACAAAATAGACGACATTGCCAGCGCACAGGAACAGGGACATGTCCATACGCATGTTTTAGCGGATGGTACGACAATCCAGCACACGCATATGCCTGGCAGTCATGGGCATCAGCACAGCCATACGCAGACAAAGGCTGTCCTCAACCGTATGTCACGGCTTATCGGCCATCTTGAAGCCATCAAGCGCATGGTGGAGGAGGGGCGTGATTGCAGCGAGGTGCTCGTGCAGCTTTCAGCGGTACGCAGCGCGATAAATGGAGTTAGCAAGATTATCCTCAAGGACCATCTGGAGCATTGCGTTGTCGATGCGGTCAAGGAGAATGACAAAGAGGCGATTGCGCAGCTCAATAAGGCAATCGATCAATTCATGAAATAGTGCAAAGGGCTGGGAGGCGAATCTCATGGAACAGATGCAGATAAAGGCAACACTGGAACAGGCAGGGGTGGATTACGATAAAGGCTTAGAGCGTTTTATGGGCAATGTGGCGCTTTATCATAAATTCCTGCTTAAATTCCTTGTCGATGGCTCATATGCGGATTTTGTCCAGAAACTGGCAGCAGGGGATCTCGCGCTGGCTGAGAGGAGCGTCCATACACTCAAGGGAACGTCGGGCAACTTGAGCCTTATGCGGTTATTTGAAGCGGCTGACGCAGCCGTCCAGGCGATACGGACTGGGCAGAGCAGCGAAGAGATTGGACGGCTGGCGAAAGAGGTTGGCATGTGTTATGAGGAAACCTGTCAGGCCATCCGCCAAAGCATCAATGAATGATCATGCAGAAAAGTCTTCTTCAATTAATGGAGGAGACTTTTTGTTTTGGCACGATTTCTGTGACACATGTTACGGTAAATCTTGGGGAAATCCGTTATCCTAATGCTTGTTGATTTTACAGGAAAACAATTGTATTTATGCTGTAAATAATGTTAGAATTATAGTGAGACGGTATGATACGTTATCCGCAGGAGGTTATTGATATGGCGCAGAATAGAATCGTAATCAGTCAGGTCATGATGCCGAGCCAGACAAATCCCAATGGCAATGTTCATGGCGGCGAAATCATGAAGATGATGGACTCGACCGCCTATGCTGCTGCGCGCCGGTATGCCCGTTCCAATGTGGTCACGGCCCGTGTCGATGAGCTGGAGTTCCATCTGCCCATTCTGATTGGCGATCTTGTGACTTGCACGGCTGAGATTGTGTTTGTGGGGCATAGTTCCATGGAAGTAGCGGTAAATGTCGATGTCGAGGATCTCGACCAGGAGGGCAAGCCGCAGCGTGCGCTTACGGCTTATTTCACGATGGTGGCGTTAGACCGCAATTCGCGTCCTAAACCGGTACCGCCGCTCATCCTCGATACGGAGGAGGCCAAGCGGGCCTTTGAAGAGGGCCGCGAGCGCTATGAGGCGCATAAAGAGCGGAAAAGAATCCAGCGCGAGAAGGAAAAAGCCCGTTTGGCGGCGAAGAAGTCACCGAGAGAGCCGGAAGAAAATCCGCGCAAAAAATAAAAATAGTTTACAGTTTTACAGATAAAAGCTTGCAAAATGTTTTTTCATGTGATAATGTAGTATGCAACACAGGGAAATGCATAGCAGAGGAATAGTACGTATCGGAAAACTTCCAGCGAGTTGTCGGTTGGTGCAAGACAATAGTGGCAGGATGCGGAACTCACCTTGAAGCAGCCCGCTGAACGCCTGAGGGCAAGTAAACCGGGACGGAGCCTGACCGTTAGCGCAGGAGGACTTGATGGAGTCTGTATGAGGTGCCGGCAGGCACGAATTGGAGTGGTAACACGTAAGCTAGCCTTTCGTCTCTTGGAGATGAAAGGCTTTTATTTTTAGGAGGGATTCGCAGATGATGAATTATCAGAAGTACAGCAAGGGTTATTTCATGCCGCCAGAGATCGACCTCGAATGGGCGAAGAAAGACGCGCCAGACCATGCGCCTATCTGGTGCAGTGTGGATATGCGCGATGGCAATCAGGCGCTCATCACACCGATGAACCTCGAAGAAAAGCTGGAATTCTATAAGATGCTCATCAAAGTCGGATTCAAGGAGATCGAGGTCGGTTTCCCGGCGGCGTCGGAGACTGAGTATGAGTTCTTGCGCCGCTTGGTCGAGGATGACCTGATTCCCGATGATGTGACGATCCAGGTACTCACGCAGGCCCGTGAGCATATCATCCGCAAGACCTTCGAGGCGCTCAAGGGCGTCAAGAATGCCATTGTCCATGTCTACAACTCGACGTCGGTCGCTCAGCGCCAGCAGGTCTTCCGCAAGTCGAAGGAGGAGATCAAGCAGATGGCCGTCGATGGGGC
>NZ_JAILKR010000002.1 GCF_024693525.1 Selenomonas sp. | reverse complement strand
TTACGGACTTAGTTACCTGCTCCCGTTACCAGGTCGCGACGTACATCTCTATATCTAGCTTATATGCTTACGGCCCAGTCCTGCTGCGCAGGACAGTAGCTCCAGACAGAAAGAAGCACTACCCCGTTCGCCCCTTTCATCTGTTTGCGCAAGTTTGCACGAACCGTTTCTCCCGTTACAAGCACATCGATGTAATTCGTTCCCTATAGCCGCAGCAGAGCAGGCATATCCAAACCTAGCAGAGGGCGGAGGCGGGTACACTTTCTTCGCAGCGGGAGCGACTGCCCGAACGCAGTGAGGGATGGCCCGCAGCTGATACTTTCTAGAACGATACGATGTATTGGCGTGCCGCCGGCCTGCCCGGCACATGTTGCTAGATACGTATGAAAGCATCCGCGCGGGCCATTTAGCGGGAGCGGAGAAAAAGTGCACCCGCCCCCGCCCAAGCTGAGCTCTTCCGAGTTTATTTTAAGCACGCACTCACCGACAAACTGCAATTTCGTTATGTAAAATACCGCTGACGTTTATGGTTGCGTCAGCGGTATTTTGTGGTTGATCTTTAATGTAAGAATGGTGTTGGGGATCAGTATGTGATGGGGAAGTCAGCGGTTAAAGCCGAAGGCTTCTTTGCCCGGATAGACAGCGCTGTTGCCGAGCTGTTCTTCGATGCGCAGCAGCTGATTGTACTTGGCTACGCGTTCAGAACGGGATGGAGCGCCGGTCTTGATCTGGGCGGTGTTGAGTGCTACTGCCAGATCGGCAATCGTTGTGTCTTCGGTCTCGCCGGAACGGTGGGAGACGATTGCCGTGTAGCCGGCTTTATGGGCCATCTTGATGGCCTCAAGGGTCTCGGAGAGCGAACCAATCTGGTTGAGCTTGATGAGGATGGAGTTGCCGCAGCCGAGCTCGATGCCCTTCTTGAGGCGCTTGGTATTCGTGACGAAGAGGTCGTCACCGACAAGCTGGACCTTGTGGCCGAGTTTTTCGGTCATCTTCTGCCAGCCTTCCCAGTCTTCTTCATCAAGGCCGTCCTCGATGGAGTAGATGGGGTATTTGTCCACGAGGGATTCCCAATGGGCGATAAGCTCATCGGAGGTGTACTCACGGCCGGATTTTGGCTGCTTGTAGAAGCCCTTGCCTTTCTCGCTCTTCCACTCAGAGGCGGCGGCATCCATGGCAAGCACGAAGTCACGGCCCGGCTCATAGCCTGCATTCTTGATGGCCTGCAGGATGTGCTCGATGGCGTCCTCGTCGGATTTGAGGTTCGGGGCAAAGCCGCCTTCATCGCCAACGGCCGTCGTCTCGCCCTCTTTTTTGAGCAGGGCCTGTAGGGCATGGAATACTTCTGTCGACCAGCGCAGGGCTTCGCGGAAGCTCGGGGCACCGGCTGGCATGATCATGAACTCCTGCGTGTCAACGGAGTTGGATGCATGGGCGCCGCCGTTCAAGATGTTCATCATCGGAACGGGAAGCTGGTTGCCATTGATGCCGCCGAAGTAGCGGTAAAGGGGAATGTCCTCGGCCTTGGCTGCTGCCTTGGCAGCTGCAAGTGAAACCGCCAGGATGGCATTGGCGCCGAGCTTGGATTTGTCGTCGGTGCCGTCGAGCCCAAACATGATGGCATCGAGAGCGTAGCCGTCTGAAGCATCAGCACCGGCGAGTGCCGGAGCGATTATCTCGTTGATGTTGGCGACCGCTTTGCTGACGCCTTTGCCGCCGAATTTTGACTTGTCACCATCGCGCAATTCCAGGGCTTCAAACTCACCCGTGGAAGCGCCGCTTGGTGCAGCGGCACGCCCCATGGTGCCGTCGGCAAGGATGACTTCGGCTTCAACGGTCGGATTGCCGCGGGAATCGATGATCTCCCGGCCAATGACCTGCATAATCTGCAAATATTCCTTCATGATGGATACCTCCTGTTATACAAATAGGTAAATGAGAAATGCTATCAACATTTGCTATTTTAGTATATTTGAGAAGATTTATCAACTAAAATATTAAATGATGGCAAATCACATTAACGAAAAAGTAAAAAGGAGTAGGTTAGGAACTCGGAACAGGGTATTGAAGCCCGTGCCTGCGTCAAACGAAAGATTTGAAGATATGGGCAGTATTTTATTGATGATATTGCTCTGGCCCAGTTGACATTCTTTCTATGGCGTAGTATAGTCTCTTTACTGACTTGAGTCAATAAGGAGGTTTTTTATGACGAGAGTACGCAAGGATCCGGTAGAGCGCCGGCAGGAATTCATTACTGTTGCCAAGGAGCTGTTCTTGGCAAAAGGCTATGAGCAGACGATGGTGCAGGATATCTGTGAGGCTGCTGGTGTAGCAAAGGGGACCTTTTTCTATTATTTTCCGACTAAGGATGATGTTTTACAGGCCATTTTTGAGGAATGGACGCATAAGTTTGTCGCTGATTATGAGCGTAAGGCCGAAGGGCTGGCAGCGGTAGAGAAACTACGGCTGTTCCTTGGACTTATGGGACGCGAATACGATGTTGAGAAGCTGATAGATGAACTTTGGGATGAGCATAAGAAGGATTTGGTCTTACAGATTTGGCAGCGCGTTCTGGAGCAGGGGTTCAATCCAGTGCTTCGTGCGATAATTGCTCAAGGAAATTGCGAGGGAAGCATGCAAGTAAAATATATGAAAGAAAGCATGGATTTTTTCTGGCGGCTTACCGATGGGATATGGCCGGAGGAGGCGCGGGATATTGATGAGGCTCAGATGATAGTGCGCGAGGAAATGGCGTCACGGCTGATGGAATATTTGCTGGGGATGCAGGCGGGGGACTTGGCGGCTCCGTGGAGGGGGTAAAAGGAAATTGCAGTTTGCCGGTCAGTTCTAGCCTTCCCCTTACCGAAGGGAAGGTGGGCGCGAAGCGCTCGGATGAGGTGTATGCGTCCGTATGGAATTCCGATACTACGAAGCGCGGGGTTCACGGAGTAGTGCTTTTTCTGTTTCCGCTTAAATGGGCCGTTCGGAAAGTTTTACGGACTTAGTTA
>NZ_JAILKR010000141.1 GCF_024693525.1 Selenomonas sp. | reverse complement strand
AATGGCCACAATACTGCCATCAAGCTTTTTGCCGAACCGGCGCATGGCAGCCATCGAACGGGTTATTCCCTCAGCCTTGGCCTGTTCCGCCACCTCAGCATCGGCAATCAGACAGTGAACTTCGCCGCCAAAGGAAGCCAGCTTACGCTTGTTAATGCCCGTGCGGACCATCTCCACATCGGTATAGATATCGGAACCACTGCGAAGTGCCGCCATGGCTTTTTCAATAGCTCCCTCACCGATGCGAATAATAGGCGCGTATTCCACATCCCCAGCCGCGTGGATAATACGGCTGTAGACTTTCACGGCCTTCTCATCGAGGTTCAGTCGATCAAGATAAGGGGCGATGATTTCCATACTGCGCGTTTCAATTTCCATCGGTTGTTTGATAAACTCCATATCCGTATCGCTCCTCTGCAAACTTCAGGATTTCCTCATAAGTCCTGCCAACATTTCCATAATCCATTACCGGCCGATCAATGACAATAACCGGCAAATCCAGTTCGGCCGCCGCCGCAAACTTTGTATCGGTTCCGCCAATGGTGCCGCTGTTTTTGGTAACGATAACATCGGCGTTATACCGCCGGTATAATTCCTTGTTAAGCTCCTTGGAAAAAGGGCCCTGCATGCCGATAATCTGTCCTGGCGTAAGCCCTAATCCTTCGCACAAACGCATGACCTCCGCCGTAGGCAGTACCCTGGCAATAATATGGCAGTCGCGCAGGTGCCTTGACGTCGTAAATTTTTCCAGATTGCGGCTGCCGGTGGTCAGAAAAATATTCTTGCCCAATTTTGCGGCTAATTCTGCCGCCGCTTCGTAGTCATGCACCACCGATAACCGGTCATAGCTGCTAGATGTCAAATCCCGCTCATAACGGATATAGGGAATCTGCAAATTCTTGCAGGCCTCCAAGCCATTTTTTGACATATTCACCGCATAGGGATGGCTCGCATCCACAAACAAGCGAATAGCATGAACCTGCAGATATTCCTCCAATTCCTGCTGGTCCAGCGGCTTATCGTTGATGATGAAGTTACGGCCACGACAATCAGCCAACAACTGTTCCCCGTAGTGACTCACCACCGATGCCGCAACATCATAACCGTTATCCAACAGATATTTTGCCAATTCGCGGCCATCCTGGGTGCCGGCAGCGACAAAAATCATAAACCGTTCTCCTTATTCTGATAACCACGCGGGGTAATCATCCAGCCATCCTTTACATAAGTCTGGCTATTGCCGATGACCACCAAGGAAAACATATTGATGTCCTCTTGAGTGAAGTCTTCCAAAGTCGAAATGACCTTCGTCTCCTTATCACGGCTGGCGGCCGTGACAATTCCCACTGGGGTTTTCGGATCGCGGAATTTCAACATGATTTCCCGAACCTCTTCAATGTTTTTCACGCGCTTTTTGCTCTTAGGATTGTAAAGGGCGGTGACAAAGTCGCCCTGAGCCGCCATCTCAACGCGTTTGCGAATGAGTTCCCAAGGGGTCAGCAGATTCGAAAGACTGATAACCGCAAAATCGTGCATCAGTGGCGCCCCGAGAACCGAGGCGGCTGCATTGACTGCCGAAACGCCAGCAATAACGCCGCCAAATTCTGGACGCTGTGCCTTTTCCCGCTGGAGAATGAGTTCCAATACCAGACCGGCCATACCGTAGACGCCGGCATCACCGCTGGACACCACCACCGTATCCCGGCCTGCTGCCGCTTCATCCACCGCCATGCTGCACCGATCAATTTCCTGCATCATCGCCGTTCCGATGACCTTCTTGCCCATCAGCAGCGATTCCACCAGCTTGATATAGGTATTATAGCCTGCGACTACTTCTGCCGCTTCAATCGCTTTTCTAGCCCGCGGGGTCATATCCTCAAGACTTCCCGGACCGATACCGATTACTGTTATTTTTCCCATAATAAAGCTACCGTCACTTTCTCAAATTTGGTTTTGCGAAGGGCCATTCGTCCGCCACGTTCCCCCACGCAGCAATAAGCCGCAGCTTCGCAGACATTGCCGACGCCAAGGGTTTCTTTAACAAAAGGAGACTCCTCCAACTGATATTTGGCAATGGTCTGTTCCAGTTCCGCTTTTTCATAGAACCGCACTGGCCGCGCCAAACTGTCCGCCGTAAAAAGGATTCCTGCCTCATGGCTCTTGACCGACGAACTGGCAAGGATATCCACAAAGGACCTGTCCCGGCCAATCATACGACAAGCCGTATCAATCGCGGACATGACCACTGCTGCTGGCGTGCCCCGGCGACAGCCCACCCCAGCAATCAGGCGGCGTGGCGACAGGCAAAGCACATTGGGCGGCAAGTTCGAAAGCTCCGGAAGATTGGGTTCCGAAACAACAACCGCATACAGTTCCTGCTGCGCCTCCGGCTGGATGTTCATCAGCTGACTGGTAATGCACAGTTCGACCTGCTGTCCTGCCTGCTCCAACATCCGTTTATAGAAAACGCTGTGGGGCAGCGTTTTATCAATGCGCCAATTGACGTTTTTCCCTTCTAGCACCGCCGAATTGAGGGTACCAATGCGAACCTTGGGCCAGGGGCGCAAGCTCAGCCGCGCCGCCAAAGCGTCTGGTGCCAGACATTTATTGACATCCGTTGCCGTCGTGATGACCGGCGATGCCCCCACTGCCTGGCAAAGCTGTTGCGTCAAGACATTGGCGCCGCCAATATGCCCCGACAACAGGCTGATACCATGCTGGCCCCGCTCATCAAACACCACCACCGCGGGGTCCTTCAACTTACTCTCCAATAGCGGCGCAATGGTCCGCACGACAATTCCCGTGGCCATGATGAACACCAAGCCGTCATAAGTATGGAAGGCTTCGGCTACCACCTGGGAAAGCTTGGCAAAACTGCGCGTCCCTTCCAGGGATTCCTGTTCCTTGGTCATGGCCTTCTCCGACACATAAATGGTCATCGTGCTGTCGAGACTTAATTGAAAAGTTTTGGCTAATTCATAAGCCTTTTTCGTTAAAACAAAACAAGCGGTTCTCATTTGCTGGCCTCTCGAAACATATGGGAAAACTCCGGCGCATAAAGCCGCGAAAGCTCATAATCGGCACCAAGGCAGCGGCTGACCACAATCATAGCCGTGCGATCAATGTTTTTGTCCCGAATGTCCTCCACAATCGTAGCTAAAGTTCCCCGGACAATCTTCTGCTCCGGCCAGGATGCCCGCTGTACAATGGCAATCGGTGTATCCGGTGTATAGCCGCCCGCTATGAGTTCCGCCACCACCTTATCCAGCATGGTAATGGACAGGTAAATGCACATTGTGGACTGATGTGCCGCCAGACTCCGGAGTTTTTCTGCCTCCGGTACCGGCGTACGTCCCTCATTGCGGGTGATGATAACGGTCTGGGAAATCCCCGGCAGGGTGTATTCCTGCTTGAGAGCTGCCGCAGCAGCAAAGCAGCTGCTTACTCCCGGAACGATATCGTAGCCGATATTTTTTTTATCAAAGGCATCCATCTGTTCCTGGATTGCCCCATAAACCGAGGGATCACCAGTATGAAGGCGAATCGTCATCTTTCCTTCCCGCTCGGCTTTTTCAATCACACCAACGACATCGTCCAGAGTCATGGACGCCGAGTTATGGATTTCTGCCCCTTCCTTGCAAAAATCCAGCAGGGCCGGATTAACCAAGGAGCCAGCATAAATAACCACATCCGCCTCGGAGAGATACCGCCGCCCCTTAACGGTGATGAGCTCGGGATCCCCAGGTCCTGCACCAACTATATGTACCATGAGATGTTCCTCCCATCTGTATTGCTAATGTCTTTATTTTTCCATATATCGCATCTATATATTATACAAATGACCGTCCAATAAGTCCATAGCACAAACACGAAAGCCCGGCAGAAAAATCCTCCTGCCGGGCTTTCCCAACTTAACTCAGAACTTATAGGTGTAATTGAATAGATAACTGGTCGGTGCATCATAATAAGCCGACGACGAATGGGAGATAATATCCTGACGGTTGAGCACATTGCGAATCATCAGGCTGAGTTCATTGGCTTTATCCGGTGCATAAGTCGTATTCCAGGTCGTGAGCAAATACGGTTTCGTATCAAAGGAATGGTCGCTAGACGGCGCCTGTACGCGTTTGCACAGATAAGAAGCCTTGAGATTCGATACCCATTTATCCTTCTTATAGGTTATCCCCGAAGTCAGCTGAACCCGGCCGTATTTACGGTCCCAATAGCCCTTCTTACTGCTCTTGCTTTCCGGGTTCTGAACCGTTATTCCCCAATGATAAGAAAGGGGCTTTGCGTCCTTAATGTCCCAACTGAGTTCCAGCCCAGTGTTGCGAAAGTCCTCGTTGGTATATTCATACTCATTCTTTTTATCCTTCCAAGAAGCGCTGATATTGTCCTTGATGTCCATGTGGAACAAGGCCGCCTTCCATTTATGGGCGCCGTGGTTCTGCTTCCAGCCGAGCTCATAATTGATTCCCTTCTGCGGCTTCAAATTATAGTTAG
>NZ_JAILKR010000140.1 GCF_024693525.1 Selenomonas sp. | reverse complement strand
AATGGCCACAATACTGCCATCAAGCTTTTTGCCGAACCGGCGCATGGCAGCCATCGAACGGGTTATTCCCTCAGCCTTGGCCTGTTCCGCCACCTCAGCATCGGCAATCAGACAGTGAACTTCGCCGCCAAAGGAAGCCAGTTTGCGCTTGTTGATTCCCGTGCGAACCATCTCGACATCGGTGTAGATATCCGAACCGCCTCGAAGTGCCTCAATCGCTTTCTCGATAGCGCCCTCACCAATGCGAATAATCGGTGCGTATTCCACATCCCCAGCGGCATGAATAATACGGCTGTAGACTTTCACGGCCTTCTCATCAAGCTTCAACTGGGAAAGATAAGGGGCGATGATTTCCATACTGCGCGTTTCAATTTCCATCGGTTGTTTGATAAACTCCATGTCCGTATCGCTCCTCTACAAACTTCAGGATTTCCTCATAAGTCCTGCCAACATTTCCATAATTCATCACCGGCCGATCAATGACAATAACTGGCAAATCCAGCTCGGCCGCCGCCGCAAACTTCGTATCGGTACCACCAATCGTACCGCTGTTTTTGGTGACGACGACATCGGCGTTATACCGCCGGTATAATTCCTTATTGAGCTCTTTGGAAAACGGTCCCTGCATGCCGATAATCTGCCCCGGCGTAAGTCCAAGCCCTTCGCACAAACGCATGACTTCCGCGGTAGGCAGCACCCTGGCAATTATATGACAATCACGCAGATACTCCGACGTCGTAAATTTTTCCAAATTGCGGCTGCCTGTAGTCAGAAAAATATTTTTCCCCAACTTGGCAGCTAATTTTGCCGCCGATTCATAGTCATGCACAATGGATAATCGATCATAGTTGCTTGAAGTTAAATCCCTCTCATAACGGATATAAGGAAGCTGCAAATTCTTGCAGGCCGTCAAGCCATTTTGGGACATATTCACCGCATAGGGATGGCTCGCATCCACAAACAGACGGATGTCATGAACCCGCAGATATTCCTCCAATTGCTGCTGATCCAGCGGCTTATCGTTAATGATGAAGTTGCGGCCACGACAGTCGGCCAGCAGCTGCTCTCCATAGTGGCTCACCACCGACGCCGCCACATCATAACCGTTATCCAACAGATATTTTGCCAATTCGCGGCCATCCTGCGTACCGGCAGCGACAAAAATCATAAACCGTTCTCCTTATTCTGATAACCGCGCGGGGTAATCATCCAGCCATCTTTGACATAGGTCTGGCTATTACCGATGACCACCAGCGAAAACATATTGATGTCCTCTTGGGTAAAGTCTTCGAGCGTCGAGATTACCTTTGTCTCCTTATCGCGGCTGGCAGCCGTAACAATCCCCACTGGCGTTTGGGGGGCACGGACCCTCAGCATGATTTCCCGGACCTCTTCAATATTTTTCACGCGTTTCTTGCTCTTGGGATTGTATAGTGCGGTAACAAAATCGCCCTGAGCCGCCATCTCGACACGCTTACGAATGAGCTCCCAAGGGGTAAGCAGATTGGATAGACTGATAACCGCAAAATCATGCATCAACGGTGCGCCAAGAACCGAAGCTGCCGCATTGACCGCCGAAACGCCGGCAATGACGCCACCGAACTCTGGGCGCTGCGCTTCCTCACGCTGAAGGATCAATTCCAACACGAGGCCGGCCATTCCATAGACACCGGCATCGCCACTGGATACTACCACGGTATCCCGGCCTGCCACGGCTTCCTCCACAGCCATGCGGCAGCGGTCAATTTCCTGCATCATCGCCGTGCCGATAACCTTCTTGCCCGCCAGCAGCGATTCCACCAGATTAATATAGGTATTATAGCCTGCGACTACTTCCGCCGCTTCAATCGCTTTTCTAGCCCGCGGGGTCATATCCTCAAGACTTCCCGGACCGATACCGATTACTGTTATTTTTCCCATAATAAAGCTACCGTCACTTTCTCAAATTTGGTTTTGCGAAGAGCCATCCGTCCGCCACGTTCCCCCACACAGCAATAAGCTGCTGCCTCGCAGACATTCCCAATACCAATGGTCTCTTTGACAAAGGACGACTCCTCCAGCTGATATTTCGCAATGTTCTGTTCCATTTCCGCATTTTCATAAAATCTTACGGGCCGCGCCAAGCTGTCCGCGGTAAAAAGGATTCCCGCCTCATGGCGTTTTACCGCCGTACTGGCAATGACATCCACAAAGGACCGATCCCGACCAATCATGCGGCAGGCCGTGTCAATCGCTGACATGACCACTGCTGCCGGTGTTCCCCGGCGGCAGCCCACGCCAGCAATCAAGCGGCGCGGCGACAAACAAAGTACATTAGTTGGCAACTCCGAAAGCTCCGGAAGATTGGCTTCCGAAACAATAACCGCATATAGCTGCTGATCTTCGGGCTGAATATTCATCAACTGACTGGTAATGCAAAGTTCAGCGGGCTGCCCGGACTGTTCCAGCATTCGTTTGTAGAACACGCTATGAGGCAGCGTTTTATCAATACGCCAAGTAACTTTTTGGCCCTCCAACACCGCCGAATTGAGCGTTCCGATTCGTACCTTGGGCCATGGGCGCAAGCTCAGCCGCGCTGCCAACGCATCCGGAGCCAGACACTTATTGACATCCGTTGCCGTAGTGATGACCGGCGCCGCTCCCACGGCCTGGCAGAGCAGCTGCGTCAACACATTGGCGCCGCCAATATGCCCCGACAACAAGCTGATACCATGCTGCCCGCGCTCATCAAACACCACCACCGCTGGGTCCTTCAACTTACTTTCCAGCAAGGGAGCAATAGTCCGCACGACGATTCCCGTAGCCATAATGAATACCAGACCATCATAAATGGGGAAGGCTTCGGCCACCACCTGCGAGAGTTTCACAAAGCTGCGCGTCCCCTCCAGTGATTCCTGTTCCTTCGTCAGGACCTTCTCCGACACATAAATGGTCATCGTGCTGTCGAGACTTAACTGAAACGTTTTGGCTAATTCGTAGGCCTTTTTCGTTAAGGCAAAACAAGCTGTTCTCATTTGCTGGCCTCTCGGAACATATGGGAAAACTCCGGCGCATAGAGCCGCGAAAGCTCATAATCGGCACCGAGGCAGCGGCTGACTACAATCATAGCGGTACGGTCAATATTTTTGTCTTTTATTTCCTCCACAATAGTTGCTAAAGTTCCCCGGACAATTTTCTGCTCCGGCCACGACGCCCGTTGCACGATGGCGATAGGCGTATCCGGCGTATAGCCGCCCGCCAATAACTCCGTTACCACCTTATCGAGCATTGTAATCGAAAGGTATATGCACATTGTCGACTGATGTGCCGCCAAACTCCGAAGTTTTTCTGCCTCCGGCACCGGGGTGCGTCCCTCGTTGCGCGTGATGATAACGGTCTGGGAAATCCCCGGCAAAGTATATTCCTGCTTGAGTGCCGCTGCCGCCGCAAAACAACTGCTCACGCCTGGAACGATATCGTAAGCGATTTTTTTCTTGTCAAAGGCATCCATCTGTTCCTGGATTGCTCCATAGACGGATGGATCGCCAGTATGCAGGCGAACCGTCGTCTTACCTTCCCGCTCAGCTTTTTCAATCACACAGACGACCTCATCCAGCGTCATCGACGCCGAGTTATGAATTTCTGCTCCTTCTTGGCAGAAATCCAGCAGCGCTGGATTAACCAGCGAACCGGCATAAATGACCACATCGGCCTCAGAAAGATACCGCTGTCCTTTAACGGTAATGAGCTCAGGATCACCAGGTCCTGCACCAACTATATGTACCATGAGATGTTCCTCCCATCTATTTTGCAAATGTTTTTATTCTTCCATACATCGCATCTATATATTATACAAATGACCGTCCAATAAGTCCATAGCACAAGCACGAAAGCCCAGCAGAAAATCTTCCTGCCGGGCTTTCCAAAATCTGAATTAGAATTTATACGTATAATGGAACATATAACTGATTGGCGCACCATAATAAGTCGAAGACGAATGGGAAATGACATCATGACGGTCCAGGACATTGCGAATCATCAGACTGAGTTCATTTGCCTTATCCGGCTCATAAGTCGTATTCCAAGTGGTGAGCAGATACGGTTTTACATCGAACGAATGCTCAGACGACGGAGTCTGTACCCGCTTGCACAGATAAGAGGCCTTGAGGTTCGATGCCCATTTATCTTTTTTGTAGGTAATTCCAGTCGTCAGCTGCACACGCCCGTATTTGCGGTCCCAATAGCCTTTTTGGCTGCTCTTGCTTTCCGGATTCTGAACCGTCACACCCCAATGATAGGAAAGGGGCTTTGCGTCCTTGATATCCCAGCTGAGTTCCACCCCTGTGTTCTTGAAATCCTCGTTGGTATATTCATACTCACTCTTTTTATCCTTCCAAGAAGCGCTGATATTGTCCTTGATGTCCATGTGGAACAAGGCCGCCTTCCATTTATGGGCGCCGTGGTTCTGCTTCCAGCCGAGCTCATAATTGATTCCCTTCTGCGGCTTCAAATTATAGTTAG
>NZ_JAILKR010000124.1 GCF_024693525.1 Selenomonas sp. | reverse complement strand
ACGGATATCAACAAATTTCATGGAATGGAGGCGCTGGCAATGGCGATAGCTATTACGATACCCGATACGGGCCGATTCGGATCTGAGTTCCGGGAAGTGTTTTGCCTTCCACAGCGCATACACTTCGGCAAAGGTTGTTTTGCTGGGAGACAGCAGGGCGGGGTCGCGGTTGTATTCCACGAGGTAGGCCATAGCATCTTCGAATGTTTCAAAATATCCCAGGGCTTTTTGTTTCCCTTGAACCGATTTCTTTGCAACGTACGGCCTCCGCCGATTCCCTTGTAGTTTATAAACCGTGCCGAAACCATTCGGTAATTTCATAAATAATCATCTCCTCTTATTAGAGGATACCAAAGTAAGACAAGTTGCAATGTCTGAAGCTATTGAAAGGGGGTGATTTAATGCAAGAGACATTAGAGGCTATCCGCTCGTTTATTCCAGGGCGAATAGAAGCGACGCTAGGAGTGATAACAGGGATGTTTGGAGCTATAGTTACAACATTATTCGGCGGCTGGTCGGATGCCTTGACATCGCTATTGATAGCGATGGGGATTGATTATCTAACAGGCGTGCTGGCCGCTGCGGTTCAGCCAACACGGCAAATCGATTACAAACTTGGCGCGATTGGCTTAGCTAAGAAAACAGGAATACTGCTTATCGTAGCAGCAGGTCATGTGGGAGATCTGGTACTAGGTACATCGATAGTTGAGTATGCAGTTATCTATGGCTACCTGTCAAATGAAGGCTTGTCCATTATCCGAAATGCTGAAGCAATGGGTATCCCTGTGCCGAGTGTAGTAAAAGCCGCTTATACGGCTATTGGAGATAAAAGTAACAACATAGGAGGCAAATTAAAATGATTCAACCGTTACATTATCAGATTGTCGCTGATGCAACCACAGAGTTTTTGGCGTTGGCTCGCCAGTACCATTTCTGTGAGGACCATCTAGATGATATCGAACGGCGGCTCTATGAGGAGTCCCCGTTCAAGGGAACGGGCGTAGTTATTGATAAAAAAGGAGGAAAATCGTATGAAAGTATTCATTAATCCGGGTCATGACAGAAAATATGATAGCGGTGCGGTCAACCCGAACAGCGGACTGCGTGAAGCTGACGTAGCGGCTAATGTTGCAGAGTTGGTCGTAAAATATCTCACAGCGGCAGGTTGTGAGTGCCTGTCAATGCAGAGCGACAACCTCGCACCGACTGGTGTAGGTCGTTCTCAGTATGGCGACAGACAGGGACTTACGGTAACGGAAACGGCTAATGAGTGGGGCGCAGATGTTTTTGTGTCCATTCATTGCAACGCTTTCAATAAGAGCGCACACGGCACGGAGGTTGAGTGCTATGGCGGCAGTGAAGGGCATAGACTTGCGCATTTCATTCAGAATCAGATTGTTGATTCTCTGGGTACGCTTGATCGTGGCGTGAAATCCATGCCGCAATTGCTGGTTCTCAAGTACACCGATATGACGGCGGTACTCGTGGAGATGGCATTTATCGACAACGACGATGACGCAGACCTGCTGGCGAATAAGCAGGATGATTTTGCACGTGCAATCGCACGCGGCGTTACTGATTATGAGCAGTCTTTATAAATCGTTCGAACGATTCGCCCTTTTTTCGAACGATTCGCGCCAGCAATGACGCGGGTTCGTGGGATTTTCGAACGATTCGCAAACGATTGATTATGAGCAGGTTAAAGTAAGAGGTTGAGTATATGAAAGTAAAAGAGTTGAGAGAAATATTACAATCGCACCATGATGATAGTGATATTGTGATTGACATGCCGAGGAATGTCACATTCGGGACATATGACACGATGGGTGTTTTGACTATGCGCGATGAGGACAAAAGTTTTACGTCTATCATCGTTGGGGAAAAAATTTGGCCAGTAACAGAAGGGAGAAATTAACATGAGTAAAATTAAATGGGTAGATATTAGAGACACCGCAGTAGACGCGCTGAAACTGAACGACGTCAGAAAAACGATGAAGGGCAATCTCAACAACTGGCTGGTGTCCGAGGGAATCGACATCATTTCCACAACGGCTGATCAGATTGTAGATCAGTGCAAAGAGGATGCGGTGAACGAAAAGGGGTGGTGCAAGGTACGCGACGCTTTTGTCTTGCCATTAGCTATCCAGGGCGGCTTGACCGTGTTCAAAGTGGTCATCGAAAAAGCGGCCGCCGAGAAGTTGTAACGGTAATTAGATAGGAATACATAAAGCCCCGACGCTCGTAAGAGTATCGGGGCCTTATTTTTGTGCAAAAAAATATTCCGCGAAAACGGGGAAAAATATTCCAGCAGGAGAAATCTTAAAAATATATATAGATACCTATTGACAAAATATATAGATAGCTATATAATATAATCAAAGATAAGGTTAAGGCAGACGCTAAGGAGGTAATCAAAATGGCAGACGTAATGTTAAACGGTGAGATGGTAGATTTTGATGCAGCGGTAAATCTGATGGACGATGAAATCAGAGAAGAACTCCATGCAGAAATTGCTCCATGCAGTGACCAGACGTTCATCGACGAGTATATCAAGCGTCATGAAGCTAAGTATGGCGAAACCTTCGAGGTAAACTAATGGTAGGCGAGGATTTGCCAGGGCGGCGATTTGGCCGCCTTGTTGTTCTAGAGAAAATAAAAGAACCGGGCAAGGCGAAATATAAGGTGCGTTGCGATTGCGGTAATGAAAAAGTTGTACTGGCTGATAACTTGAAACGTGGCATGACTACTTCCTGTGGAAAATGCTACAGAGAAACCAAAGAATTTGCTATGGCAAGGGTAAAAGACATTACAGGCAAGCGGTTTGGCAAACTAGTAGTGATGAAAGAGCTGGGCGATCGCAAAGTTCTTTGCCGGTGCGACTGTGGCAAAGAAAAAGTAATTAATAAAGGTCATTTGGTTAATGGAGATATTAAATCATGTGGCTGTATAATGAGTAACCAAGCCAAGAAAAATCAAGCAAAATATTACGCAGATGGTACATATATATCTGCAATCAAGAGCACAAAAGCCACATCGAGAAGCAATTCTGGCGTGCGTGGCGTGTGCTGGCATAAAGGAAAAGGAAAATGGCGTGCTAGTATTGGATTCAAAGGTAAAAGCTATGAGCTAGGGCTTTTTGATGATATCCAAGATGCCATCAAAGCCCGAAAAGAGGCGGAGGATAGGTTCTATAGGCCGGTCATAGATGCGTTTGAGGAGGCGAATGATAATGGCAATGACTGAAGCACAGAAACGCGCAGCACTCAAATACCAAAAATCACTAGGTCAGTTTAGCATCAAAATACCAAAACCAGAGCTCGAACGCTACAAGCGGGCGGCCGAAAAAGCAGGTATGCCGTTCCGGGCATGGGTGCTCAATGCGATGGATAGAGCTGTGAATGATATATAACAATAGGCCCGTACTGGCAAGATAATGCCGGGTATGGGCCTTATTTTGGTTTCTGCTAGACTATGAGGAGTTTTTCCATAATGAACGAAAAGATACTGAGAATTTTTCCATAAATATTTAAATATATTATTAGTATATTGTTGGACATGCCGTATTTTTGCCGCTCAAACAGGGGATTTTTGCCGCTCAAGCGTATAAATGCATATAAAAGTGTATGCAAGTGTTTTCCCAGATAATTTTTTTAAAACCTAATAACTACGCGGTTTCTAGACACTTTTTACAAACGTATATAAACATATATAAAAGAATATTTTATTTACTTCCGATAATTTATACATCCGCGTTTATCCCAGTATTTTCAAGGCTTCGCGGCATTTTTGTGATTCGCTTGCCGCTCAACTTGCCGCAGGTCAAAAACCTTGTCTAGGGCATTGGCGATATTCTTGCGACGGGCGGCGG
>NZ_JAILKR010000115.1 GCF_024693525.1 Selenomonas sp. | reverse complement strand
GCGTTTTGCAACTTTTTCGATGCTTATTTAAGGATAAAAATTCCGTTTAGGAAACCATCTCCCGCGTAGTGTTGGCACTGCCCCTAGCGGCGGCGAAGAGCTGCTTCGAATAAGGCTCCACTAACCGATAAACTGCAATTTTGCAGCCTTCTTTTCATCCCTCAGTCCAGATAATACGACAGCGCATACCCTAATCTGCCATTATATTCCACATAATAAAAGCCATTTTCCGCCTGCTTGACAAAACGTACTAACTGCCCCCGCGGGATACGTGCGGCAGTCTTAGCCTCCGTCGACGGTTCCGTGCGCAGGCTAATCCACTCGTTGCAATTGACGACACGGTACATCGTCCACTTCGCAGTCAGATAGTTATAGAGTACATACCCGCGCTTTCCTTGATACTGCACATGGGCAAATACCATATCCCGATAGCAGGGATCATTATCATCGATAATATTTACCCGTGTCCCCAGCGGGATTCTTGCTAAAACCGGTGCCTCTGTCGATGCATAAGACCGAAGACTGACCCAGCTCTCACAGTTGGTCACATACAAGCCGCCCTCCGTATTGATTCCTTGCATCGCAGCATTACCCGCCTGCGGAAACAACCAAAAACCGGCTAATATCATCACCGCCAATACTACCTTTTTCACCATTCTTTCCTCCCTATACTACCATTTAATTCCCCCTAATAGTTCTCCATAAATCTGCAAATCCCTGCAAAAAAGCCCCTGGAAAAGGAGACAAATCCTTTTTCCAGGGGCTTCTAATTTCAAGCGATATAATACGTATTCTTACAGAATTTTTGCGAGATATGCTTTGATTTCGTCGCCATCTTCCATCTTCATGACGTCAGCCAGGATTTCCTTAGCCTTGATGGAGCTGATGTTGCGAATCTTCTCTTTGACACGCGGAATGGACGGTGCGCTCATGGAGAGCTCACTGATGCCCATAGCCATCAGCAGAACTGCTGCATTCGGGTCACTGGCCATCTCACCGCACATACCAGCCCAGATACCGTTCTCACGAGCGCTCGTAATCGTGCGCTGGATGAGCTGGAGGACAGCCGGGTTGAAGTGGTTGTAGAGATAGGAGATGCTGGCATTGCCGCGGTCGCAAGCAAGCGTGTACTGAACGAGGTCGTTCGTACCAATGGAGAAGAAGTCAACGTACTTCGCGAGTACCGGCGTCATAACAGCAGCTGCCGGCGTCTCAACCATGATACCAACCTGAACATCATCAGCAAAAGCCTTGCCCTCATGGGTAAGTTCAACTTTAGCCTCTTCGATGAGCTCTTTGACCTTCTTGAACTCTGCTACATTGATGACCATCGGAACCATGATGCCAACTTTACCGAACTTACCAGCGCGCAGGATAGCTTTGAGCTGCGGCATGAAGAGGTCGCGGCGCTGCAGGCTGATGCGGACAGCACGGTAACCGAGGAACGGGTTCTCCTCTGCCGGAATGTTGAGGTACGGCAGCGGCTTGTCACCACCGATATCCATCGTGCGGATAACGCAGAGGTTGCCGCCGCATTTCTCGACAGCTTCCTTATAAGCCTTGAACTGGTCTTCTTCATTGGGGATATCCTGGCGGCCCATGAAGACAAACTCAGAACGGAACAGGCCTACGCCCTTAGCACCATACTTGAGGGCATTGTCCACGTCCATATGCGTGCCGATGTTAGCCATCAGGTCAACCTTCACGCCGTCCGTCGTAACTGCCGGCAGGTCTTTGAGCTGGGCATAGTGTGCAGCCAGTTCCTGCTGCTTTTTGATTTTTTCGTTGTAACCAGCCAGTTCTTCTTCGCTGGGGTTCACGATAATCTTGCCTTCTTCGCCGTCCATGATGACATGGTCGCCATCAGCGATTTTGTCAATGCGGTCTTCCTTGTTGAGACCCACGATGGTCGGGATAGCACGGGCTTTAGCAATGATAACAGCATGAGCCGTGGTGGAGCCGGACCCCAGGATTACACCGGCAATCTTGTCGGTCGGCATACCAGCGATAACGGAAGGCTCGATTTCCCGGCCGCAGAGGATAACCTTTTCGTCACCCAGTTCCGGTTCCTTTACGCCCAGGATATACTTAGCTACGCGCTTACCTACGTCGCGAAGGTCAACAGCGCGGGCAGCGAAGTATTCATCATCCATCATCTCAAACATCTGCGCCTGTTCTTCAGCAGCTTTGAGTACCGCCTGCGGAGCATTAGCTTCCTCATCCAGCTTTTCTTCGATTTTCTGCGCCATCATGGGGTCCTGTACCATCATGCGGTGCGCTTCCATAATAGCAGCCTGCTCGACCATGTCCTGTTTCTGCAGGCGTTCGATGTTTTCACGCAGCGTTTCCGCTACAGCCGTCAAGGCGTCCTGAGCCTTCTTCGCTTCAACTTCTTTGCTTTCCGGCTGGTAGTTCACCAGATAGCCGTCCAGATTCTGACCTGCCAGCATGATTTTACCAATGGCGATACCGGAAATAACGCCTTTACCTCTGATTGCGTCTGCCATTTTATATCTTTCCCCCTGATATAGATACCATAATTTATTACTTCGTAAAAAACGCCTTCCTCCAAAGTTCCATTCCTTGGAAAGAAGGCGCCTTAACCCAACAGGTCAAAAATTATTCTTCACCGAACTTGGAATCAACGAGATCCTTCAGAGCCTTAACTGCATCAGCTTCGTCCGGGCCATCAGCAACGATAGTGATTTCCGTACCCTTAACGAGCCCCATGCTCATGATCATGAGAATGGACTTAGCGTCAACGGTCTTGCCCTTAGCCTGAATCTGAACCTTGGACTTGAACTTCGTAGCCGTCTGTACGAAGATGGAAGCCGGGCGGGCATGGATACCAGTTTTGTTTTCAATCGTTACGATTTCCTGAGTCATTTTGTAATCTCTCCATTCTTAAACACCGCAATCCGCTTAGCTGGATTGTCTTTAACTGCTATATAATAATGCAATTGCCGTGCCAACTTTTATTTTATCCGTTGGTATTTTTTACACAAGCCCCTTATCACTGGTTATTACAGGAACGCAAAAACTTATCTAGTAGCAACAATTCACGTCCATACAGAGCCTAATAAGAAAATTATTGGTAAATATTACCAATAATCACCATTTTGCTGGTAATATTTACCAGGTATGGTAAATATTACCAATCAAGCTAGACCATATTTGCGCGCCTTGGCCGCTACCGTTTTATGCGTAATCCGCAGCATTTTGGCAGCGGCATTGAAACTGCCGCATTGCTGCAGGGCTTTTTCAATGATGCGCTTTTCATATTCCTCCCAAGGCAGAATGGCGCTGTCAGCCGTCAAAGTCTGTACCTCGGTCGTCGCTGCCTCTCCTTTTATATAGGATGGCAGTGCTGCCACGGTAATCACATCCGTATCCATCAGTGTAATAACCCGCTCAATGACATTTTCCAGCTCGCGGACATTGCCGAGCCATTTATAGCGCATCAGAATGTCCATGGCCTCCGGGGTAATCTCCCGGACAGTTTTGCTGGTGGCGGCACTGATTTTTTCGATAAAATGCTCCACCAGCAGGGGTATGTCATCAATGCGCTCCCGCAACGGCGGCAAAATAATAGGGATGACATTAAGACGGTAGTACAAATCATCACGAAAAGAGCCGTCCTTCACCATTTCCTCCAAATGGCGATTGGTGGCGGCAATAATCCGCACATCAACATGGACAGTTTCCTCGCCCCCGACCCGGTCAAATTCTTTTTGTTGCAGAACCCGCAACAGTTTTACCTGCATCTTCTTGTCCATTTCCCCGATTTCATCCAGGAAGATGGTGCCGTGGTCAGCCAGCTCAAACTTGCCCAGTTTGCGTTTTACTGCCCCTGTGAACGCGCCCTTTTCGTAACCGAATAACTCCGACTCCAGCAATGTGCCGGGAATCGCCCCGCAGTTCACACGGATAAACGGCCCCCGCCGCCGGTCACTGGCATAGTGGATGCCCTCAGCAATGACTTCCTTGCCCGTGCCGCTTTCGCCGCGAATCAGCACCGTGGCCGATGAGTTAGCGGCTTTTGAAGCCAAAGCCAGCACGTCCACGACCTTGCCGCTTTTACCGATATAGTTGGCAAAGGCATTAGCCGTTTTCTTCGTGCGCAGCAGTTCCTGCTCCAAATACTCCGCTTTGGCCGAAACCTGTGACAAGCGTGCCATCAAATTCTGCAGTTCTGTGATGTCTTTGATAACTGACACCACGCCAGCGATTTCTCCATTGACAAAAATCGGATTGACATTAGCCACGACAGTGGTTCCATCTTTTTTGCGTGCAATGCTGCCGATACGAGCCACACCTGTCCGCAGAACCGCACAGCGGTTTCCATCCGGCGCAGTCTTAAA
>NZ_JAILKR010000070.1 GCF_024693525.1 Selenomonas sp. | reverse complement strand
TATGTTCCGGGAGGGGATACCACTTTTGCGTGATTGCCGATAAATATATTTTCTATACGAAAAATTTCCCCAAAGAGCAAGATATACGCCTATTGCCTATTTACATGTCTCTGTTTATTTGAGGAGGTTCGTTATCCTCATGGGCGTCAGCTGTCACCGGCGGCCGCTGCTTTGCGGAACTTTCGGGAAAATTTTACAGGGAAAAACAGGTAATAGAGCGAATAGCAATATTGTTAGAAAATTATCCGTGAGGAAGGAATGATTTTATGAACAGAACGATTCGTGTTTTCCTGTGCTGGGCAGCGCTGATGCTATTGACCGCCGGAACGGTTTTTGCAGGGCATTTGGACGATATTGCCGCCAGAGGTACCATCCGTATCGGTACGACTGGTGATTACATTCCGATGTCTTATCTAAATCCTAAGACAGGCGTCTACGAAGGCATTGATGCGGAACTTTCGCAGCTGATTGCTGACTCTTTGGGCGTGAAAATCGAGTATGTGCCCACGAGCTGGCCAACGCTTACCGCAGATACGCTGGCTGGGAAATTTGATATCGCCCTGTGTGGTATTTCCCGAAATTATGCACGAGCCAAGACCATGGCCATGTCGGATGCCTATGGCGAAGGTGCTTTCGGTAAAACCATTCTGTGCCGGAAAAGCGATGCCAAGAAATATCAAAGCCTTGCCGACATTGACAAGCCGGAGGTGCGTGTCATGATCAATCCTGGCGGCACCAATGAAAAATTTGCCCATGCAAATCTTAAAAAGGCCAAACTGATCGTTCATCAGGATAATGCTGACATTCCCCAGCAGGTGGCAGAGGGCAACGCCGACATCATGATAACGGAAACGGTGGAGGCTGCCCGTTATATCGAACGGAATGACAAATTGGCTGCGCCACTGATGAAAGCCCCCTTCACCCGTCATTCCTGCGGTATACTCATGCAAAAAGGCGACCAGGAGTTTTTGAACTACATCAACTTTGTTCTGGCCGAACTGAAGATGGACGGAACCCTGGCAAAGCTGGAGAAGAAATATTTGTATAGGTGATAGGCTGTCTAATGTTTGGACACTTTCTGCGATCCTGTCTAAGCAAAGTCATTTCGTCTATGTTATCATGTGAGGCATAGAGAAGTGAACGAGCGAAAGGGGATTGGCGTTATGCAAAATGTTCAGCCTGAAATCCGTATCCATGTATTCCATACCGGCCGTGTATGTGTTTCTCCCGGCCTGCCGTTTAAGGATGCAGAAAAAAATCCCAATCCGGTCCAGCTTACGCTATTGTCGTCTTATGGGCGTAAACAGCGCTTATGGCTGCCGGTTTCCGCCTATTTGATTGAACATCCACAAGGGAAAATCCTCGTGGATACGGGGTGGCATCGGGAAATCAGTCCTAAAGGGGAATATAGCCGTATTGCGCAGATTCGTCACTTGGGACTGGCACATTTCCTGCTGAATCAGGGTGTCCTGCCGCTGGGAGAATCGTTGGTTGAGCAGCTGGCAGGCAAAAACATCCAGCCTCAGGATATTGACTATGTACTGCTGACGCATTTGCATTCGGATCATGCCAGTGGCCTGCGGCAGTTGAAAGCGGCGAAGCATATCCTCGTAAGTGAGGAAGAATGGCAGGATACAAAAGCGCATGTAGAACGCTATGTGACCAGTATGTGGAAAGGCGTCAATATAGAAACGTTTGCATTCCAAGAAACAGGAGCGGGGCCGGTGGGGCGCAGTTTTGACCTGTTCGGCGATGGCAGTGTGGAAATGATTCAGATTCCCGGCCATACCAGCGGTCTGGCAGCGGTGAAAATCTCGCATGGCGGCTAATTTGTCCTGCTCTTTGCCGATGGTGGTTATGCAGAGAAATCCTGGAAGAAAATGATTCCACCGGGAACCGCTCTCGATGCCACGCAGGCTCATCGTTCGTTGCAATGGATTCATGATATGAGTCAAAAAGAGGAATGTCTGGAATCTTTGGCGAATCATGATATGGATGTAATTCCTCATGAAATTGTTTTGTAAGGGACGGTAAAGGCGGAGATATGATGGAAAGTCCTTATCAGTATGTGCGTGAACTTCCGCAGCGGGAAATAACCGATATTCAGCGTACGCTTATGGAAGCCTATCTGGAGCTTTCGTATACAAAACCGCGCAGCAGCATACGGGTAAAGGAGCTTTGCAGCGCCGCCTATGTGGCACGTAGTACCTTCTATGTGCATTATGAGAGCTTGGCAGAACTGCTGGAGCATATCGAAAATAATCTCATCAACCACTTGCTGAAGCTCAATGATGCTTTGGTTTATGAAGACCGGAATTTAGAGTCCATGGCGTTTTATGGGGAAACATTAACTTATCTGAATACGCATAAACGCTGGTTTCACAGTTTTTTGGTGCAGGAACCGAATCTGGTGTTTATTCAAAAGTGGAAGGATGCCATAAAACTTCATTTGTGGGAGCGTATTCGTTATAAAGGCTTGGAGAGTCCCCATGAGGCGCTGATTTTGGAAATGGTCGCCGCCGAGGCCATTGCGGGGTATACCTTTTGGCTGTCACATCCTTACGAAACCAATGAGGAGGATATCAAGCGGCTGCTCGTTTATACCTTGGGCATGATGGAATAGAGATTCGTCACGGAAAAAGCGTGGCGAATTTTTTTGCAATTTATATTGACATGGTGTCATTTTGGCCGTATAATGCAATCAAGATAAGTTACACGATGTCATTTTTAAGAAAGTAAATTGCAGGAGGCTGTTTATGCCAAAGGTTTCGGAAGAAGTATTGCTCGCGCGGCGCGAAGAGATTATTGATGCATGTGCCAAGCTCTATGAGACGATGAATTTCAAGGATATTACGCTCAAAGAGATTGGCAAGGTAACGACCTTTAACCGCACGGCTATTTACAACTATTTCAATACGAAGGAAGAAATCTTTCTCGCGCTGATGCAGCGGGAGTATGATTTGTGGGTGGCTGACCTGGAGCAGCTCGTGTCTGCGCACGATTCGTTAAGCCATGATGAACTGGCGGATGCTTTGTCCCGCTCTTTGGAAAAGCGGTCACGGCTGTTGAAGCTTCTCTCCATGAATCATTTTGATATGGAAGGGAACAGCCGCTACGAGAATCTGGTGGAGTTCAAGCGTTCCTATGGCAAGTCCATGCAAGCGGTGCGGCACTGTCTGGATAAGTTTTGCCCGGAAATGGATGAAGCAGCTAAGCAGAGCTTTATCTATGCTTATTTCCCTTTTATCTATGGGATTTATCCTTATGCTGTGGTGACAGATGAGCAGAAAAATGCGATGGCTGATGCGGGAGTTGACTATAAATATCTGTCCATCTATGAGATTTCCTATAACTTCCTGCGCAAAATTTTAGGAGTGAATTGAGGAGGAATGCCTCGAAACGGCGTGATTTTCTAACCCCAGGCAGGAAGCCGTGGAAGAAATCCTTGACTTGTAGTTCACTTCAAGTGGTAGATTAATAACGTAATAGACAAATCGTGAAAGGGGATAATGATATGCGAAAACTATGGATTGCCTGCTTGGGCGTGTTGATGATTCTAGGCTTGGTGGGCTGTGGCACAGAGTCGGGCAAGACGGCAGAAAAGGCGGCATCGGCACCTGCGCAGAGTGCACAGGCAGACAGCAAGGTGCCTGCGGCCAAAGGCAAGATCCTCGTAGCGTATTTTTCGGCCACGGGCCATACCCGCACGCTTGCCGAGAATACGGCTAAGGCTCTGAATGCTGATCTCTACGAAATCCGTCCGGAAGTTCCATATAGCAAAGAGGACTTGAACTATAATGACGAAAGCACCCGTGCAACGGTAGAGCAGAAGAACGACAGCGCTCGCCCGAAACTTGCGGATAAGAATGCGCCGATAGCTAATTACGATACCATCGTACTGGCTTATCCTATCTGGTGGGGACAGGCACCGCGTATTCTGGATACCTTTGTGGAAAGCTATGATTTTACGGGCAAGAAGGTGACTGCCATTTGTACGTCTGGGGGCAGCGATATCGGCAGCAGTGCTGACTATCTGCAGAAGCTGACCAAGGGTAAGGCGGAATGGAAGCCAGGCAAGCTGTTCTCGCCGCAGGCTAAAGCCGAAGAAATCAAAAGCTGGTTTAATGGGTTGGGCTTTTGAGTACGTTTTCGATAAATTTCCGCATGACAGTGATGGCACTTTTGCTGTTGCTGTTTTGCCCATTATGTGTTTCCATTATGTACCTAAGGTACTGCATATAGGCAAAAGGCGCCATATCCTTATCGTCAGGTTCTAGTCGATAAGGATATGGCGCCTTCTGCGTGGGAGATCATGCTTTGAGATGGGGACATTTCTTGCTCATGAGTTCCTCGTAATGGGCAATCTTGTAATCTAACCGTTCCATGGTGGCTTTTAGCTGTTCGTACTGTTCCTGAAGGCGGGCGCGCTGTTCCACAAGGATATCCTTGCGGGCTTCTTCCGTGCCCTCTTGGAAAAACAGGTCAACGTATTCAATCAGAGCTTCCACCTGCACACCGGCACTGCGCATACATTTGGAAAATTCCACCCAGCCGCAGGAGGCTTCGTCAAAATCGCGGATGCCGTTTTCTTTGCGGGGGACATGGGGAATGAGGCCAATGCGCTCGTAGTAGCGGATGGTATCGGCAGACAAATCGTACTTTTCGCTGACTTCCTTGATGGTCATAAAATCACCTCGTTGTCAA
>NZ_JAILKR010000059.1 GCF_024693525.1 Selenomonas sp. | reverse complement strand
TCAAGAATTGACGACTATGTAACCGCTTTGGAAAAACTGGGCTACAAGAAGGAACAGGTGACGAAGATTCTGGTTACCCATAAGCATCCTGACCATACAGGTGAACTCAGAAGCTTCCCCCAGGCGAAGATTTACATTTCCCGCATTGAAGCGGACGCCATGGATTTGAAGGGCGATAATGTCGTCCGGGTTGATTTCACCGATGGCGCCTATGAGAACTTTGACAAGTGCCAGAAAATTGCCGAGGGCGTCTATTACGTCTTTGCCCCCGGCCATACCACAGGCAACAGCATCATTATCGTGGAAAATGAGGGGCTGCATTACATTATCCACGGTGATGTGACCTATACGGATGAAGCCCTTTACCAAAACAAGCTCTCCGTAGCTACTGAGGATAAAGTGGCAGCCCGTGACACCTTGATCAAGGTGCGCGCCTTCGTTGAAAACCATCAGACAGTTTACCTGTCCACCCATACGCCCTTGGGTTATGAAAATCTGGCCAGCAAGAAGGTAGTTGACCTCAAGAATATGCCCACGCCGATTCCACCGAAAATGGATTACGGTGAGCAAAAGAGTACAGGCAAGTACGTCTGCTCTATTTGTGGCACAGTCTATGACCCGGCTGTGGGCGACCCGGAGCATGGCATCCCCGCAGGTACAGCCTTCGAAGATTTGCCTGCTGATTGGAAATGCCCCGTTTGCAAGCAGGGGAAGGATAAGTTCAATAAGGCTTAAAGGAGCATGGTTTTATGAGTATTTTTCCCGAGATTATCAAGCACGTACCTGAAAGAAATTATGGTATAGATGGCCTAGAGGTGCGTGTCGACCACACCTCAACAGGAACGGTGTATTTCGTCAGCGCAGAAAAAGAAGTGCCGTTCCCGGAGCACAGCCATGCCGCTCAATGGACGGTGGTGGTAAGCGGCAAATGTCATTATACCGCTAATGGTGAGACAAAAACGTATCAACAGGGAGATACCTACTTCATACCTGCCGGGCAGAAACATCAGATTACGCTTTGTGCCGGTTATGCTGAAGTAGATTATGTAGATGACCCTAGAGATGGTGAACCGGAGTAAGAAAGTTTTAGGAGGCTTTTTTCGAAATGACAGATCAGGAAGTAATTCAAGCGTTTCATATTATGTGGGATAATTTTCCCGAACCGGTGACCATCACCCAGCGGAGTCGGGAAATCATTGCTGTGAATAAGAAAGCGGCAGAACTGGGCTTGACAGCAGGGATAAAGTGTTCCTCCATCGGCAAGCCCGAAGACCACAAAGGCTGCCTGTGCAACAAGGCCATTGATGAAAATAAATCCGTGCATGTGGCTTATGAAGGCCCACAGGGCAAAGCCTACGGTTTCTGGACGCCGATTACGGAACGTCCGGAATGGATTCTGCACTTCAGTGTAGGCCGGGTGGCAGAGTATCAGGAACTGAAACGTTAAAAGAGTATGACCTGACAAGGCGTTTGACTTTGTCAGGTTTTTCTTTAGGAGAGCAGGGAACAGCTTATTGGCGTCGAAGATTACTTTAAGTATTTGTGTATTGGTTGATGGGAGGATTTAACGATGAAGAAAGTAATTGCCATCAATGGCAGCCCGCGGCGCAACGGCAACACGGCAGGACTTTTGCAGCAGGTCTTGAAGGGCGCGCAGGAGGCCGGTGCGGAAACGGAACTTATAAATCTTTACAGCCTGAACTTCAAGGGTTGTATCAGCTGTTTTTACTGCAAACGCAAGGACAAGGAGCATGGTACCTGTGCGATGAAGGACGATTTGACACCGGTCATCGAACGCATCAAGGATGCCGATGCGCTCATTATGGGCGTTCCCGTTTACTTTATGAACCTTTCCTCCGGCATGAGTGCTTTTATCGAAAGGCTTCTATTTTCCAATTACATTTACAGCAACGAGATACCGACGGTATTTCCGAAGTCCCTGCCTAATGCCTTTATTTACACCATGAATATGACCGAGGAGCATGTCAAGCAGTTTGGCATGCGGGAAAAATTTGCCGTTCACGAAGGCTTTGCGAGCAAGATCCTGCGGGCGGAAACCAAGACGCTTTATGCGTACAATACGACCCAGTTTACCGACTATGACAAATATGAGTCTTCGATCTTCGACCCGCAAGCCAAAGCAGCCTATCGTGAGGAGATGTTTCCCCAGCAATGTGCAGCAGCTTATGAATTAGGGAAAAGTTTGCTTGAGCACTAATTCCTAAATGTGATTTCTTGCAAAGAACATTGTTCATGCCTTTTCTTTGGTGATTGTGTATAGGAAAAATGGTGTATAAAAAAGTGACAAGGAAGAAGATAATTGCCATAAGAATATAGGTCTTAAGAACAGGAGGTAACGATGATGACCCCAAAAGCATCTTATCTTGAACATGCGGCAGTGACCGTGGCAGATATCGAATGGAGTCTGAATTTTTTTCAGACGGTACTGGGCATGACGGAGACAAGGCGTAAGGAAAAGGATGGCGTTTTACAGCAGGTATGGCTGAAAGGCGGCCTGCAGCTGGTGGCTGCTCCGGAAGATCCAGCAGCAGGACGGGGGCACCACTTAGGCATTGTGGTGCAAGATTTCAAGGCGGCTTTGCAGGAAATGCTGGCCTATGAAGGTGTACGTCCCTTGGAAGGGAAGCCGGAGAAATGGGTGAAGCTTCCCGATGGCCTGGTGTTGGAACTGTTTCAGGAAAAGCCGGGAGCCATTGAGAAAGTGTTGGATATCGAAGTGAAATAATGGGCGCAAAAAAGCCATCCATAAGCCAGCTGATTAATCGGTGCTTATGGATGGCTTTTGCTTATCACAATAACGGATTTACTGTTCTACTTCAGCGTCAGCTGCGGTGTATTCCTCCAGGGATTTTTCGCGTACCTGAATGCAGATATAGCTGATGCCTTCATCGGCAGACGCCGAGAATTGACGCCGTGCCGCCGGGGCTATGCGCAGCCAGTCACCGGCAGAAAGTTCTACAGTTTGCCCGTCAATTACAGCGGTGCCTTTGCCGGCCGTGATGAAGTAAATCTCCTCATTTTTCTTGTGGTAGTGTACAAAGGGAACACCGGCTCCGGCAGGCAGGTTGTTGACGCTGATTTCTGCTCCCGTCAGATTCAATTTGTCATGCAGCTCGGTTCTGGCATCGTTTGCCACACTGATTTTGCTGAAATTTGCCATGTGAAATTCCTCCTAAAATATTGTAACAACATCGCTTACAATGAGAGGATAACATTTTAGCGATGTAATGTCAATGGTTACAATGAAGAATTTTATGAAGTTTTCGCAGTGGATGCCATAAAAGCATATCAGCAGGTAAGATTGACATTTTATAAGTGATGTAATATGATAGGCTACAACCTTATATAGTAAGAAATAATGGTTTTAGGAGGTTCCTTCATGCAGTTTTCATTTCGTCTGCCGGTAGCAACGCATATATTGCTTTGTATAGAACGGTTCAAGGATGAGTACAAGACTACATCTACTTTTTTGGCGGGCAGTGTCAATGTCAATCCGGTTATTGTCCGCAAGACATTAGGCCAGCTCAAAGCTGCCGGCCTCGTGGAAGTGGCGGCTGGTGTCGGTGGGGCAAAACTTACCAAAAGCCCGAAAGACATCACCTTGTGGGATGTCTTTCGGGCTGTGGAAGAAGATGAAGATTTATTTCATTTTCAAGAGAATCCTAATCCGGCCTGTCCGATAGGGCGGAATATCCATGGAGTGTTAGGTGACAGGCTCGAAGAAGTCAGACAACACATGCTGGCTGATTTCAAGAAGGTTACCCTTGCCGATTTATTGGAATCTATCGCGATGAAGGAAGCAGGACAGGGGCAAAGGAAATGATTATAACTGAAACCTTATAGCATAAGTTGACCAGTCAAATTTAGTCGTTTTAAAATTAGAATGAATTTTGCTTTGTGGGAGGTATCTGAAACGGTTGATGACCTGGGGAGGCTTGTATAATGCGAGATTTTCCTGCTACAGCAGAAGCAGGCGGAGCAAGCCTTTAAGGCAGGCCTGAATTTTGTAGGCAGGCCCATGGAATTCGACCTGCGCTACAATATTGATTTGTCTGTTCCAGCAGAGGACCGTTATAGGCCCGCCTATGATGGGCCGTATTGCCAGGCCTGCGGCAGCAGGTTGATTTGCAATGGCTGCAGTCATTGCGGCAAATGTTTGTAATATCTCCAAAAAAGAAATAGGGGAGGATTGAGAAATGGACAATAAGGAACGCCCTAAAAATATTATCGTCAGGGGCGCCCGCGTGCATAATCTGAAAAATATCGATGTGGATATCCCCTTGGGCAAACTCGTGGCCATTGCCGGTGTGTCCGGTTCGGGAAAATCGTCGTTGGCGTTGGGAACCTTGTACGCGGAGGGTTCACGCCGTTATCTGGAGGCGCTGTCTACCTATACGCGCCGCCGTATCACGCAGGCTGGCAAAGCCGATGTGGAGGAAATCCGTCATGTACCGGCGGCGCTGGCTCTTCATCAGCGCCCGGGCATTCCCGGAGTGCGCAGTACCTTTGGTACGGCTTCGGAACTCTTGAACAGCCTGCGGCTGCTGTTTTCCCGTCTGGGCAGCCATACCTGTCCCCATGGACATCTATGCCCGCCCAATATGGATGTGGCACTGATGCTGCCTACGAAATGCCCGGTCTGCGGCGAGGAGTTTTACGGCCCCGGAGCGGAGGCCATGGCATTTAATTCAGAAGGCGCCTGCCCGCATTGCTCCGGGACAGGGATTGTGCGTACGGTTGATGAGGCCAGTCTTGTGCCGGACGAAAGTCTGTCCATTGCGGAGGGCGCGGTGGCACCGTGGCAGACGCTGATGTGGTCGTTGATGAAGGATATCGCCAAGGAAATGGGTGTGCGGATTGATGTGCCCTTCCGCGATTTGACGCCGGAAGAAAAGGAGATCGTCTTTCATGGCCCAGCGGAGAAAAGGCATATCCTCTATGTCAATGAAAAGACCAATGTGGCTGCGGAAATGGATTTTACTTATTACAATGCGATTTATACGGTAGAAAATGCGTTGGCGAAGGTCAAGGATGAAAAGGGCATGAAGCGAGTCGAAAAATTCCTGCATGAAGCCGCTTGCCCGGCATGTCAGGGGACGCGGCTCTCGGCGAAGGTGCGCTCGACCAGACTGGCCGGGAAAAATTTGGCTGAGGCCACGGCCATGACTTTGGATGAACTGATTCCCTGGGTTAAGGCTGTGCCGAACACACTGCCGCAGGAAATGCGACTCATGGCTGAAAGTATCTGTGAATCGTTTTTGGATAACGCTCGCAGGCTGAAGGAACTCGGTCTGGGGTATTTGTCCCTTGACCGTGCCAGCAGCACCTTGTCAACCGGTGAGCGTCAGCGCGTGCAGTTGGCCAGAGCTGTGCGTAATGAAACCACAGGGGGACTTTATGTACTCGATGAGCCGAGTATCGGCCTGCATCCCGCCAATATTGAAGGGCTCTTGGATGTGATTGACAGCTTGCTGCGTGATGGCAACTCCGTGGTTTTGGTGGATCATGATGTGCATGTGCTGCAGCATGCCGATTATATGATTGAACTGGGGCCTTTGGCGGGCAGCGAGGGCGGTAATCTGCTGTTTGCCGGGGATATGCAGGCGGCTGCAAAAAGCAAAGTCTCCAAGATTGCCCCCTTTATGCGCGGCGGGGCAAATGGCAGCTTGCGGGAACGTGCGCCCTGGGAAGAAATGTTTGCCTTGGGGACGATTCATTTGGAAACGAATCCGCTGTACACGGTAAAGCCCTTGCAGGCAGATATTCCCAAGGGACGGCTGACGGTGGTTACCGGTGTATCCGGTTCGGGCAAGACGACTATGGTGCTCGAATGTCTGTTGCCGGCGCTTTCGGCCAATGCTGAAGACCGCAAACTGCCGCCGCAGGTCAAAGCTATAAGCGCTGAAGGTATACGCCGAGCCAATCTGATTGACGCTTCGCCCATCGGCATCAACATCCGTTCCACGGTGGCGACATACAGCGGAGTGCTCGATGAATTGCGCAAGCTCTACGCGGCCACAGCTTTGGCCAAAGAGAAAAAATGGAAGGCCGGCGCTTTTTCCTATAATACGGGTAAACTGCGCTGCCCAACCTGTGATGGTACGGGGCAGATTTCTCTCGATGTGCAGTTCCTGCCCGATGTGACAATCACCTGTCCGGATTGCAACGGGCAGCGTTATAGCGAAGTGGTCAAAGAAATCCTTTGGCAGGCAGAAGGTGCAGAGCATGGCTATACTTTGCCGGAAATCCTCTCCCTGACCGTAAAGGAGGCGCTGCCGCTCTTTGCCAAGCAGAAAAAGATTTATGGGAAACTTTCAACATTGAACGACTTAGGTCTGGGGTATCTGACGTTGGGCGAAGATACGCCCGCCCTCTCCGGCGGCGAAGCCCAGCGCTTGAAACTAGC
>NZ_JAILKR010000052.1 GCF_024693525.1 Selenomonas sp. | reverse complement strand
TTTTAATTAAGAGTTGGAAAACAGTTAAACGCGCTTCGCTTGGACGAAACTGCTTTTCCAACGAGAACGCAGGCAAAAATTTCTTGCTTCACGCGGAACGTCAAGGCTACGCTTATGGTACTGGGGCCCCCGCCGCCTCGGTTAAAGCCGGCACGAATTGCTGCGCCCTCGGAGGGGGTAGCCCCGCGAAACTTGCCACAGACTCAGCCGCCGCTGGGGCAGTGCCATAAACGAAGCGTTTGATGTTTTTCGTGAAGAACGAAATTTTTATCCTCACCGTTCGTCGAAAAATTGCTACCGTTCAAGCGAAGCGCGTTTTGCAACTTTTTCGATGCGTAATTAAAGATAAAAATTTCGTTTAGAAAAACATCTCCCGCGTAGTGTTGGCACTGTCCCTAGCGGTGGCGAAGAGCTGCTTCGAATGAGATTTTTGTAACCTACAAACTGTAATTTTGTTTCTGGAGAAAAATTAAAATAACAGGAAAATTTGCAATTCATAGGGAATACATATTATCATAGATAGTAACGATGATAGTTATCCTATCTTGATTAATTGCTGAGGGGGCATTTTGATGATTATCCCAGAGAAAAACCTGATGAAACTTGCAAATGGCAGCGATGTTCGCGGTGTCGCTATGGAGGGCGTGGCCGATGAACCGGTGACATTGACTACGGATGCAGCCAATGTCATAACTTCGGGCTTTGTGGAGTTTCTGGCTGAGCGCACGGGAAAAGCCAAGAAGGATTTGCGCATTGCGGTAGGCCGTGACTCCCGCCTGACGGGACATGACCTCAAGCGTGAAGTCTTAAAAGCTTTGACGGCCCATGGTGTCGTCACCGTCGACTGCAGCATGGCATCGACGCCAGCCATGTTCATGTCCACGGTATTCCCGGAGACGCAGATGGACGGTTCCCTTATGATTACCGCCAGCCATTTGCCCTATAACCGCAATGGCATGAAATTCTTCACCAAAGACGGTGGCGTGGAACATGAGGACATCATCACGATTCTGCAGAATGCCTCCCGCTACCCGGTTATGGAAGGAGAGCGTTCCAAAGCTCAGCGCTACAACCTCATGGAGCGCTATGGTCATCATCTGCGCAAGAAAATCCGTGAGGCGCTGGGGGGCGAAAATGAACCCCTCAAAGGTATGCATATTGTAGTCGATGCCGGCAACGGTGCCGGCGGCTTCTTTGCCACCCAGGTCTTGGGCCGTTTAGGGGCTGATACGACAGGCAGTGCTTTCCTGGAGCCGGATGGACATTTCCCTAATCACATTCCAAACCCAGAGAACAAGCAGGCCATGGCGGCCATTCGTCAGGCGGTCCTCGACAATCGCGCTGACCTGGGCCTGATTTTCGATACGGACGTTGACCGCATGAGTGCCGTACTCAAGAACGGCAAGGAAATCAGCCGCAATGAGCTCATCGGCATGATGGCGGCCATCCTGGCTCCGGAGTATCCGGGCAGCACGATCATCACCGACTCCGTCACCAGCGATGAACTGACGGAGTTCCTGGAAAAAGACCTGGGCCTCAAGCATCTGCGTTACATGCGCGGCTATAAGAATGTCATCGATGAGTGCATCCGTCAGAACAAGGCGGGAGTGGTATCGCCGCTGGCTATTGAGACTTCCGGCCACGGGGCCCTGTCCGAAAACTACTACCTGGATGATGGCGCTTATCTGGCGGTCAAACTCCTGGTGGCTGCTGCCAAAGCCAAAGCCGCTGGCCGCAAGCTGGCAGACCTCGTCAAGAACCTTGGCGCACCCCAGGAGAGCCAGGAGTTCCGCATCAAAATCAAGGGGGAAGAGGATTTCCGTGCCTATGGCAACGGCGTCTTGAAAACCTTTGAAGAGCGGGCCGAGGCCAAGGGCATCAAGATAGCCAAACCCTCCTATGAAGGCGTGCGGTTGGTATTCCCCAATGGCTGGGCCCTCTTGCGCATGTCCCTGCATGATCCCAACATGCCGCTCAATGTGGAGAGCAGTGAGGAAGGCGGCGTAAAGGAAATCGCCGACCAGGTCAAAGATCTGTTGGAAGGATTCAACAGCCTCGACCTCAGCGTGTTTGCAAAATAAAGAAGATTTAGCTCCGGCCGCCACAGCAGCATTGTGGCGGCCGGCGTTTTTTATTAGTACCTGCTTTCAAGACAGTTTGTTTCTTTTCTGCTATAATGGAGATTGGTTTACTAAGGGCGTTTTGTGAAAAAATACCCTGAGAAAGGATGACAATATGACTCAACATAGAATCACCCCCATGGCGGAGAGCGGCTTGTTGGCAGCGATGACTGTAGTTTTGGCTATGCTTGCTGTTTATTTGCCGGTACTGGGGATGGTGGCGGCACTTATCTGGGCGTTGCCAATTCTGGTACTGGTGGTACGGCATGGTATCCGCTGGGGCATTATGGCAGTATTGGTGTCTGGCGTCTGTATGGCGTTTTTGATTGAACCGATAATGTCCCTGCGCATGGTGCTGGCCTTTGCTCCGGCGGGGCTCCTTTTAGGGATTGGCTTCCGGCGGCATTGGTCCAGTGCCAAGGTCTTTGGCGCTGCCTTTCTGGCCTCGCTGGTCGGCAAGCTGGCGGCCTTGGCTTTGATATTTGCCATTACCGCCGTCAATCCGCTGGCTATGGATATCGATTCCATACGGACATCCTTTGAGGCGGTCTTCCAGATGTATGAAAGCATGGGAATCGATGCGGACAAGCTGGCCAAGGCCCATCAGGAAATGGAGGACAGCCTGATGCTGCTCCAGCTGCTGATGCCGTTGGTGGTTCTGATGATGGGGCTTTCCGATACGGTAGTCAGCTATCTGCTGGGAACCCGGGTGCTTCGGCGGCTGGGAGAATCCGTTGAGGGGCTTCCGCCCTTTGCCGAATGGCGTCTGCCTTCCTTTTTTCTGTACCTGTTCGGTTTTGCCCTGGTTGGCATTTATTGGGGAGGAACGCGGGATATCCAACTGCTCTATCAGATTTCCATCAATGCCAATATGGTGGCAATCTTTGCCGGACTCATCCAGGGCTTGGCACTTACCCATTGTGTTATGCGGCATTATAAGCTGGCAACCGTAGCCCGGATTCTTATTATCGTTATCATTATTACCAGTGGTTTTTTGACCCAGCTGGTAGCCTTGACCGGGCTTTTTGACATGCTTTTTGACTATCGCCGCCGGTTTGCGGCGCGAGGTGAGAAATGAGGTGAGGCGCAATGCCGCGAAATCTTTCAGCCTGGATTGATTTGACTATCCATCTGCTGATTATGCTGGTCCTGATTGGGGTTTTATCTTACTATAACCGTTATATCGCTGCGATTGCGGGGGTGGTGTGGCTGTCTTTGGCTTCCTTTGCCAGAGAGCGCTGTGCCGACCGCTCCAAGCGGTTTGACCGCTATTGCCGCAATGTGGTGCAGAATATCAAGGAAATGGTCAATTATGCGGTGGAGGAGCTGCCCCAGGCGGTTCTGATTGTGACGGAGGATGGGCGCATCCAGTGGACCAATTCCCGGGTTGCCCAGTATATGGGCAGTCAGCCGGAAATGGATACGGATATTAAGGATATCTGGCCAGGTATCATCATTACGCCCATTTGGGGACAGGAAGGGGAATACGTCTTCGCCCATGAGGATAAGTACTTTCAAGTGCGTTATCGTCCGGTGAAGATGGCGCCCCATCAGCAACAGTTGATGTCCCTTTATGTGCAGGATGTCACGACCCACGAAACCCTGCGCTCTACCTATCAGCAGAGCCGTACCGTTCTGGTTTACATCCAGATTGATAATTATGATGAAGTCATGCAGGGCCAGACCGAGGCAGAGCGCACGGCACTGCTGCTGGCAGTCAATCAGGCCTTGGATAAGTGGATGAAGAATCTAGGCGGTTTTATGCGCCGGGTTTCCGATGACCTTTATCTGGTGGTTTTAAACCGAGAGGGGTTGGATTTGGCCATCAGTGAACGCTTCGATGTCTTAGACAAGGTTCGCCAGCTGCAGAGCAGCAACCGTCTGCCGGTTACCCTCTCCATGGGCGTGGCCGTAGCAGACAACCAGACCATGGCCGAACTCGGTGCCCAGGCGCAGGCTGGCCTCGACTTGGCTTTGGGCCGTGGCGGCGATCAGGTGGCGGTGGATATTGGCGGCAAGACTCAGTTCTTTGGCGGCCGGACCAAGGCCGTGGAAAAGCACACCCGTGTCAAGGCCCGGGTGGTTGCCCATGCCATCCGTGAAATCATGGAAGGGGCCGATGAGGTTTTCATCATGGGTCACCACAACGAGGACTTCGACTGCTTCGGCGCGGCCATGGGGATGGCCAAAATGGCGCGGCAACTGGAAAAGCCGGTTCACATCGTGTTGTCGGAGATGAATGAGGGCATTGATAAGTTTGCCGATTTGCTCCAGGGCAAGGAGGAGTACGAAGGCATCTTCGTGCGTGCGGATGACCTCACCACCATGACGGCCCTCAATCCGGTGCTCATTGTGGTGGATACCCATATCCCCCATTTGGTGGCGGATTCGTCCCTGTTAGAGCGCATACCTCAGGTGGTGGTCATCGACCATCATCGTCGCAGCGAACACTTTATTAAAAATCCGCTGCTGGTCTACATTGAGCCCGCAGCCAGCTCCACCAGTGAATTGGTGACGGAGCTTTTGATGTATTTCAGTGATGATTTGATGCTTTCCCGCCTCGATGCGACGGCACTTTATTCCGGTATCGTGGTGGATACGAAGAATTTTGCCGTTCAGACTGGCGTGCGTACCTTTGATGCGGCGGCTTATCTTCGCCGCAGTGGTGCTGACCCGGTTATGGTTCGCCATTTGTTCCGTTCCGATTACGATACGACGGTGGCCTTGGCTCGGACTAAGGCCCGGTCGGAACTCTATGAAGGGGGCCTCATCGTCTCCTGCATTCCCGAGGAACTGAACAACATTCAGGTCATTGCGGCCCAGGCAGCAGATTCGCTGCTGCGCATTGAAAATGTCCGCATGAGCATTGTGGTGTTCCGCCTGCCCAATAATACGGTGGGCATCAGTGCCCGTTCCACCGGTGACATGAATGTACAGGTCATCATGGAGGCCTTTGGCGGCGGCGGCCATCAGAATGTGGCTGGTGCCCAGGTTAAAGACGGCGACATTGAGGAAATCAAGGCCAAGGTAATTGAAATCAGTAAGAACTATATAGAGGAGAATGATCAAGATGAAAGTAATCCTTCAGCAGGACGTTAAAAAACTGGGTAAAAAAGGCGATATCGTCGAGGTATCGGAAGGCTATGGCCGCAACTTCCTGCTGCCGAAAAAGGCAGCAGTGCTGGCCACGGCGGAAAATATGAATGTAGCTAAGGCTCAGGCTGGCTCCAAAGCCCGTAAAGACGCCATGGCCACGGACGAGGCAAAACTCATGGCTGCCCAGCTCGAAAAGGTTTCCGTAACGATTCCCGTTAAAATCGGCGAGGGCGGCAAGCTCTTCGGCTCGGTAACGGGCAAGGATGTTGCGGCAGCTCTTAAACAGTCCAACATCGATATCGACAAGCGCAAAATCGCCATCCAGGGTGAAGTGACGGGCGAAGGCGTTTATGAGGCTGTTATAAAGGTTCATCCTTCCATTACGAGCAAAATCAAGATTAACGTGGTTGCTGGCTGATTGTTATGAACTTCTTCAAGAATCTATTTCGCAAATTCAAGAAAAATGAGGAGCAGGCTATGCCTGCTCCTGTTCGTCAGGAACAGCAGCCTGTAGACCGGGAAATCGAAGCCCTCTATGCAGTGCTGGTGGATGTGATGGGAACGGAAAAGCTCGTAATTAAAGCCGGTAAAATGAAGGCTTTGCAGCTCATGCGTTCCGAAAACCGCTGTGACCGGGTACTGGCCCTCCAGCGCATCCTCGAAGAGGACCCGCTGATTTCACCAGCGCCGAAGGAAGCAGATCTGCCGAAGGTCATGGAACTGCTGTCGGAACGGACGGCAGACTTGGTGGCCCGCCGCAATGTGGAAGATCATATCGAGAAAAAGGTCTCGGAAAAGCTCGAAAAGGAACATCAGGAATACCTCAACGATATCCGCAAACAGGTCATCAAAGAGGAAAAACCTGGGGCCGAGTCCCCCCAGGACCGGAAGAAGCGGGAAAAGCTCGAAAAACTGGAATCTGTCCATCTGACCCAGTCCATCATGGAACTTTTGCGTCCTCAGGACTTTTCAGAAATTGTCGGCCAAGAACGGGCCGTTAAGTCGCTGATGGCCAAACTCAGCTCACCTTATCCGCAGCATTTGCTGCTCTATGGCCCGCCGGGGGTAGGCAAGACAACAGCTGCCCGGCTCGTGCTCGAGGCCGCTAAGAAAAAAGCCGCCTCGCCGTTTCGGGAGGAAGCACCATTTGTGGAGACCGATGGCACGACCCTTCGCTGGGACCCGCGGGATATGACCAATCCACTGCTGGGGTCTGTCCATGACCCTATCTATCAGGGGGCGCAGCGTAATCTGGCGGATGGCGGTATCCCGGAGCCAAAACCGGGGCTGGTTACCGATGCCCATGGCGGCATCCTGTTCATCGATGAAATCGGTGAGATGGATGAAATGCTGCAGAATAAGCTGCTAAAGGTCCTGGAGGATAAGCGGGCCTTCTTTGAATCGGCCTATTATGACCCAACGGATGAAAAGGTTCCGCCGTATATCCATAAACTCTTTGAAGAGGGGGCACCGGCTGACTTCGTGCTGATTGGCGCTACGACCCGCGATGCCGGCCATATCAATCCGGCGCTGCGTTCCCGCTGTGCCGAGATTTATTTCGAGCCTCTGACACCGCGGCACATCGAGGAAATCGTGACCAATGCGGCGGCCAAGCTCCATGTGACCATGGATGAGGGTGTGGCGGGCCTTATTAGTGAGTATACCATTGAAGGCCGTAAGGCTATCAATATCCTGGCCGATGCCTACAGCTTGGCCTTGGAAAAATGTGGGGCTGCCGATGAGGTTCCCGTGGAGAAAATCGCCAGCGGCGAAGGCCCGGAAGTTTCCATCACCAAGGCGGATATTTACGAAGTGGCACAGGTCAGCCGGCTCTATCAATTCGTGACCAAGAAGGCCTCGGATAGGGCTTTGACCGGCCATATTTTCGGCCTTGGCGTATCGGGCTTTTTGGGTTCGGTCATCGAGATTGAGGCCGTGGCCTTTGAGGCTCATGAAAAGGGCAAGGGCACCGTCCGCTTCAATGAGACGGCAGGCTCCATGGCCAAGGATTCCGTGTTCAATGCGGCTTCGGTCATGCGGCGGCTGACGGGCAAGGATATCCATGACTACGACGTCCATATCAATGTAATTGGCGGCGGTAATATTGACGGCCCCAGCGCGGGCACGGCTATCCTGGCGGTGCTCACCAGTGCTATTACTGGCCGCAAAATCAAGCAGAATGTGGCGGTGACCGGCGAGATTTCCCTGCAGGGCCGCGTGCGCCCTGTCGGCGGTGTCTTTGAAAAAGCCTATGGCGCCAAGCAGGCGGGGATCAAGACCTTGATTATCCCGAAGGAAAACAGCAAGGATATTCCCAAGGAACACCTGGGGCTGGAAATCCATGCAGTGGAAACGGCAGACGAGGCGTTTGCTATCCTGTTTGAAGACGAGTAACCCCTTGGTCGCTGCCTAGAAAGGATATAGAAATGGCATTACCAGAACGCGTCCCTCCTCAGAATATCGAAGCCGAGCAGGCTGTTCTGGGAGCGATGCTCATAAAGAAAGAAGCCATCATCGAGGTGCAGGAGATCCTGCAGCCGGATGACTTTTACCGCGAAGCCCATCGCATCGTCTATGAAGCGATGCTGGAACTATCGGGCAATGACGAGGCGGTTGACCTCGTCACCTTGACGGAGCAGCTGCGCAAGAGCGAGCAGCTGGAGAAAATCGGCGGCCTGCCCTTTATCACGCAGTTGGCCAATGCTGTGCCAACGGCAGCCAATGTGGGCTATCATGCGAAAATCGTCAAGGAAAAAGCGGAACTTCGCAACCTCATCAACGCGGCGACGAAAATTGCCAGTGCCGCCTATGAGGATACAGATTCCGTGGAAAATATCATGGATGAGGCAGAAAAGAGCATTTTGGCCGTAGCCAACCGTCAGAACGGCGGCGCTTTTGAATCCATGAAAAGCATCGTTATGCGCACCTTTGAGCGCATCAACGTGCTCTATGAGTCCAAGGGCGGTCTTACGGGTATTAGCTCGGGCTTTAAGGATTTGGATAAACTGACCTCTGGCTTGCAGAAATCCGATCTCATTTTAGTGGCAGCCCGTCCGTCCATGGGTAAGACGGCCTTTACCCTTAATATTGCCGCCTACTGCGGCCTTCACGACTGCAAGGTTGCGTTCTTCTCCTTGGAAATGAGTAAGGAGCAGCTCATGCAGCGCATGATGTGCTCCGAGGGCGGTATTGATGCCACGCGTCTGCGCACGGGACAGCTGGACGAAGGCGAGTGGAATAAACTCGTTGAGACCGCCGACCGGTTAAGCCGCGCGCCTATCTTTATTGACGATACGGCGGGGATCACGGTCATGGACCTGCGTTCTAAGGCCCGCCGCCTAAAGGCCGAGCATGGACTTGACCTCATCATCATCGACTATCTGCAGTTGATGCAGGGCCGCGCCAGCAAGAACAGCGACAACCGTCAGCAGGAAATCTCGGAGATTTCCCGTTCCCTCAAGGCTTTGGCCCGTGAGCTTGACGTGCCGGTCATCGCCCTCTCCCAGCTTTCCCGCTCCGTTGAGAGCCGGCAGGTCAAGAAGCCGATGCTCTCGGATTTGCGTGAGTCTGGTTCCCTGGAGCAGGACGCGGATATCGTCATGTTTCTTTATCGCGAAGATTACTACGATAAGGATACGGAAAACAAAAATATTACGGAAATCATCGTCGCAAAACATCGTAATGGTCCCGTTGACAGCATCCAGCTGTTCTTCCAAAAGGAGTACACGAAGTTCCGCGATTTGCTGGTTCAGTAAATTTCATAAAAACCCAACCCTTTGGCTCAACGAGTCAAGGGGTTTTTGTTAAATTCCCATTTGTCGAGTAGTTCGTAAGGTCGTGTTCGCAGCAAATCGCCGGCGGCGGGGGAGACAGTACCAACGCTCCACCGGTGACAACCCGCTACAAGAAATTTTTGCCTTTTAATTAAGAGTTGGAAAACAGT
>NZ_JAILKR010000025.1 GCF_024693525.1 Selenomonas sp. | reverse complement strand
CGGCTGAGGATGCGGCAAGTTTCCCCGAGCTTCACCCTCCGAGGGCATAGTAGCTTCGTGCCGACTCTAACCGAGGCGGCGGGGGCCCCAGTACCATAAGCGGAGCCTTGACGTTCCGCGTGAAGCAAGAAATTTTTGCCTGCGTTCTCGTTGGAAAAGCAGTTTCGTCCAAGCGAAGCGCGTTTAACTGTTTTCCAACTCTTAATTAAAAGGCAAAAATTTCTTGTAGCGGGTTGTCACCGAGTGGAGCGTTGGTACTGGGGCCCCTGCCGCCGGCGATTTACCTCGAATACGAACTCGCTACTTCCCTGCAAACTGTAATTGGTAAAAACTACGTTGCTAAATTCAAAAAAGCCTCCATAAGCTAGATGAATCAATCTAACTTATGGAGGCTTCCATACTTTATATCAATATAAAGGAATTTTCGCAATCCCTTTTACCTGCTAGATCTTATCCTCAAGGCCCAACAGACTCATGCAATCTGATAAACCCGGGCATCGCAGTAATTTTTCCAATAACGAACCGCATCGTCATAGGACATAACGTAGCGGTCTTCCATTTCACTGCGCTTCAAACGGATATCGTAATAACATTTTGCATAGACAGCCGCCTCAAGGTGCGCTGACTCGCTGATGATGATTTCTAATGTATCTTCGATAAAAGCTGTCTTCGATTTCCAAACAGCCTTTTCTTTAAGATTATATTTCCCTTTTTTGAATTTAAATACTTTATCCGTTGTGTTGTTAACTGCCACAACCATTTTGCTACTCCCTCCACGTAACAATAGTAATAAATACGGTCTATTGACCTGTCCCCATTACATAACAGGCCTATGTATCATTTTACCCCATAAGTCCTAAATGTAAAGTGTATTATAACACAGTCTTTTTCAAAAAAATAGTGGGCGCCGCACAATATTAAGCATTAAAACAGCATTTTATATCATTTTGAAACAACGACTTCGGTCCTATCCTGCTTTTCCGGGAAAAACTTTGCCAGAACCTGCGGTTCCTGCGGTTTCCCCAGATAGGACCCCAGCAGGAAAAACAGCAGGGAAACGGTAATGCCAATGGTAATCTGATGGAGCCCCATGACCTTAAATCCCATTCCCTGGGTCAGACAGTAAGCCAGCGTACCGCCGCCCATGGACAGGATAGCTCCCAGCTTATTGGCCCGTCGCCAGAACAATCCCAGCAGCAGCGTCCAAAAGAAGGCCGTCTCCAAGCCGCCAAAGGCAAACATATTGATAATCCAGATGAGGCTGGGTGGGGTCAGAGCAATGCAGAAGACCACTACGCCAATTGCCGCCGTAACCGACATGGACAGCAGCCGCAGCTTGCCCACCGTCGGTACCAGCCCCCGTTTCTTCTGTTCATGAAGATAAACGTCCTTGATAATAGCAGATGCCGCCACAATCAGCAACCCCGAAATCGTTGAAATAGACGCCGCCAGCGGGCCGATGATGGCAAAGCCCACCAAAGCCTTTGGCATAGCCGTCACAATGGTCTTCGGAATGATGTTATCCACGCCGCCATAGCTTTGCAGGCTGTCGGTCAAAACACCATGGGCAAGGATGCCCGTGAAATTGATGCCGATATTCATAAAGCCCACCACAATCGTGCCGATTAACATGGCATGGTGAAGGCTCTTCGTATCCTTATAGCTGATGCCGCGAACCACCGACTGGGGCAGGGCAATCGTACAGATCCCCACGAGAATCCACTGGGTAAGGTAAAGGCCTACAGGCATGTGACCTGCCGACAGTGGTTCTAGCATTTCCGGATGATTGGCATGAATCGAAACCATAATATTATCATAGCCACCGCCAGCCTGCAGTACATAGTAGAGCAGCAGTACAATGCCAATCATCATCATAACGGCACAGCAGGTATCCGTAAGAGCCACCGCCCGAAAGCCGCCAATACTCGTATAGGCTACCACCACCAAGCCAAAGAGCAATAGTCCCATCTCATAGCTATAGCCTGTCACCGCAGCAAAGAGCTTGGCACCACCCACAAATTGCGCCGTCATGGTTCCACAGAAAAATAGCACAATGATAAAGGCCGCCATACTGGCCAAACCATCCGACTGAAACCGCTCGCGAATGATATCCACGACGGTAACGGCGTCGAATTTACGCGACAACATGGCAACTCGCTTGCCGAATATTCCCAGGACAAGAAAAATAGCCGTTACCTGTACCACCGCCATGTATATCCAGCCAAAGCCAATCTGCCAGGCCATGCCGGGGCCACCCACAAAAGAACTGACGGAACTGTAGGTTGCCACCGTTGTCATGGCCAGCACAAAACCGCTGAGGTCATGATTGCCGATAAAATACTGCTGCACAAAGTTATTGGCAAAGCCCCGGGCCTGGACGCGCCGCACATAGATGCCAATGCCTACCATGATGACCATAAAGGTCAGTAAGGGCAGCAAAGCTGCCGGATTTCCATTATTCATGCTGCTTTGCCTCCTTTTCTTCATCCAGATCCATATCCTGGAAAACCAAGGATGTCAAAAGCTTCACCAGCAAAATGGCAAAAAACCAAACGCCAATGCTAGCGGTCACCGCCCAAAGGGGGATTCCCAGCACTTCGCCGGGAATCCCCGCGAGTCCAAAGCCCGCAAAAATCCAAAACAAAATCAGCACAAAAAGCGCGAGGCCGGTCCACCGTGCCTCACGCTTAATCTGCTGATATTTCTCATACTCTGACATAAGAATCCTCCTTCTGTACAGTCGCATCTTCTCATGCGTACCGTCAAACACTATACAAGTGTACCGCAGAAAAGGCCTCTTATGCAAGATTTCCTTTTACTTTATGGAATTTAAACGATCTGCCAAGGTCTGTGCTGATTCGTCATCGGCATTGGTCGTCATGATTGCCTGGCTGCCCATCATAACCGTATTGCCCTTCACCGTTACGGCATTCTTGTTCTGGCCGTCATGATAAGCCCGGGCCAGATTGCCCATAACCAGATAGGAACGCTCTTCCGAGCTGATATTCTCCTGGGCTGCCGGCATAACAAATTTCTTGCCGTTTACGAAGACATCGCCATTCTTGGCCGTGACATGTTTGCCGCTGTATGCTTCCAGTTTCTTGACGTAGTTGTCGCGGCGGGCAGCATGATTCGGATGGTCCGAAGGATTGAACCAGAGGTTCATGCCTTTCTGGGTATTATCGCCATACTCCTCCAGCATACGCTGCCAAACAGCAGCTCCGGCACCGAGGTTGTAGTTGGTATGGGTCATGTATTCCCAAGAAAGGTTATCCGCTTCCCACTCACGGCCCTTATCCGAATGAGCCATGCTGATGTTCATGCCCATGTTGCAAATGGTATCGGTGAGCTGATTGCCGCCCAGGGACTGGGAGGCAATCTGGGCCAGCAACTGTTTATCCGCCGATTTCAAAACGCTCTTGGCCGTATGGTCTTTCTGACCATGGCCCATCTCATGGCCAACGACAAAGGCCAGCTCATCATCGCAAGAAACGCGTTCAAAGGCACCGCGGTTGACAGACATGACATGTCCCATGCTGCAGAAAGCATTGAAGCTCTTATCCGGATTCAGGAAATAACGATAGGGTTTATCATCGATGGAGGAATCCACCTGACGGATGGCTGACGTCATCACCTGCATCATATTCGTAAGCCGCTGATTCATAGCCGGGTCATTGTCGACGCCATACTTCTGCTGAAAGGAATTCATCAGATAGTTGCGGCCGTCTTCCGTCGTATTCAGCACGTCAATCTCAGCGCTGAGTTTCGCCTTGGCCTCAGCAAACTGCTGGCCCATTTTGGCGATTCCTTCCAGACCACCCAAGTTTCCCAAGTTGCCAAGCGAAAAAGCCTCGGCCGTAGCCGGCTGCTGGGCAATCATGCTGAACCCCGTAAAGGACGTTGCCAGTACCACTGCCATCATGGTTTTTTTCGATGCTTTTTTCCAATCCATTAGATTTCCTCCATTTTTAATCCCTTTATAATAATCCTAAGCCCATTATAGCGAACTTATCTCATAGGTCAACCAAAAAATAGCAATTTCGAAAAAAAATCCCAGCCGCTGGCAAACGACTGGGACTTTTGGGGTAATGTATGCAATTTAATCGATAGCTTTAAAGGCCTGGTCCAGGTCATAGATAATGTCATCGATATGCTCCGTACCGATGGAGAGACGGATCGTGGAGCGGGTGATGCCGGAAGCAGCCAGCTCCTCATCGTTCATCTGGCTATGAGTCGTAGTGGCCGGATGAATGACCAGAGATTTCACATCGGCAACATTTGCCAGCAGGCTGAATACTTTCAGGTGATTGATGAACTTCTCGGCTGCCTTTTCGCCGCCTTCGATTTCGAAGGTGAAGATGGAAATACCACCGTTCGGGAAATACTTCTTATAGAGTTCATGATCCGGATGGCTTGCCTGTGCCGGATGGTTGACCTTCGTTACCTTCGGGTTCTTGGCTAGGTAATCCACTACCTTCAGGGCATTTTCCACATGGCGCTCTACGCGCAGGGACAAGGTCTCAGTGCCCTGCAGCAGCAGGAAGGCATTAAAGGGCGAAAGCGTTGCACCCTCATCGCGCAGAATCAGCGTGCGGATGTAGGTGGCAAAGGCAGCCGCTCCCACATCTTTAGCAAAGCTGATGCCGTGATAGCTCTCGTTCGGCTCCACAAACTGGGGGAATTTACCCGAAGCAATCCAATCGAACTTGCCGCTGTCCACGATTACGCCGCCCAGAGTCGTGCCGTGGCCGCCGATGAATTTCGTAGCCGAATGGACGACGATGTCGGCACCATATTCAAAGGGACGCAGCTGATACGGCGTAGCAAAGGTGCTGTCGACCACCAGCGGAATGTTATGCTTGTGGGCAATGGCAGCCACTGCCTCGATATCGATGAGGTTCGCATTGGGGTTGCCGATGGACTCGATATAGACAGCCCGCGTATTCTCCTGGATGGCCTCCTCGAATACTTCCAGCCCCTTGGTCGGGTCTACAAAAGTCGTCTCGATGCCGTAGTTCGGGAAAGTGTGTTCAAAGAGGTTGTAGGTGCCGCCGTAAATCGTCGTAGCTGCTACGATATGCTGGCCGGAGTGAACCAATGCTTCCAGCGTATAGGTAACAGCAGCTGCACCAGATGCTAAAGCAACAGCAGCGACACCGCCTTCTAAAGCAGCAATGCGCTTTGCGAAAACATCTTCCGTCGGATTCGTCAGACGGCCGTAAACATAACCAGCATCTTTCAGCGCGAAGCGGTCAGCTGCATGCTGAAAATCATGGAAAACGAAGGACGTGGACTGATAAATAGGAACGGCACGAGCATCCGTCGTGGGGTCAGCCTGCTCCTGACCAACATGAAGCTGCAGCGTTTCAAAATGATATTTTCTCTCTTCACTCATGATGATGACCTCTTTTCGTAATTAACATTTTCGTAAACATATCTGATTAATATGTTTACATTATAACTGTAACTATGTTAAGTGTCAACACTTTTTGTAAAAAAATAACAGGATTTTGACACTTTCATGCCCAATCCTGTTTTCCCTCATTTAACATTCGTTTTCCATTTTCCCACCCGATCATGGATGGCAGCATCGCGAAGGGCGGCGTCCATGGCCTCCCAGGCCAGCTGAGACACCTCCCCAGCGGCGGAATATTCGTCATGGAACCACCGCGAGGCCTTCTTGCGAAAAACTTCATCGCTCTGGCGGTCATACCCCACAATCTCCACGGCAGCGTAACTGTGGAGAATCAGCCCGCGGTCCCAGCGGAAGCTCATGCGCGTATACTGCTCATACCCGGTCAATATGGGCATGACAACCAAATCCGCCTGCAACTTCTCTGCCAAGGGCTTTACCACCTCCTTGGCTTTAAGGCCTTTCCCCGCGTCGATTTCCTCCAAAGCCTTGAAACACTCGCCTTCGGGAAGGTATTCCACGGCATTAAGCGTACCATTTAGCGGTACATGCAGGCTTTGATCCACCTGCTTTTCCAACCGATCCAATACCGCTGGGGAAGGAACCCGGCCGCATTCCACCTTCAAGGGCAGCTGCACCACCCGCAAGGGAACCCGTTCCGCCGCCTCCAACTGCGGGGCCAGCAATAGCAGCATTGCCAAACACACACCGATTAACCGTCCCATAGAAATCCCTCCCTTTACAGCAAAATTGTCAATGAATGGCCTTTTTCTTAAACCGTCCGCCCACGATATCATGGACGACATTTATGGTGACGAAGGCGCTTTCATCCTTTTCCAGCACGATTTCCTTGAGCTTGTCCACCTCCAGCCGGGTAACCACGCAGTAGAGCACCTCTTTGCTCTCCCCGGTATAGCCCCCCGCGCCATGCAAAAGCGTCACGCCTCTGCCCAGACGGTCGTTAAGGGCAGAGGTAATCTCCTCATGCTCATTGGTGACAATCATAACCGCATAGGATTCATCCAGACCTTTGATGACCACATCAATCATCTTGGAAATGACAAAGTAGGCCACTAGGGAATACATGGCCTTATCCCAGCCATAGAGCAGGCCTGCCGCCGACAGGATGAACAGATTGATGAACATGACGACTTCGCCTACGGAAAACACCGATTTCCGGTCCATTATGATCGCTACAATTTCCGTGCCATCGAGACTGCCGCCGGCCCGGATGATAAGACCAACACCGAGGCCGTCGACGATGCCGCCGAAGATAGCGGCCAAAAAGGGATCATCGGTAACCTTGGGAAAGCTGGCAAATACCGCCGACCATACCGACAACAGGCAAATCGCCACCAGCGTGGCAATGGCAAAATTCTTGCCGATCTGTTTATATCCTAAATATAGGAATGGCAAATTGAGCACCACGAGGAAAATACCAAGGGACATGCCCGTAATCGAACTCATCATAATGGAAATGCCGACGATGCCGCCGTCGATGACTTCATTGGGAATCAGGAACAATTCCAAACCTATGGCAGCAATGAACGCACCAACGAGAATCGTCAAATACTTCTTGATGTAAAACGACTTGGGACGATGCTGCACGATTTTCTTCTTCTCTTCCATAAATTCACACTCCTGGATTGCTTTCTTATATATATTATACACAAATTATAACCAGCTTCCTGCGTTTTATGCGATTAAATTTCAATAAAATTCGTGACTTTGGTCAACTATTATCGTTTTGTCTTGTCTTCTCCCATATCACCCGATTCTTTATAATTTTTTTTGCATGGTTATTCGTGGTTTTGATTGACTTTGACAGACTTTAGTTGTATGATGTAGTAAATAAGGAGTGATAGCCAACATGCTTACGGAAGAACGCTATGCAACGATTCTCCGCATTCTCGAAGAAAAAAAGGCTGTTACCGTATTGGACCTTACCAAAGCACTCGATGCTTCGGAATCCACTGTCCGCCGTGACCTTACCGCGCTGCACAAAAGCGGCCGCCTCTATAAGGTTTACGGCGGTGCTACTTCTATCGACAATAATTACAGTTCGGTAGAAGACGATATGAAGACCAAGAGCGACCTTTTCCCGGAAGAAAAGATTGCCATTGCCCGCAAGGCAGCCAGTCTCATCAAACGCAAGGATTTCGTTTACATCGATGCTGGCTCCACCACCCTGCGAATGATTGACTTTATAACAGAAACCAGTGCCGTATATGTGACGAACGGAATTTCTCATGCGGCCCGCCTTTCCGCTAAAGGTTTTAAAGTCTTTATTCTCGGCGGAGAGCTCAAAGCAGTCACTGAGGCTGTTGTGGGAACGGAAGCACTCAACAACCTTCGTTCCTATAACTTTACCAAGGGATTCTTTGGTACCAACGGAATCAGCACCAAATCCGGCTTTTCGACGCCGGATTCCAGCGAGGGCATTATCAAAGGCGCGGCCCTTTCCCGCTGCACGCATGCCTTCGTGCTGGCCGACCGGTCAAAATTCAACAAGATTTCACCGATTACCTTTGCCAACATTTCCAGTGCTTCCATCATCACGGGGCGCCTGGAGGATAAGAAATATCGGGACTACACTACTATCATTGAGGGGGATTTATAACTCATGATTTATACTGTAACATTTAATCCATCGCTGGATTACATCGTCCGCATGGACAAATTCACCGCTGGTGCCATCAACCGCGTAAACTACGAACAGGTTTTAGCTGGCGGCAAGGGCATCAACGTATCCATCGTGCTCAAAAACCTCGGTCACGAGAGCACGGCTCTTGGCTTCCTGGCTGGTTTCACCGGTGAGGAAATCAAAGACCAGCTCAAGGGCTTCGGCGTCAAGAGCGACTTCGTTCAGCTGGATAAGGGTTTCTCCCGCATCAACGTCAAAGCTAAAGCCGATTGCGAAACCGAAATCAACGGTCAGGGACCGGACATCAGCGAAGCAAAGCGCGAAGAGCTCTTCGCTCAGCTGGACAAACTCCAGGAAGGCGACACACTGGTACTGGCGGGTTCCATTCCCAAGACCCTGCCGGATGACATCTATCAGAAAATCATGGCCCGTCTTGATGGCAAGGGCATCCGCATCGTTGTTGATGCCGAAAAGAAACTGCTCTTAAACGTGCTGCAGTATCATCCGTTCCTCATCAAACCCAACAACCACGAGCTCGGTGACATGTTCGGCGTGAAACTCACCACCGATGAGGAAATCATCACCTATGCCAAGAAGCTGCAGGAAAAAGGTGCACAGAATGTGTTGATTTCCATGGCGGGCGACGGTGCTATCCTGCTGACGGCTGAGGGCCAGTCCTACAAGTGCCCGGCACCGAAAGGCAAGCTCATCAACTCCGTCGGCGCAGGCGACTCCATGGTAGCTGGATTCATCACGGGCTACATGGAATCGGAAGGCGACTTCGAAAAGGCATTCCATATGGGTGTTGCAACCGGTTCCGCTTCCGCGTTCAGCGAAAATCTCGCTACGCGTCCGGAGGTTGAGGCACTTCTCAAAACCATCGCGTAACCATTGTTATCATAAATACTTTATACAAAGGAGAGAATATAATGCGCATTACTGATTTGCTCAAGAGCGACAGCATCCTGCTAGGTGCAGCTCCGGCTGACAAAGCCGCTGCAATCAATCAGCTGGCTGACCTCATGGAGGCAGGCGGCAACCTTTCCGACAAGGAACAGTACACGAAAGATGTATTTACCCGTGAAGCTTCGGGTACCACGGGTCTCGGTGACGGCATCGCCACGCCGCACGCAAAGAGCGCCGGTGTAAAAGCAGCTGGTCTGGCTGCTATGACGGTTCCGGCTGGCATGGACTTCGAGTCCATGGATGGCAACCCGAGCCGCCTGTTCTTCATGATTGCTGCTCCGGACTCGGCTAACGATGAGCATCTTGCCATCCTGTCCAAGCTCGCAACGATGATCATGGACCCGGATTTCAAAGAAGCACTGATTGCCGCTAAGACGAAGGAAGAATTCCTGGGGCTCGTCGACGACAAAGAAGACGGCAAATTCGTTGCTCCGGCTGCTGCTGAGGAAGAAGAGACAGCTCCGGTATCCGACCACATCCAGGTTCTCGCCGTTACGGCCTGCCCGACGGGTATCGCCCACACCTTCATGGCTGCTGAGAGCCTTGAACAGCATGCTAAGAAACGCGGCATCAGCATCAAAGTCGAGACCAACGGCTCCGGCGGTGCGAAGAACATCCTGACGGATGAAGAAATCGCAGCTGCTGACGGCATCATCGTCGCTGCTGACAAGAACGTGGCTATGGCCCGCTTCGCTGGCAAGCGCGTCGTCATCACGAAGGTTGCTGACGGCATCAACAAGGCCGACGAACTTCTGGACCGCGCCCTTTCCGGCAACGCTCCCGTATACCAGGCCAATGGATCTGACGCATCCGAAGGCGCTGCTGATGTGGAAGGCGAGAGCCTTGGCCGTCAGATCTACAAGCACCTCATGAATGGCGTCAGCCACATGCTGCCTTTCGTCGTTGGCGGTGGTATCCTGATTGCCCTGGCCTTCCTGCTCGATGATTACTCCATCGACCCGAAAAACTTCGGTTCCAACACGCCGGTGGCTAAATTCTTCAAAGATATCGGCGGCGCTGCCTTTGGCTTCATGCTGCCAGTTCTCGCCGGCTTTATCTCCATGTCCATTGCGGATCGCCCGGGTCTGGCCGTCGGTTTCGTCGGCGGTGCGCTGGCTGGCACGACGGGTTCCGGCTTCCTCGGCGCTCTCGTCGCTGGTTTCGTCGGCGGTTATGCGGTAAACTTCCTCAAAAAGACCTTCAGCTGCCTGCCGGAATCCCTGGACGGCATCAAACCGGTGCTGCTCTATCCGTTCTTTGGCATCCTGATTATCGGCGTCATCAGCATGTTCGTCATTGCTCCGCCGGTTGGTGCCCTAAACACCTGGATGGTGGACACCCTCAAGAACATGGACCCCAATGCCCGCATCCTGCTCGGTATCATCATGGGCGGTATGATGGCTGTCGATATGGGCGGCCCAATCAACAAAGCTGCTTATGTTACGGGTACTGGCCTGCTGGCTTCCGGCGAATTCCACGTCATGGCTGCTGTCATGGCTGGTGGTATGGTTCCGCCGCTGGCTATCGCCCTCTGCACGACCTTCTTCAAGAACCGCTTCACCGAAAGCGAGCGCAAAGCTGGCGTAACGAACTACGTCATGGGACTCTCCTTCATCACCGAGGGTGCTATCCCCTTTGCTGCTGGTGACCCGCTGCGCGTCATCCCGTCTATGGTTCTCGGTTCCGCTACGGCTGGTGCCCTGACCATGGCCTTTGACTGCACGCTGCGTGCTCCGCACGGCGGTATCTTCGTCGTTCCGACCATTGGCAACCCGGTCATGTACCTGGTCGCAATCCTCGTCGGTGCTATCGTTGGCTGTGCAGTACTCTCCGTACTCAAAAAACCAATCAAAGACTAATAAACCCTTTATATTGACATAAAATATAGAAGCCTCCATAAGGTTGATTCAGCGACCTTATGGAGGCTTCTATTAATTTATCCACGCACTTTTTCCCAATTACAGTTTGCAGGGGAGTATTACCCAGTTCGTATTCGAAGTAAGTCGCCGGCGGCGGGGGCCCCAGTACCAACGCTCCACCGATGACAACCCGCTACAAGAAATTTTTGCCTTTTAATTAAGAGTTGGAAAACAGTTAAACGCGCTTCGCTTGGACGAAACTGCTTTTCCAACGAGAACGCAGGCAAAAATTTCTTGCTTCACGCGGAACGTCAAGGCTACGCTTATGGTACTGG
>NZ_JAILKR010000139.1 GCF_024693525.1 Selenomonas sp. | reverse complement strand
CGGCTTATCTCAACAGTCCCGATATAAAGATGCTGACAGAAGCTTCTGTCCGTCTCATGACTGCGTCAGCAACTAAAAATCTCCAACAACAGAAGAAAACAGCTGACAAAGTTACTCCCCCATACTCTTTAGGCCAATAGTTTTTCAATATCCTTAGCCAAAGCTGACGGCGCCGTGGTGGGCTCAAAACGAGCCACTACCTGACCGTCCCGGTCTACCAGGAACTTAGTAAAGTTCCACTTTATGCCATCACCTGCCAAAATTTCCGGGAAGTTTTCCTTTAAAGCGCCAATGAGTTTTGCCGCAATCGGATGGCTTTCATCAAAGCCCTTGAAGCCCTGCTGTTCCACCAGATACTTGAACAGCGGCTGCGCCGTTTCCCCGCGCACATCACCTTTGGCAAAGATTGGAAAGGTCACGCCGTAATTCAAGCGGCAAAACTCCTGCACTTCGCTGTTAGTACCCGGTTCCTGGCCCGCAAACTGATTGCATGGGAACCCCAAAATCTCCAGGCCCTGTTCCTTGTACTTCAAGTAAAGCTCCTGCAATTCCTGGAACTGTGGCGTAAAGCCGCACTTAGACGCAGTATTGACAATAAGCAGTACTTTACCCTTGTAATCAGCCAGAGATTTTTCTTCACCTTTATTCGTTTTTACCTGAAAATCATAAATACCCATTTGTTTTTTCTCCTTTATCTATTGCTCAAAGCCCCAACAGCGCATCTAACTTAGCCTTGTCAAAACTGAGCACATAGTCCTTATCATCAACCGTGGTAATCGGAACCACCAAATCACCCGTCAAAGCATAGCAGGCATCACGGTCAGCATCATTTTCTTCGATATTGTGTTCCTCAAATTCCACGTGCTTGCTCTTTAAATATTTTTTTACCTTATCACACCAGGGACAATTGTTAATCGAGTAGACCTTTACCATATCAGTTACCCTCCTTCATTTTCACGATATATTTCTCTGCCAGCAGAGCCGCCGTCGTACCATCAGCAGCGGCTGTAGTCAGCTGGCGTATTTCTTTTTCCCGTACATCGCCAGCAGCAAACACTCCAGGTATAGACGTGCGGCAGTCTTCACCTGCTGCAATGCGGCCGCCAGGTGTCAAGGGCAGTTCCTCTTGGAAAAGCTCGGTATTCGGCACTACGCCGATATTGACAAAAATACCATCCACCTGCAACTGCCGTGTTTCCCCGGAAGTCTTATCTAAGATTTCCACGGACTCCAGCCGGCTCTCCCCTTGAAGCCTTTTTACTTCTGTCTGCAGAAAAATCTCAGCTTTGGGATTGTCCTGCAAGCGCTGCCACGAAACTTCATCAGCGCGGATTTCCGAACGGTGAATGAGGTAGAGCTTTTTAGCATACTTGCTTAGAAAGTTTGCGGCATCCACCGCGGCATTGCCGCCGCCCATAACAGCGATGACCTTATCCTGATACATGTGCCCGTCGCAGAGTTCGCAGTAATGCACACCTTTTCCGGCATAACGGCTTTCCTCCGGCAAGGGCAGCTTGCGGCGATTCATACCTGAGGCAATGATGATGACATCGGCTTCATAAATATGTTCTGCGGTCTCCACCAGCTTCGGCGTGGACTGCAAAACGACCTTCTCGATGATGTCAAACTCATCAACCTCAGCGCCAAAGTTTTCGGCTTGCTGCTGCAATGTTTCCATCAGTTCTTGGCCCGAAACCTTGACAAAACCAGGATAATTTTCGATGCCCGTGGCGTTAGCAATCTGACCGCCCACAATGCCATTTTCGAGAACCAGCACATCCATATTCAGGCGTCCTGCATAAAGGGCTGCCGTCAAGCCAGCCATGCCCGCACCAATAATAATGATGTCTTTATGTATCCGTGTCTTCTCCATAATACCTCCTTCTTTCTGTGTAAAAAGCTTATGGTTTTATTATACTATTATTTTTCATTTTGTCAAATGCAATTTTTGTAAATTTAGTTTTGCTTTCCCAAAATTCATTTTGCCATATTGACATGTCAAAATGACAGACAAAAAAGCCAGCGCTGATGGCGCTGACTTTTTTGTCTGTTATTAAGCTGCAAAGGATTTTACCCTTATCACCTTTTGGTCACGGTCACCTCATCAATCTGCTGACCGTCCGGCAGGAAACATTTGACCGTGATTTGCTCATCCGTCACTTGCATGGTGAGATAATTATCTGTTTCCGGCTGAGGAGCTACCACTTCATCGAGCTGATGGTCAACCCATAAGCCAGGGTAGCGGACATTGCCCGCCACGCCAGTCAGAATATAAAGCGGCCCTTGACTGTCCCGCTGGAAGTTTTTAATATGTCCCCGGTTGCGGTAGGTATGCAGATGGGCCGTAAAGACAATATCAATGCCCAGTTCATCAAATAGCGGCATAAAATTTTTGCCCACATCCGATATGCCTTCCTGCCTTTCAGGACGCTTGTGAATACGGTATTGTAATACATCCTTATGCACCAGGACAACTTTCCATTTTTGCTGGCTCTTATGGGCATCTTCACGCAGCCACTTTAACTGCTCAGCCAGCAGCCCGGCTTTAAAGTCCTCGGTTTCGTCCCACTGGCTGTTGAGCACCATAAAATGCACATCGCCGTAGTCAAAGGAATAGTAGTAGCGGGAAAAATCTGTACTGCCATTTTCCGGCACAGCAAAGTAATGGAGATAAGCCTCCGGCAGCCGCACCTTCCAGTTCTGGTCATAGGTTTCATGATTGCCCATAAGCGGGACAAAGGGAATGCGGTCAATTATACCGTTTACGCCATGAAACCATGCCTGCCATTGGGTATGGTCTTCGCCATTATCCACGATGTCGCCCATATTGCTAAAGAACGCCGCCTGCTGCTTGCGCTGGACAGCATTTTGTGCCACCGACTACCAATCGCTGTAATCACTGGACTGGGAGTCAGGAAATATCAGACACTCAAACCCGCCTTTTTTCGCAGTATGCAAAGCGTGCCAGTCACTAGCGGCTGTCTCGGTCACCACGCGATATTCATATTCTGTCGCAGCCTGCAAGTCCTGCAATTTTGCCACATACTGATTATTCTTTACCCCGTCATCGGTAAAAAAATCCTCCTGAGCTATAACACGCTGCACGTCTTCCTGCCCCCGCACGCGGTATTCAACGGCGGGACTGTTCAAAACCGCTTCTGCCTGCCACATAAGTGTCCGGCTATGGGCAGCATCCTGGGTAATAATCTGCCGCAAAAACTGGGCATCCAAATCTCCCGTCAGATTGCGTACACTGTTGGCCGCCTTGCGGTACCAGGCTCCCTTGGCGAAAAACATACCGCCTGCCAGCAAAGCCAGCGCACCTAAGCCGCCCGCAATAAAAGTTCTTCTCTTCATCAGCTTCCTCTTTTCCAATAAGCTCCTAACTGCAACGCCAGACTGCCGCGCTCATTCCATATTTTCCCACCAAGGACCAAACTGCGTATTCTGCTGACTGTCAAGATAGGCTAACTCCCCAATTTCCGGTGTCACCAGCTGATAGCCTTTGCCACGGCTGGCCGCGCTAAGTTCCCGATATGGTTCCTGCCATGGATGCCGGGACAGAGCAAACTTGCCGCCATGAGCAGGCAATAACTGCCTGGCCCCCACATCTACTGCCGCCTGGGCCGTTTCTTCGGGCAGCATATGAATAGCATGCCAGGCCATGTTGTACTGGCCGTTTTCCCCGAGCATCATATCAAAGCCGCCAAACTTTTGCCCGATAGCCTTAAAATGCGGGCCATAACCGCCATCCCCGGTATAATACACCTTGCGCTTCGGAGTTACAAAGGCAAAACCACACCAAAGCGTAGGATTAGCCGTCAGAAACCGTCCCGAAAAATGCTGGGACGGCAGGATATGAACCGACAAATCAGCCGCTAGCTTGATTTCCGTATCCCAATCCTCCTCATGGATAATTGACATGTCAAATCCCCACTGTTCAAAATATTCCCCTACGCCTAAAGGGCAAACAATCTGCTTGATTTTCGGCTTTAGGGCCATAATCGTAGGATAGTCCAAATGGTCCCAGTGGTCATGGGAAATGGCCAACACATCAATCTCTGGCAGCTCCGCAGCTGTATAGACATTGCTGCCGGGAAAAGCCTTGTTGATAAAAAAGAGGGGCGACGCATAGGCGCTGAATACCGGGTCGATTAAAATACGATAGCCCTCCAGCTGCATAAAGAAACTAGAATGTCCTAACCAGACCACCACGTCTTCCGCCAAAGGCAGACTATACAGCTCCGTTTTCTTAGACAACATCACCTGCTTAGGTGACAAATGCGACTTATCACCAAAGAGAAATTTGGCCATCGCCACTAAACGATTTTCACCGTTCTGCTCATTCATAACCTGGACGGGAACAAGATTTTGGAACTTGCCATTTACATAATGCGGTGAGGCCTGCATACGTGTCAGCCGCTCTCCTTGCGGCAGTCTGCCAAATTCCGGCCGCTTAGTAAACAGCACGCCACCACCAGCTAATACGCCCAAGGCCCCCAAACTTCCCATGATAAAAGTTCTTCTATTCATTGTTACCTCGTCCCCTTGCTAAATCAACCTTTTAGCTTAGCCAACAACATGCCCATAAGCACATACAGCCCCCATATGCCCCACAGCAGACTTACATATATGACTGCCGGCTCGCCAGTAGCCGGTGTAGCAAAAATATGCTTCATCAGTAGGCGATCACCCACACGATCCAGAAAGGAACCATATATTCCGCCCCCAACTACCAAAAGTGCCAGAACAGCTTTTAACGGCAGGCACGCCGGCCAAGGCAACTGCCATCTTGCCCACCAGCCCTTAAAGTGCAGACCCCAATGTAAGCCCATCAAGATCAGCAAAGCATACGGCGAAGACACATGCAGCTGGTGAATCAAAATGCTGCGCTGAATATCCAGCGGCATGATTTCTTTGAACAAGTGATTGGAAATACCTGAACCTGCGCCCACCAGGCCCACCAGCACCATCAGCAGCAAAATATCAATTACTGTACCGATAATGCGCAGGATGGACCAGGGCCCTCGCATAAATGAAGCGAACCAGTGCCGATTCTGTCCGATATGAATCAGCACCAATACCAGCCACAAAATCCCCAGCACCTCGTGCAGTACCTTGGGCACATAATGAAAACACATAATGGGCAAAAAAAGCAACGGCAAAAGTGCCGTCACTGTCATGCGAAGATTTAGCTTGAACCTGCTCATAAGCCCAGACCATTAAACCAGCTTTTGATGTCTTCGGCTTTGGCCTGCGGCGAGAACAGCTTGCCCGGCTTCCATTCAGCCTTACCCTTGGTCAGCTTTTGCAGATAGTCGGCACTCGTGCCGATATCGCTGCCACCGGAGGTGCAGATGGCCGTCAGCTTCTTACCTGTAAAATCATAGCTTTCCACAAAGGTATCCAGAATGCGCGGTGCCTGTCCCCACCAGATGGGATAAGCCAGTACGATGGTATCATAATTTGCTATCGGTGCATTCTTATCCGCAAGTTTCGGGCGGGCACTGTCGTTTTTCTGCTCCACTGTAGCACGGGTAGTTTCATCATTATAGTTCAAATCCTCTTTGCTATAGGGAACTTCCGGACGGATTTCGTAAATGTCAGCATTTAGAGCCTTAGCCGTATTCTCGGCAAGCGTGCGGGTATGGCCCGTGGCCGAAAAATACGCTACGAGGATTTTGCCTTTGGCCGCAGGCGCCTGGCTGTCTGCCTGTGCACTCTGCGCAGGTGCCGATGCCGCCTTTTCTGCCGTCTTGCCGGACTCAGTCCCGCAGCCCATCAAACCTAAAACCATCAACACGCCCAAGCAGGCAATCCATAGTTTTCGCATATCATTATCCCCTTTCACGATTTGTCTATTACGTTATTAATCTACCACTTGAAGTGAACTACAAGTCAAGCCTTTATTTGTGCATATGCCGCTTTACAAAATCTCGAATTTCGGCAAACGACTTCACACTGTCCTGCAAATCCGGCATGAGCAAGGCAAAATCATGGGACATCCCCGGATAAATGGTAATGGTCACATCGATACCATCGTCCGCAGCTTTTTTCGCCAAAGCCAGATTTTCATCTAAGAACAATTCATAGCCACCAGTCTGAATCAGCATCGGCGGCAGCTCCGATAGATCTGCATAAATTGGCGACAGGCGCGGATCTTTTGCCTTATAGCCCTTACTGTAAGCTGGCTTAGCTACGGCATTGAACATAAAGGGATTATTTTTTCCCAGAATCAAATCACGTTCCGCATTTGTCTTGCGCGAGGGCAGATTGTTTTCCACGGTTGTCCAAGGCGAAATCAAGAGCAGCATAGCTGGCTGTGGCAATTTATGCTCTTTTAAGTACAGGGACAACGCCAACGCCAAATTGCCGCCAGCCGAATCGCCGGCCACGATGATCTTATCCGCCGATTTTCCCTGTGCCAGCAACTCCTTATAAACCACCACGGCGTCGTCTAAGGCTGCCGGATAGGTATCCTTGGGTGCCAGGCGATAATCGACCATATACATCTCGCCTGCATCTGCGAGAACGCCGTATTTTTCCGTCAGCTTGCGATGGTTATCGCTCTGTCCCAGGACATAGCCGCCGCCATGCAGCTGCAATAGAACCGTCTCACGATTCCCCGCAGGATTTACCAGTTTTTCCGTTTTAACCCCCTTGAGCAGGAATTTTTCATGCTGCCAGCCATCCGGCGCTATATAACCTGCTTTTTTCCCTGCCGGATGCTTGATTTTTTCCATTTCCGCCGCCACATAAGCCTGTTTTGCCGCATCATCGAGCTGCAAACCGTCAGCAGGCAATGACCAGGCCGGCGCTGCCCCGGCTACGGAAGCCAGCCAAAAACTTACACCAGCAAGCAAAGCCGCAAATTTTTGTTTCCCGTACATTGCATCTTCCCCCTCTTACAAGTTAGCGCCGATTTTATATGCCATATCGGCAAAGGACGACTTTTCCACCAGACTGCGGGCACCGCAGCCTGTCGCCCAAACCTGCCCGACATCCTGCCATTCCATGTAGCGCACCAACGTTTCATAATGATTGGCCAGTGCTTCCATCGTCCAATCGGCACTGTTATAGGCCGTAGCCATCATAATGGATTTCTTGCCATGCAGTTTCCCCGTGCGGGAATAGAACCTATGGCACAAATTCTTTTGCTTCCTTACTGCTCTTTTCGCCAGTCAGAGCGCCCAGACCACAGCCGGAAAGAAGCAAGGTCATGGCACCTGTGCCGGCAAACTGTATAAATTCCCGTCTGTTCATAAGGATTTCCTTTCCTCAATGCCGCTGCTTATTTGCCTGCACAATCAGCCAGGGACGGTGCAATCATCGCAGCCTTAAAGGAACGCACTTCATAATCGGCCATGCCGCCCGCGTAATACACATCGTCCCGCAGGATTTCTTCCCCCTTACAAATTCTTACCCGCTTCAAGGTATCCCTCCTCAATCCACGCCTAACAGCTTCCGCAGGCAATTATAGGAAATCTCATAGATGGACAAATACTTATAATCAATGCCCGCTTCGGCCATCGCTTTTTTCTGTTCATCCGTCACCACTGCATAGGGGTAAATCCCATAGATAAAGGGAAAATACGCATAGATAAAGCTCTGCTTATTCTCTTCATCCATTTCCGGACAAAACTTATCCAGGCAATGACGCACCGCTTGCATGGACTTACCATACGAACGCTTGAACTCCACCAGATTCTCATAACGGCTGTTCCCTTCCATATCAAAATGATTCATAGAGAGCAGCTTCAACAGTCTTGACCGCTTTTCCAAGGAGCGGGATAAGGCATCCGCCAGTTCATCATGGCTTAACGACTCGTGCGCAGACACGAGCTGTTCCAAGTCAGCTACCCACAAATCATACTCCCGCTGCATTAACGCTAGAAAAATTTCCTCCTTCGTATTGAAATAGTTATAAATGGCCGTGCGGTTAAAGGTCGTCACCTTGCTAATCTCTTTGAGCGTGATATCCTTGAAATTCATCGTCTCATAGAGCTTGGCACATGCATCAATAATCTCTTCGCGCCGCGCGAGCAATACTTCTTCCGAAACCTTTGGCATAAACAGCCTCCTGCAATTTACTTTTTAAATGACATCGTGTAACTTATCTTGATTGCATTATACGGCCAAAATGACACCATGTCAATATAAATCGCAAAAAAAATCGCCACGCTTTTTCCGTGACGAATCTCTTTTACAACATTCATCTTATCATTGGTAATACACAATATCCAAGAAGCGAACAACCTCTTGGCTTGGATTAAAAAAATGATGCGGCAAAGTGCAGTCAAAACAAATAGCATCTCCCTCTTCTAGCACATAGCTATCTTTGTCAATAACCGCTTCCAAACGTCCTTGGTGCACCAAAACATACTCCTGTGTATGAGGAGAATGCCCTTCGGAAAAATGCCTTTTACCAGCCATTAACACTACCGTAAATACATCAAAACGACGGGATGACGTGGCTGGAAAATAACACTTTGCCTTAAATTTCCCGTTGTCATCCTCCTGCAAGGGAATATCTGCTCCTCGCACAATCTGCACCTTACGCATAGGCGGAGCAATAAGCTGCGAATAATCCACCTCCAATCCATTTGCTATCTTCCAAATTGTATTGATGGTGGGATTTCCCTCCCCCTTCTCTATCTGTGACAGCATGACCTTGCTGACCCCCGAACGCTCTGCCAATTGGCCAAAGCTCAAATTTCTTTCTTCTCTCAGCCGCTGTAAGTTAGCAGCGATAATTTCATTAATCGACACACTGACCACGCTCCCTTCACAATATATTTTACCATTCGTAAATTATATTGTAAATAATTCTTGACAGACAATGATCTATCCTTTTATACTCTGATTAATAAATCTTACGTTTTGTTGAATATATAAAAAGAAGGTGTATACTATGCTTGCTCTAGCCATAAATTCACTGCGTTGCGTATCCCACAATTCAGCCCGTTGGCAAATGCTCTTTTCCATGGCTATCTTTGGCACCCTAGGATTTTTCAGTCGTTATACCAGTGCCATCACCTCAGCAGAACTGAGCTTTTATCGGGCAGCCTCAGCCTCCATTATCATCGGGGCTTGGTTTTTGTATAAAAAACAGTCATTATCCTGGAAACACCTGCAAAAAGATATTATTGTCCTGTTGATCTCAGGCATAGCTTTGGCTATAAACTGGCTCTTCATGTTTGAGGCCTTCCGTCTCACCTCCATTTCTTTGGCCACCATCAGCTATTACTTTGCCCCGGTCTTAGTCACCATTATCTGCCCTTTTCTATTTCACGAGAAATTAACCGGACGGCAACTTATTTGCTTCCTTATGTCAACCATTGGGTTGGGGCTGATTATAAATATCCTGGACTATACCCCAGGTGCCACGGATTCCCTTGGCATCATCTATGGATTGCTGGCAGCCGTATTTTACGCCACTTTCATTATTCTCAACAAATACATCCGCAATATTGGCAGCATGGAACGCTCCTTTTGGCAGTTCAGCATCGCTGCTTTGGTCATGCTTCCTTATACGGCTTTCACGGAAGGCTATCACCTAGCTTCTCTTGACTTTATTGGACTATGCAGCCTTGCCGTTATCTGCATAGTCCATACTGTCATCATGCACTATGCTTATTTTCAGGCGCTTGGACAACTGACAGGACAGGAAACTGCCATCATCGGCTATATCGATCCTTTAGTAGCAGTCATGATTTCCTTTTTTTTCTTTAACGAAGCCATGACCAACAGCCAAATTCTAGGGGCTTTGCTGATATTGGGATTTACATTATTAAACGACCTGCAATCTTCCCCCAAAAAGAATTTGTGAAATACCACATCCCTAATAACAAAGGCGCTGTGATAAAATGCGACTCATTTTATCACAGCGCCTATTTTTACGCTTTTACATATTCTTCCATGACCAAACCTGCATCACTGATTTTCTTTGCAGTTTCCTTGCCAACATAACGGAAATCATAATATCGGCATTTTACTGATGAACAATCCGCTTGGCGTGCATAGCATTGGCAAAGCAAAATAAAAAAAACTCAAACAGGCATCAGCCCTGTCTGCATAAGAATACCGAAAATATCCGGACAGCCAGTATCCGAAACAAACTGGCTGTTTTTTATTTGGTAAAAGTTCATGCAGCGAACCTTGAACTTCTTGCCCGTAGCCGCCTGTCCCATAAAATCACCATCATGCGTTCCCGTACAGGTCCAGCATACGGCGATTTTCCCCGGTTCTGTCACACAGTCCTCCAAATGCCATGTTACATCGGAAAACGCCGACCGCATCATGTGCACAATCGTCAGATATCCCTTTGGCCCCACCAACGGCTCCGACTGCGTCGGTGCGTAAAAGATGGCATTTGGAGCAATCAGTTTTTCCGCCAAAGCTTCATCCGCTGTATTAATCATCGTTTCAAACGCAACCAGTAATTGTTTTTCCTCGCTGTTGTTCATGGTCAATGCTCCTTTTTCAATCATCGTCTGTTATACGCTACTTTCTTGCTGCCGGTGAGTTTTGATCGGTCAGTCTGCAAAAAACTTTCCATAGCCGTCCAGGTCACAGGGAAATTGTCAATGAACGCCGAATGCCAGGCCTTGGGGACAATGCAGAGTCTGGCATTCGGGATATACTGCTCGGCCTCCACCATCGTAACCAGGGGCGCATGGTCATCTTCATCCCCGGCGATAAG
>NZ_JAILKR010000134.1 GCF_024693525.1 Selenomonas sp. | reverse complement strand
GTTATTGCCCTTAACTGTTCCGCTGCTGAATTGGTAGAAAATGGCCGTTTGATTATGAATGATGAGGACGTTTGGTCTGTGGCCATGGAAGCACCGCAGGCTAGACTTTATCTTACGCATTTGGATAATGTTGCTCACGCTACCATTACCCGTCATACGATGCGTTCCCTGCTCATGGCCCGTCATGTGGAAGACTATGATATGCCGGCTGATGGCGAAAGCCTTTGCTACTAAGCAATATTGGTTTAGGAAGAAGCGTCCCCATAGAATACCTGCCCTGAGATGCAATTCGCCTGCGGAGGTCAGCAAGCAAACCTTCTATCGCTACTACAAGGACAAGTACGAGCTGGCCAACGAAATATACGCCCAGCTTACCCAGCAGGGGATTATCGAGCCAGAGAAAATACAAACCGAGGATGACTGGCGAGATATGTACCCATATTTTTGATGAAGGTAAATGACAGCATAAAAAAGAAAGACCGGCTTTCACGCAACATTGTGGGCGTGAAAGCCGGTCTTATTCTTTGTTCAATTTTTGCTCAGCAGATTGGCGTATTTTTCTATATGTGGCAAAGGGGTTCCAACGAGCATACGAACGGCCTGCTTAGAGAATACTTCCCAAAGGGCAAGGACATAACAGAAATCCCTGATGACTACATACAGAGAAAAGTTGCTATGATGAACTTGCGCCCAAGGAAATGTCTTAACTACAGAATACCATATGAGGTCCATTTTGAGAAAGTATTGCACTTAGCTTGACAATCCGCCTGACAATGAAAAATATTACTGTAGTCTTCAGCTAGTTCGTTTTGAGGGAACACCGCCATCAAAAAAATATTTATGCTTATAAGAATCCTGCAGGTGCATGTTGCGGCGTGGAATCCAAAGGAGCGTGCTTTTGGGGGTGTCAAACTTTACAGAAACCCTGCGATTGTTGACGTATGATAGGTAAAGGTGTAAAATTCTTACTTAAAATATTGGGCTCAATTTAGGTCAGCTGGCAGAAGCGTTCGTTTGCGTCAGAGTGGCCGGTGATTGGTGTGAAAATACTATACTTTCCGTAGGTTGGATAAATCCCCAACCCATTATATGATATTGGGCAAGGAGGGATGAACATGGATCAATATGTAACTGGCAGTATCATCAAAAAGCTTCGGGAAAGAAGCAACATGACGCAGTGGCAGTTAGCGGAACTGCTCAATGTAAGCGATAAAACGATATCGAAATGGGAGACAGGGCGTGGGTATCCGGATATAGCCCTGTTAGAACCCTTGGCCAGGGCACTGCAGCTTTCTGTCACGGAGTTATTGGCTGGTGAAAGCATAAGCAATACAAACCGATGCTTTAACATGAAAAGAGTGAAGTTTTATGTATGCCCCATCTGTGGAAATGTCATCCTCTCAACGGGGGAGGCTGCCATCAGCTGCTGTGGCATAATGCTGCCGCCTGTGGAAGCAGAGCCACCTGATTCAGTGCATACCATTCATGTAGAACCTATGGAAGATGAATATTATGTTGCGGTGAATCACAGTATGGATAAGAAACATTACATATCGTTTGTGGCAGCTGTCAAAGAGGATGGATATGAGCTAAAGAAACTCTACCCGGAAGGGGTAGCTGAGGCCAGGTTTAAGCGGAGCAATATTCGTAAGCTGTATTATTACTGCAATCAGCATGGCCTGTTTCAGGTGCCATTGACGGCAGGCAAAGGATTATGAATATTTTAGGGGAGGGCTTAGAATGAGCAGGATTGTGGTTTTGGTGGGCAGCAATCGAAAAGGCGGTAATACGGATTTACTGGCAAAGGCCTTTGCAGATGGTGCCAGTGACCGTCATGAGGTAGAGCTGATATCCGTAGCCGATTATAAGGTGGGGCCCTGTATTGGCTGTAACAGTTGTTTCCAAAAGGAAGGGAATCCCTGTTTTCAGCAGGATGATATGCAGCAGATTTATGACAAGCTCAAAGTGGCAGATATCTTGGTCATTGCTTCGCCCGTGTATTTCTATGGGGTTAGCGCTCAGTTGAAGGCGATTATCGACCGGCTGCACAATCCGCGGCGTGATGCGTTCAATATCAGGAAATTGGCGATGATTCTGGTTGGCGCCGCGACCTTGCCGGAACTATTTGATGCAATCCTCATGCAGTATAAGCTGGTCTTGAACTTCTTCAACTTAGAGGATGGCGGTACGGTGCTGGTGCGCGGTGCCAAGGAAAAAGGAGACGTTCGGCAGGGAGACAGCCTGCAGCAGGCTTTTAAGCTGGGACAGATCATTTCTTGAGATGTCAGTGGTACCATGAGGGGGATTATCCCCAGGGCAAGCCCAGGAAAAACGGTAGAAACATTATTATAGAGTGAAAGTTTGGAGGAAATATCTATGTCTAATGAACGTGAACTGGAATAGCCAGTCTGATTGGGGCAGAAAATTGCTGACCAGTCAGTCCTGAGAAAATGATGTTTTATAATATGGCACATCGTCTGGAATGATATATGTCTACGCCATTTTATTTTGATAATCAGAACATACAGGCACATTTTTAGAACTAAGCATAATGAGTGGGCTGATGCAAAGCATTCTTTGCATCAGCCCATGTTTATTAATATTTATTTTTGCATGATATAAAAGGTATCCATTGCAGTGTTATTTTTTTAGTTGTGTAACAAAGTAGTCAGTTACTGCTTGGCAAGCACCTTTGATATCATGGGTAAAGCCATGGTCTTCTCCAGGAATAAGCTTTAGCTGGCCATTGAAATAAATTCTGTGATACCGCTGGCTGTAAGTGTAAGGGACGATGACATCCCCAGTGCCGTGAATCATGAAGGCAGGACCCTGGTACCTGACTGCTGTTTCGTAGATTGGGAGCGTCTGGGCGGTCAGAATATAATTTTTTCCTAGTTGAAGGTTGTTATAGAGAGGAATAGTTTCTGGGAGATTATTAGCGTCATAATGAGCATTCATACAAATCCCGCGAATGGCATCATCTCGCAGTACAGCTGCCGGTGCCATTAGAGCCAGGCTTTTGACTTTTTCGGTGCCAAGAATACCCGCAGTCATGCTGGCCACCACGCCGCCTTGGGAATGGCCTGCCAGGGAAATGGATGTCACATGGGGGAGTTTGGCAGCGTAATCATAAATCTTTTTAGCATCCTCGATTTCATTGAGTACCGTCATGTCCTGGAAGAGGCCTTCACTTTTGCCATGGCCGTTAAAGTCAAAACGGAGGCTGGCAATGCCATTCTTTTCTAAGTCATTGGCAAGCGTATGTATCAGCTCCGTATCCTTGTTGGAAGTAAAACCATGGCAGACAATCACCAGTGGGTAATCCTTTGCTCCATCAGGAGTCTGAAGTATAGCAGAAAGTTTACCATGGTCACCTTGAATGCTCAAATCCTTGCTTTGGGCAAGGCTGACTCCCGTGCCTATGCTCATCAGCCCCATGGTTAACAGTGAAGCGGTAATAAGTTTTCTCAATTGAAAAAGTTTCATGCTCTTACCTCCAATATTATTTTTTCAGGCGGTTGTAGCTGGCATCAAAGTAGCGGCCTTCACGAATATCATTGGTCATTCCTTCATAAGGAGCTTCGGCGATAACATCTTCATTGTCAAGTCCGGCCTTGCCGATATAGGTGATTTTGGCAAACTCAGGCACTAGATACTTAGGATAATTCTCGTATTTCTCCCGAGATTCCTGCATAAGGTCGATATGTTCATTCTGGAAGCAGACGGTGATTTCGGGATGGTCCTGTACCCATTTGGGGAAGAAAATGGTGCCGTGCATCTTGTTTTCGTTGGGCATGAAGTCCAGAGCTACATCTGTACCGGTTGGCTCCGTCCAAGTTACCTTGAAGATGCCGTCGGTCAGTTTGACAATATCTGCTTCCTGGTCTTTCACCCAACGTCCAGCAACCATGCCGCCGTGGATACGGTAGTCCACGGTGTGGTCGTTTTTGGCATACCATTCGTACTCCCAACCATTGTCATAAGTATAGATAAAATGGGTTCCAAGAAAATCGCTAAGATCTTTGAATTTCATATTGAAGCACTCCTTTTAATGTATTTACAAACATGTAATTAAATACATATTTGTTTCATGCATTTATATTAAACCTGCTAGCGATGAATGTCAAGAAAAAATATGTAAATAAATACACCTTTTCCTTGTATCATGGTATAATGAGAAAAATGGAAGCGGAGGAAATGCTGATGGCACAGAAGAATGTTCTCAAATATGTAGTGTTGGGGCTGTTATCCCATGGAGATTTGACAGGTTACGATATCAAGAAACTTTTTGAGGGGGAACTGGGAGATTTTTGGTATTCCAATCATAGCCAGATTTACCCGGAATTGAAAAAGATGGAGGATAGCGGCCTTATTGCTTCCCATGCGGATACTGTGGGACAGAAAATGACCAAAACTTACTATAAAATCCTGCCTCAAGGAGAACAGGAATTATCGGCTTGGCTGAGTGAGCCTTTAAATGCTCTGCCCCCAACCAGAGATGAGTTTTCCATGAAGCTGTATTTACTGAATGATGCCAGGAATCCTTTGGTGAAGGAGTTATTTGCTCAGGAAATAGCCCGTCACGAGGAAAAGCGGCAATATTTGGAGTCGAGGTGGGAAGCTCTGTTCGCATGGGAAGCGGAACAGGCGAAACACTATGGTCATTCTCTGATTTTACGTCAGGCGATTAACAGGGAGAAGCAGCGGCTTCAATGGTTGCGTGAGGAGCAGGCCAAACTTCCGAAATAGTTAGATATGCTGTGCCATGGGCAATGGCGGTGAGGAAATCAAGGCTTCAGCAGAAGATGTAAAAATCTGATTTGATGGTCTGGCTTTTGAGTGATGCAAAAAGAAAAATGGTGCTAACTTTGCGGGTGGCACCATTTTTCTGCATTTTGGGGATATGGGGATTAAGATTTGAGTTTTTCCGAGCACTTGAGAATTTCATCGTAATGGGTAATCTTGTAATCCAGTCGCTCAATGGTGGGTTGCAAGGTTTCCAGCTGTTCCTGCAGGCGGGCACGCTGCTCTACTAAAATATCCTTGCGGGCTGCCTCGGTACTGTGCCGCTATCAACTGGTGATGCTGCGGATGTTTAACAGGATCACTCCTATGATGATGAACAAGATGCCCAAGCCGGTGGTAAGGTCCATCTGTTCATGCCAGATAAATACCGCCACCAGCGCCGTAAGAGCTGTGCCGACGCCAGCC
>NZ_JAILKR010000102.1 GCF_024693525.1 Selenomonas sp. | reverse complement strand
TAAGTCCGCCCGTCCAAAAGGTATCCCATATCTGATCTACTTTATTTCTTTCTTCGCCAATTAACATATCTTTTCTCCTGCTCTTCCAATACATAAAAACGTCCGATGCGAATCTTCCCATCGAACGTTTTTCTTTTTCTGTCCCTTAGCTTTATCCCTCGAACAATGCCTTGGCAAAATCGTCGGCGTTGAAGGGACGCAGGTCTTCGACACCTTCGCCAACGCCAATCCATTTGACTGGCATGGAAAGCTGGTTTTTGATGCCGATAACTACACCGCCCTTGGCCGTGCCATCGAGTTTCGTCAGAACGACGCCAGAAATCGGTGCGGCCTTGGTGAAGAGCTCGGCCTGGCTGATGGCATTCTGGCCCGTGGTGGCATCGAGCACCAGCAGGGTCTCATGGGGTGCCCCCGGAATCTCGCGGCCAATGACGCGATTGATTTTTTCAAGCTCCTGCATGAGGTTGGATTTCGTCTGCAACCGGCCAGCGGTGTCGATAATCAGCATGTCGATGCCGCGCGCTTTGGCTGCTTTTACCGCATCAAAGGCCACCGCTGCCGGGTCAGATCCTTCCTCGTGTTTGATTACCGGAACGCCGGTGCGCTGTCCCCAGACCTCGAGCTGGTCAATCGCCGCTGCGCGGAAGGTATCCGCCGCAGCCAGCATAACCGATTTCCCTTGTTCCTTGTAATAGGCACTGAGCTTACCGATGGTCGTCGTCTTGCCGGCGCCGTTGACACCGATGACCAGCAGCACCGTTGGGCCTTCTTCGGCCTTGCGCGTCGTATCCTCGCCGCGATTGAGGATGTCCACAATCGTTTTCTGCAAGAAGGGTTTCAAATCCTCCGGCGTATTGATTTCCTTTTTCTTGATGCCCTTACGAACCGCCGTCATCAGCGTATCGGTAGTCTGCACGCCGACGTCAGCCATAATCAGCGTTTCTTCCAGCTCTTCCAAAAAGTCCTCATCGATATCCGCATAGCCGATGACGAGCTTTTCAATCTTATTGGTCAGGTTTTCCCGCGTCTTGTTCAAACCTTTTTTCAGTTTATCAAAAAATCCCATGGATTGCCTCCGTTTATTCTATATCATCCAGTTTGACGGACAGTATCTTGGATACACCCGCATCTTCAATCGTGACACCATACATGGTGTCCACCGATTCCATCGTACCCTTACGATGCGTTACGACGATGAACTGCGTATTTTCGGCAAATTCCCGCAGGAACGAACCGAAACGAACGACGTTTGCTTCATCAAGCGGCGCATCGATTTCGTCCAGTACCGAGAACGGCGATGGACGATAACGCAGGAACGAGAACAGCAGTGCAATGACGGTGAGCGCGCGCTCGCCGCCTGAGAGAGCCGAAAGGTTCTGCCGCTTTTTCTGGGGCAGGGTCACGAGGATATCGACACCGGTGTTTAACACATCGTGTTCATCCAAAAGCTTCAATTCGGCCTTGCCACCGCCAAAGAGGCGCACAAAGATATCGGCAAAGTAAACCTGAATCTGGGCAAAGGCTTCTTTGAACTGTTTGGTCATCGCTTCATCCATATCGGCGATGATATGTTCCAGATTTTCCTTGGCCTCAATCAGGTCTTTTGCCTGCCCCTCCATGAAGTCATGGCGTTTTTGCTGTTCCTCATATTCTTCCAGCGCATTGGGGTTGACCGGGCCCAGTTCTTTTATCTTGCGCTCTAATTCCTTCATGCGATGATGCACCGCTGGCGGTTCCATATCCAAGGCCTCTTCGGCAGCTCGCTCCGGCGTAAGTCCATATTCCGAAAGGATGGTCTCCTGCCATTCTTCCAAGGCCAGCTGGAGTTTCGTCTCGATGATTTCCAGCTTGTGGACATGATCCTGGGCCTGATTGAGCTTTCTCGCCGCCTCGTGGGAATCCTTGTCCGCCTGCTGGCTCTCCGTAAGCTTCGTCATGCGCTGGGCATAGAGCTTATCATGGGCCGCCTGTCCCTCGGCAAATAGGTTCTGCCAGTTTGCATTCTGCCCGCGGATGACTTCCAGACGAGTAACACTTTCTTCCAGGCCTGCCACCAGTTGTTTTTCCTCGGCTTCGTTGTCGCGCAAGGATTGCTCACTACGTTCCTTGTCACGGGTTCTCAAAAGCAAATGCTCTCGTGAGCGCAGGGCTTCCTGCTCCAATACCGCCCGGTTGACTTCGCGCTTCTGGATGTACTCGGACAAATCGTCCGCATCCTGTTCCAAGTCTTCCAGTTCAATAGCTGCATCTTCCGCAGCGTGATCCGCTTCGTCGAACTCGCGCTGGGCAGTTGCCACTGCTCGAGCTGCCAGCGTACGCTTTTCCTGAATCTTGGCAAAGGTTGCTTTGATTTGTTCCGCAGCCTCTTCAAGTTCTTTGACCGTCAAGGTTTGACCGGTCAAGTTTTCAGCCAGACGCTCCCGGCTCACGCGAAGCTCGGCGCGATGGACATTAGCTTCATGGAGTGCCTCCATGGCTTCATCCTGCCGTTTGGCGGCTTCCACCTGGGCCTGCTCAGCGGCCTTTCGCTCAGCCACAAGGGTTTCCAACAGTTTTTTCCCGCCCACCAGCTTTTCTTTGAGTTCTTCAATCTCGCCGCTGCGGTTGAGGAAACTGGACTCCTGATGCTGCCGGCTGCCACCCGAGAGAGAACCTCCCGGATTCAGCAGTTCCCCCTCCTTGGTGACGATGCGAAGTTTGTAGTTGTGCTTTTTCGCCAGCTTGAGGCCGTTATCCAGCGTATCTACCACCAGCGTCCGGGATAGCAGAAAGTCCACAATCTTGCGGAACTTATCCTCCGTCTTTACCAGTTCGCTGGCCCAGCCAATCACGCCTTCATTAGCTGAAAAGGCGATATCCTTTGGCGGCCGAGATACGATGGTGGACAGTGGCAAAAAGGTCACACGCCCCTGCCGTTCCCGCTTCAAATACGCAATAGCAGCTTTAGCCGTATCGGTATCTTCGGTGACGATATTTTGCAGGTTGCCTCCCAGGGCGATTTCCAACGCCGTCACATAGCCGCGGGGAACATCAATAAGCTCCGCTACAGCACCGGCTACGCCAGTGCGCCAGCTCTCCCGGCTTTTTAGTACCGCCTTGGCGGCTTTGCCAAAGCCCTCATAATCTTGTTGCATGCGGGAGAGGAACTGAAGCTTGCTTTCCGCCGACTTTATCTGCTGACTTGTCTCATTGTAGCGCTGCTGGCAATCGGCCATCTTCTGGGCCGCTTCCCGCTGGGCAGTCTGGGCCTGCTGCTGCTCAGCTACCCGCGCTTTTATTGCCTCATCCTGCTGATGGATTTCCGCTGTGAGCTGCTCCTGCAAAGTTTCCAGCCGCTCTAGTTCCTGCCGGGCTTCCAAAAGGCTTGCCTGCCGGGCTTCCTGGTCCCCGCTGCCGTTTTCAATATCCCGCTCGATAAGAGCCAGTTCCTGCTGTTTCTGGGTTAGGTCCGCCTGAGCCTTCTCCCGTTTCTCGGCAGCGTTTTTATCGACTTCTTTCTGTTCCCGGATGCGGACTGCAATGCGTTTTGCTTTCTCCTTTTCCTGGCTTAGCAAACTATCCGCCAACTCCAAGTCTTTTTTCTGTTGGGCTTCTTTTTCCGAAAGCTTCGCCATATCAGCCACGGCCTGAGCCACCTCATGGTTGAGCTCCTGGCGACGGGCAAGGATTCGCGCCTTTGCCGCATCACTTTGCTCCTGCCGCTCCTGCAGTGCAGCCATCTCGGTGGAAGCTGCTTCGATTTTTTGCCGGATGGCCTCGTTTTTATCGGCCTGTTCCTTGAGCTGCTGCTCAAAGTCGATGATTTCCTTGCCCAGCTGTTCTTTCCGGGCAGCCACCGCCTTAACCTTCGTCTCCGCCGCTACCGCCGCATCCCGGGCCTCAGTCAGTTTGCCATCGTTATCCGTTTTGCGCTGGCTTTCCCGGGCATAGTCCTGGGCCAGCTTCGTCAGCTTGCATTTCCGGTACTCCTCGTCGAGTTCATTGAACACGCGGGTTTTCTCGGCATGACGCGCCAATGGCTCAAGCTGATTCTCGATTTCGTTTATAATGTCCTGTACGCGAATCAGGTTATTTTCCGTATCCGTGAGCTTGCGCACCGACTCCCGCTTGCGGTTGCGGTACTTAGTGATACCCGCAGTCTCCTCGAAGAAAGCCCGGCGCTCCTCCGGACGGCTGTTTAGGATATCATCGATGCGGTTCTGGCCGATGATGCTCATACCATCGTGGCCAATGCCCGTATCGGCAAAAAGATTATAGATATCCTTCAAACGGCAGCGGGAGCGGTTGATATAGAATTCACTCTCGCCACTGCGATAAAGCCGGCGCGTGACCACAACTTCCCGAAAATCTACCGGCAGCGTGCCATCGTTGGCAAAAAACAAGGATACCTCAGCCACACCGAGGGCCTTGCGCGATGCCGAACCTGTGAAGATGATATCTTCCGCCTTGGTTCCACGCAGATTGCGGACATTCTGCTCACCGAGAACCCAACGGATTGCATCGGTGATATTGCTCTTGCCCGAACCATTCGGCCCAACGATTGCCGTAATACCCTTGTCAAAATCTATCGTTATCTTATCCGCAAAGGATTTGAATCCATATGCCTCAAGACGTTTTAATTGCACAATCTAACCTGCCTCTTCAACACTGCCGGAAATGCTGCTGGAAATCCGGCGTCTCCGTATATTCCTTCATAAACTGCATGAACCGCGTATCGGCCCTGGATAAATTCTTGTTCTCGCCCCAGAACAACGACGCCTGCACACCCATGACTGGCGATAACGGCCTGCGCACAAAGATGCTTTCCATCTGGGTTACAAAATTGGGCAGCACCGAAATCCCACTGCCATTGGCCACCAACTGTTTTATGGTCTTGAGCTGCGACGTGCACAGAACGATATCCGGCACATAGCCATACTCCCCACAGTGATCCATAATCTGACGATACTGATAGGTATTGGGCTGCTGCATGATGAACTTCTCATGGCGAAGTTCCGCAAAGGATACCGATGGCTCTTCTGCCAGTGGATGTTCCGGCGGCAGGCAAAGCACCATGGTATCCTGCAGCAGCGGCATGGCATGCTCCGGATGTTCCTCATCACTGCCCATGACAATGCCGAAATCCAACTCGCCATTTTCCGCCCGTTGACGCACTTCATCCGAGTCGCTGAACTCCTGCACATCCAGCATGACATCGGGCACCTGCTCCTTGAATTTCATAAAAAAATCCGGGAAAAGATACCCTTCCACCATCGGTGGCATACCAAAATGAATGATGTCCTGCCGATCCGAACGGTACCGCATCATATCCTTCTTCGCAAACGATGCGTCCTGCATGATGCGCTGCGCATGAAGCAGAAACACCTTTCCCTGCTCCGTGAGACTTACATGCTTCTGGCTGCGGTTAATGAGCATCACCCCAAGTTCTGCCTCTAACGCCTTGATGGCTTTGGTGACTGACGGCTGGGACACATGCAGTGCTTCAGCTGTCCGCGTAAAGTTCTCCAATTCACTGATGGTACAAAAATACTCTAATTGCCGAAACTCCATCAATAGACCCCCATACACGCTACCCCTGGCTTGCAATAGCTTCATTCAGTTTATTTCCGTTGTGCTAAGAATCTTATCTCTATTCTCTATCAGATTCTTATTTGATGCACAATTCAAGATAATTTCATTTTATCATAGCCACAAGGCATTATCCAGTGAAAAAGAGCCTTTCCCTAAAGAAAAGCTCTTTCGCATTCACTATTCTTTTATCAAGCCGAGATTCTTCATAACCAAAGTCACTTTATCGGTATCGATTGGCTTAGCCGCATAGGCATCACAGCCTAATTCCAATGCCTGATCCACGTATTCCACGTCCGCCAGCGCCGTCATCATAATGATGTAGGTATGCTGCAACTGATGTTGTTTTTCCAATACCCGGATGGCCTTTAATAGTTTTAAGCCATCGATGCGGGGCATCATGATATCTAAGCATAACAACTCGTAGGGCTGATTATCCTTTATCGCATCCATGAAAAGGTCCAAAGCCTCCATGCCGTCCACTGCCACATCACATTCCCCGTAGTTTCCCAAGAACTTCTTGAGGAAAATCCGGCTAAGCCGGTCGTCCTCTGCAATCAGTATTTTCATGTCGCATCTCCTCCATCTTCATCGAGACGCTGTTCGCAATAGGCAAGCAAATTCGCAATATCGCTGATATCCGTCTCTTCTTCCTTGGCTGGTGCCTCTTGTTTTTCGCTATCAGTATTCCAACGGTCATTGATGAACACCGAACGTTCCTGACTCTCTTCATCTTCCCCATCGGCTTCATAAAGCGGAATCCAGAACGTAAAATTGCTGCCACAAAGGGGCGCCGAATGCACACTGATTTCACCGCCCATGGCTTCCACAAGGTCTTTCACAATCATAAGCCCCAACCCAGTGCCGCCAAATTTTCTAGTGGTGGAACCATCCACCTGGCTAAAGGGCTGGAACAATTTCTTCTGTTCCTCAAAGGACATACCGATTCCCGTATCATGCACGGCGATATTGAGCACCGGCCTCTCTTCGCGGAAATTCTTAGTCACCTCCACGGCCACACCACCTTCTCCGGTGAATTTCACCGCATTGGTCAGCAAATTATGCATAATCTGGCGGAATCGCATCGGATCCCCTGTGATAAACTGCGGAATTCCCCGCAAATCCGGCAGCCGGAAGAACAACCCTTTGCCCTTCGCCACCTTGCGGTGAACGGTGCACACCCGCCGCATAGTCTTATGCAGGTCAAAATCCAGAGATTCCAGCTCCATCTTCCCACAGTCTAATTTGGAAAAATCGAGAATATCGTTGATGATTCGCAATAAATCCTCCGAGCACTGCTTGGCACTCATGAGATTTTCCCGCTGCTCTTCCGTCAAGTCGGTATGCAGGGTCAAGTCAATCATGCCATTCATCCCATTGATAGGCGTGCGGATTTCATGACTCATATTGGCCAGGAACTGACTCTTCGTCCGGCTGGCTGCCTCAGCCCGCTCCCGGGCCTCTTCCAAAGCATCCTCCCTTTTTTTGCGCTGTGAGACGTCAATCATAGTGACAATCGTTTGCTTGCCAATTTCCGCCGACCACGCCTGAGAAAAAAACATCCGCAGCCATATTTTCTCCCTGCGTCGAATGCTGTGCATCGCTGCGGTAATCTGGCTTGTATACCCTTCCGTAGCAATCGCAGTTTCTATCTGATGCCGAATCGGGCAGGTTGCACAGTATTGTCCATGCCCGCATCCCCCCTCAATGCTATTTTCACAGCGAAAGACATCGCCAAACTGTTTTCCCACCGATTCCTTATAAGTCGTCTCCATAGTTTCAAGGCCGGCATCGTTAATATCGATAATGGCCCCCTTTTCATCGAGAACGAAAAGGCCAACCTGCGCAGCCGAGAACACCGTCCGCATGTAGACATGATCCGCCTCAATGCGAACCTCCAGCCGGCGAAGGTGAGTCACGTTGCGAAGAATCACTGCGCAGCCTACGATTTTCCCTTCATCCAGATGCAGCGGCGAACAGGTTGCCGACAAAAAGATTGGTTCCTGCTGCTCGCCGCGGTAAATGCCAACGTTGCGCGCTAGTCCCACCGAACGCTTCTCATTTAGCGCCACTTTCAGCGGACTTTCAAAACTGCGTCCTGTCTTTAAATTCACCAGTGGGCAAAGGTCGCGAAAAGCATGGCCTATCACCTGTTTTTCTCCACAGCCTAAAATGCGTTTTGCCATTTTATTGATATAGGTGACATGCTCCTCCAAATCCGTCAGAATCAACCCATCCCCCAGGCTTCCCAACAGACCGCGCAAAACGGAATCGGGTATCTGTCCTTGTACTTCATTGCCCATCGCTTTCATCCTTTCCAACAGAACCCTGCTGATGTGCCAAACTCATAATGCATCCAGCCATGGCCGAAAGTGGCAGCTGACGCATGACTGCCCCCCGTTCAAAAGCCGCCCGGGGCATGCCGTAGACTACGCTGGAAGCTTCATCCTGTCCAAGGGTACGCGCCCCCTGTTGCCGCATTTTCAACAGCCCTTCAGCGCCATCGCTGCCCATCCCCGTAAGGATTACCCCCAACGCCTCAGCCCCCGCTGTCTCGGCCACAGAATCAAACAACACATCCACCGAAGGACAATGGCCGCTCACCTGCTCCGTGCCACGGCAGTAAACGAAAAACTCGCTGCCCAACCGCCGCACCCGCATCTGCCGGTCACCTGGAGCCACATAGATATGATTGGGCTGCAAGCGCACCCCATCCACAGCCTCGGCAGCGGTAAATTCCGACTCATTATTGAGCCGTTCTGCAAATAACCGGCTAAAGCCATAGGGAATGTGCTGAACAATGACAATAGGCGGCAGTGGCGGCCGCAAGCCTTGGATAAGGCTTGCCAGAGCCTCCGTGCCCCCGGTAGATGCTCCCAGTGCAATGAGTTTTACTCTCTTGGGCGGCTCCACGCCCTCATCCTTGCCAACGGCCTGCCTTGCCAGTTGCAGATTGTGCTGCATGTCGGCAGTTGCTTCCCGCGTCCGCTGGTATATGCCTGCCAGATTCTGCCGTGGTTCGCTGGGCACCGCATCCAAGGGCTTGCGATAAACCGACGGCATCACATACTGAAAGGGCGCCGCCTGACGCTCTACCGTTTCGGAATGTCCCACGAAAAGATAGCCGCCTGGCTCTAGATACTCATAAAACTGCCGTACCAGCCGGTTTCGAACCGGGGCATCGAAATAAATCATGACATTCCGGCAGAAAATAACATGGAAGGGCTTTTTGAAGGGAAAGCCCGGCGTCATCAGATTAAAGGGCCGGAACAACACCTGCTGCCGTATCCCATCATTGACCTGCATCTTCCCACTGCCCACGGCATGGAAATAGCCGCGCAGCCAGTTATCCGGCATGCCAACCAGGGATTCCTTTTCGTAGATTCCCGCCCTGGCTACTTCTAACACCTCCGTCGATAAGTCGGTAGCCAGCAAGGTCTTTTCCCACCGGGATCCTTGCAGGCCAAATTGATCCTGCATCAGCATCGCCAGCGTATAAGCTTCCTGCCCTGTGGAACAAGCCGCGCACCAGGTACGGATATCGCCATCCTGAACCGATGATGCAATCCAGGGCAGCACCGTATCCCGATAGAACCAGAAATGGTCCGCCTCACGCATAAAAAACGTATGGTGCGTGGTAATAGCCTCGGCCAGCGCCTTTAAGAGCTTTCCCGTGCCATCTTGTTTCAGGGCCTTCAAGAAGCCTGCGGCATCGTGATATTTGGCCGTCTCCTCCCCTTCGTGGAACAACCGTTGCAGACGGGATTCCAAGAGTGCCTTTTTCTCCCGTGGCAGCTGGATGCCAAATTTACGATCCACAATGCTCGCGTATGCCAGAAATACCGAATCTTCCATCAGTACTTCCCAAATCCTTCCTCATCATCGTCAAATTTGTACCCTTTTGGTTCGGCAGGCTTTGCCGCCGGTGCCGGCAGCGGTGCCGGGCTTACAGCCGCACGGGCCACAGTTTTTGGCGGTGTAAAGCTTCCCGTCCCCCGCGAACTGCCTGGTGCCAAACGGAATTGGTCAGCCGTCTCACGCAGCCGGGATGCTTGGGCATTGAGCTGCTCGCTAGCCGATGCCGCCTGCTCCGATGTTGCCGAATTTGCCTGTACCACCTGCGATACCTGCAATACACCCTGGTCAATCTGCTCTAAGGCCAGCTTCTGTTCACTGGAAGCCTTGGCAATGGAGCTTACGATATCGGCCACTTCCGAGACATTATTCATGATTGTCATAAGGGCCTCAGCGGTCTTACCGGCAATAGCCCGGCCAGATTCCACCTTCGTGATGGAATCCTCGATAAGCTCCGTGGTTTCCTTGGCTGCCTTGGCACTGCGTGCAGCCAGGTTCCGCACCTCTTCCGCCACCACGGCAAAGCCCTTGCCATGCTGTCCGGCACGGGCAGCCTCCACGGCGGCATTGAGTGCCAGGATATTGGTCTGAAAAGCGATTTCATCAATCACCTTGATAATCTTAGAGATATTAGCCGAAGACGTATTGATATCTTCCATGGCCGCCAGCATTTCCTTCATATCCGCATCCCCAACCGCAGCCTGCTGGCGAGCCTGAATCGTAAGATTATTTGCCCTATCGGCATTTTCCGCATTGCTGGCCGTCTGCGATGAAATCTCCGAAATCGAAGCCGAAAGCTCCTCAACCGACGACGCCTGCTCTGCAGCCCCCTGAGACAGTGATACACTGGCCTCAGAGACATTGCGCGAACCTGCCGCCACCTGCTCCGCTGCCACATGGATATTATTCATGGACTGGTTGAGATTCTGGCGCATATGCTCGAAATGCTCGACCGCCTGTCCGATTTCATCGTTGTTTTCCGGCTTCATCGGCTGACTGAGATCGCCACTGCCAATTACTTCCGCTGAAGTGGCCATGCGGTTAATGCGGTTGCCAATATTGCGAGCCAGCCGCATGCCGAAAAACATCGCCAGCAGGACTACCACCACAATATTGATGACCGAAATCAGTATAGCTTCATCGATCTCCTCTTTGATTTTCTTGAACTCATCCTGTGTGCCTTTATTCCCCATTTCCATCACAGAATCAAAACTCTGTGACAGCTTATACCCGGTTTCTGAGGCCCGTTTTGCCTCGGGCAGATTTTCCACCGGTGCTCCCGGTGCCAGCTGTGCCTTGGTCAATGCATCACGCTGGCTGCGGAACGTATCAATCTGCCCTCGGATATCACTCATCACCTTTTTCGCGTCGGTAGAAATCGCACGTTTTTCCAGCTCACCAAAAACCACATCAAGTTCCCGGTCGCACTTCTGCATATTGGCCATAGATTCCTGCCGCATCATCGGATCTACCCGGGTCAGGAACCGCGTATACTCGTTGCGTGACTCTGTGAAAAGTTTTCCTGCCTGTGTCGCCAAAGTTGCTGCATAGGCATCTTCGTCATAAACCTTTTGATACTGTTCACTTACCGAGCTCAAAAGATAGAGGCAGCAAGCAGCGGTAAGCACCACCAAAGCGCCGAGTATTCCGGTCAAAGTCACTAATTGGGTACTGATTTTCATATTCTTAAACAGTTCCATGTTCTGTCCCTCTTTCCTCATTCATCCCGCTGAGCATCTTCTCTTCTTCCACATCAAATAATTTTTTCCAGTCCAGTAAAAGTACCACCTTCGCATCCGGCAACTTGCCGATATTCCGTATATAGCGATTGCTGGCAGCTTTCAGTTCCGGCGGAGCCACAGTCTGGCCTTCCGGTATGGACAGCACTTCGCTGACCCCATCGATAATAAGTCCCAGCAGTACATCCTTGACCTCAATAACGATGACACAGGTACGATCCGTATAGGGCCGGAACTCCCGGCCAAACCGCAGCCGCATATCGATGACCGGAATGATTTTACCGCGCAAATTGATGATGCCACGTACATAATCCGGCACCTCCGGCACCTTGGTAATGGGCAGGATGCCAATGATTTCGATAACTACGCGGATATCGATGCCATAGAGCTCCTCCCCCAGCGTGAAGGTCAAATATTTATCCTTTTGGGTATCTTCCTCTTGCAGGAGTTCTTCATCCATTTCCGTTCCTCCTATTACTCAACCAGCAATCCCATAAGTTTTCCCGGGTCGATAATCAGGCTGATGCTGCCATCGCCCAAAATCGTACAGCCCGTGATACCAGTCATCTTTGTCATAGCCTGGATATAACCCGGTACCGGCTTTACGACAATCTGCTGAACCCCCACCAGCTCATCGGCAAAGATTCCCAAATAGTGGTCATCCGCCTCCGTCACCAGCAGAATCCCCTCCGTTAGCTGCTCCTTAGCGGTTCCAATATCATATAGCCTGTGAAGCCGCACAATCGGACAGGGGCTTCCCGCCTCCATGAACATTTCCTGTCCCGATACATCCAGGAAAATATCTCCCTCCTCCGGCCGGAAGGAGCGGCGAATTGAGCTAATGGGTATCGTATACCCAGAGCCCCCCACCTTAATACACATTCCTTCCACAATTGCCAGCGTCAGAGGAATCCGGATGATGGTTACGCTGCCCTTGCCAGGATTGCTGTCCACCGTTATCGTTCCGCCCAAAGCTTTGATATTCGATACGACGACATCCATCCCAACACCGCGGCCGGAAAATTCCGTGACCTGTTCCTTCGTCGAAAACCCCGGTGCAAAAATAAAACTATAGACCTCCTGATCGGTATATTCCTCCTCTGGTTTTGTCAGGATTCCCTTCTCCCTGGCCTTCTTCATGATGCGGTCGCGGTTCATGCCGCCACCATCGTCTTCAATGCGAATGACGACCTCACCACCGGCATTTTGTGCCGACAGCACCACGGTTCCCTGTTCCGGCTTACCGGCATCCACGCGCACATCGGGCATCTCAATGCCATGGTCGATGGAATTGCGGATGATGTGCATCAACGGGTCGCCGATATGTTCCGTGACATTCTTGTCAACCTCCGTATCCGCTCCCACCAATACCAGTTTCGCCTGTTTGCCAAGTTTTTTGGTCATATCCCGCACGATGCGGTTCATCTTCTTAAAGGTTGCTTCCAATGGCACCATCCTTAGTGCCATGACGCGATCCTGCAACTCGCCGTTTATCTTGTGCAGCTGCCGGGCCGCCTTGTCGAAATTCGAAAGCTCCATTCCGCGAATATCGGGGTTCTGGGTCACCATCGATTCGGCAATGACCATCTCCCCCACCAATTCCATCAGACGATCGAGTTTATCCACCCGGACGCTAATCATTTGGGATTCGTGTCCATCATGCCCCGCTTGCTTTATGGGGGCTGGCCGAGGTTTGGCCTCAGGTTTTACCGGCACAATCGGCGAGGATTCTTCCACTACCTGGGCAGCTTTCTGCTTAGGCGTCGGCCAATACTCACACTCAGCTGTCGACGAAAGCTCCGTAAGTTCCAATCCCGTCAGACACATCGTCTCATCCAACAGCTTGCGAACCTCTTCCACACCCAGTCCCGTGGTAAACCAGAGCTTGAAGCCCTCTTTGATGATGGTATCAGCCGCCGTTTCATCCTCAATAATCTTTTCCGGCAGATAATGGAGCTCCCCTGCCTGATCCTCCAACCGATTGATTACCCCAAAGGCACGAACTTCTACCATGCCGCCCTCAGAGTCAAAGTGCAACACAGCTTTATAGACATGATTGCTGCCAGATTCCGTCTTGACCTCTTCGGGTTTCACCGCCTGGATGAAATACTGCTGCTTGGCAGGCTCTGCCGGTTCCGCCACTTCTACCGCTTTGGGTGACGTCTTTTTCGCCTTGCGCAAATCCACATCGGGGTCATGGCCATTTTCCAATTTGAAATTCCGCAAGAATTCCTGGGTGGATTTTTGCAGTTCCTCACTGGAGGCATCCGGCTGAGCTCCACTGTCAAGCTTATCCATCTCCCCATTCATAAAATCCACAGCCGTCAGTACGATGTCCGTCACGGCCGATACATCAATTTTCTCCGGATGCAGCTCCCGAATATAGAAGAAGATATCCTCCACCGCATGGGCTAGATGCGAGATTTCATCGTAAAGCATCATAGCCGCCGAGCCTTTGATGGTATGCATGGCCCGGAACACCTCATTGACATCCTCTGGCTGGAAGCTGCCGCTGTCCTCACTTGCAAGCGCGACCTGCTCCAACTGCTCTAGGAACTGACGCGTCTCGTAGATAAAGACCTCTACCATCGGTTCATTTTCTGCCACCAGTCATCACTCCCTTACATTAAAAATCCAATTACCGGACATTATCATCACAAACCTTCCTTTTATTTGTGATTTTTCAAACAATTCTAACATGTATATTCGCTCTCAGATGTCAAATTCCTGTCAAATCCCAGCAAATATATCTTTCCTACATATAAAAAATGACCTGTCAATTGACAAGTCATTTTCGAAAGATCTTACTTCTTATATTCCTCTGCCAACTTCTTGAACAGTGGCAGGGATTTTTCGATGGTTTCGGTCTTGATGCAGTAAGCCGCGCGGAAATAGCCTGGGCAGCCAAAGTCGGTACCCGGCACGAGGAGCAGGTCATATTTTTTCGCCCGCTCGCAGAATGCGTAGTCATCTTCCTCCAAGCATTTCGGGAAGAGGTAGAAGGCGCCTTGAGGCTTCACGCACTCAAAGCCAGCATCGATAAGCCCCTGATAGAGCATCTGACCGTTCTTGACATAGGTGGAAATATCCGAAGGCATATCCGCACAACGTCCAATGACCAGCTGCCAAAGCGACGGCGCGTTAACGTGGGTGAGCACGCGGGCAGCACCGGCAATCGAACCATATACTTTACCAAAGTCAGCCACCTCATCGGGAACGATGATATAACCGATACGTTCGCCTGGCAGCGAGAAGGACTTACTGTAGGAATAGCAGACCAGCGTATTGTCATAGAACTTCGGCACATAGGGCACCGTATAGCCCTCAAAAGCAATTTCGCGGTAGGGCTCATCGGAAATGATGAAGATGGGGTGATGATACTCCTCTTCTTTCCGGCGCAAAATCTCCGCAAGTTTTTGAATGGTCTCCTCCGAATAGACAGCACCACTGGGATTGTTCGGGGAGTTGACAATAACCGCCTTGGTATGATTCGTCACGAGTTTTTCAAAGGCCGCAAAATCAATCTGCCAATCAGCAGGCTGTGCCGGCACCACCACCAGCTTGCCCCCCACCGACTCAACAAAGGCACGGTACTCCGGGAAGAAGGGGGCAAAGGTGATAAATTCATCCTCCGGCTGGGCCAATGCCTTAAAGCAAATCGTAATGGCCGCTGCCGCACCAGCCGTCATAAAGAAATTCTTCGCCGCAAAATTCGTTCCAAAACGCTTATTGAC
>NZ_JAILKR010000095.1 GCF_024693525.1 Selenomonas sp. | reverse complement strand
GGAACGAAGCGATGATGCCAATGTAAAGAATCAGAAAATATATAAGCATCTGGGCTCACGCATGTTGGTGTCAATACATCATGGCACGATGATAAATCCCAATGCGCGGGTGAAATTTACCATGTCGCGATTCCTGGATGATTTTGCCAAGGTACGGCAGAATAATCCTGTGTTGAAACGTGCAGAAAAAAGAACCATCAATGGCAGAGAGATGGACTATTTTGAAATCGGCCTGCGCGACGAAGATGGTGATTCTTTACGGCTTGAGTGCTTAGGTCTCCAAATGGGACAGGAACATTGGATGATAACGTTTGGGTATTGGACGGATGATAAGACTATGGAAGCCATAGCCGAAAAAGCTATGGCCTCGATTCGCATAGAGTGAGATGTGGGGGCACTGTTGTTTTCCTATGGTTCATAGTGAGGGCATGTCGATGGAAATATATGCGACAGAAGAAAAGCAGGAATATATGCCGTTGCTCCTGCTGGCTGATGAGCAGCAGAGTATGGTTGAAAAGTATTTGGCAGCAGGTACGATGTATGTCCTTGCGGATGAAGGCGAAGTGCGGGCACAGGCTGATTGATAGGATCGTATTGCGGAAGAAATTGCGCCCTTATTAAAATCTCTTTTTTTACGATATATAGGAGAGAGGTGTTAGTAAAGGAGGATTGTATGGAGATTCAAGCAACAAAAGCGGTGCTGTGGAATCCAGGTGCCGCAGAAACAGAGTCGTCGAAGCGGGATAAGACCCCGGTGGCCAAACCGACGTTTTCCCATATGCTCCGCCAGCTTGAGACTGGCGGCGGTATCCGTGATACCGGCGAGGGTGATAATGGCGAGGAAACCACTACGGTCACGCAGGTTATGTCGGATGGTTCGGTGCTCGTAACCATTTATGCAGGTGACCGTATCGTGTCCCAGAGCAAGACCCATGCGGCGCACCCCGAGGAGAATCCGACGATACTGAGCACGCAGGTGGAAAAATCAGGGCAGGCTATCCCCGCTGAGGCGGAGAAGATGGCCAGCGCCGAAACGGCTGCTTTAATGATGAATGCGTTGGGCAAAGTTTGAAACATAGTAGTATAGGATAGAGCAGGCTGACCGGTCAATTTACTGGTCAGCTTTTTATATGGTATAACGCTACGAATACGATGCATAAGCTTGTGGCTGCTATCGAAACGAAATTTTAAAAGCCGTGTAAAAATAGACGGATTGCCAGTCGATTTCGGTGGTAATCCGTCTGTTTTTTGCGTTACTATAACATTTATGCTAAAATATACATGCAAAATGTTTAATAAATACATAAAAAGAAGGGTGACCGGATGAGTTTTAGTAAGGAATCTGTATCTGTTGCTATGGCCTATGTTGGCGTTTTGGTGGGGGCAGGTCTATCTTCGGGACAGGACTTGCTGCAGTATTTTTTGAGCTTTGGTGAAATAGGCTTGGTGGGCGTTGTTGTACTGGGCCTGTTGAATATAGTTTTTGGGCGCATCATTGTGACCCTGGGGTCACATTATCAGTCGAATAATCATCAGGAAGTCTTGGAGCAGATTGCCCATCCTGTCATCCAGCGTATCATTGACATTGCGTTGGTGGTTTCCTGTTTTGCCGTTGGTTTTGTCATGGTCGCTGGGGCTGGGGCTAATTTACAGCAGCAATTCGGCTTGCCAAGTTGGCTGGGGGCACTACTGTGCTCGGTGCTGATTGCTGTGATTGCGTTTATGGACTTTGATAAGATTACCCGGGTGCTTGGCGTTTTTACGCCCATCATCGTGGTTATGATTTTAGTGGCAACGGGCTATACCTTTTGGGGTAAGTCTTATGATTTCACGCTCCTCGATGAGGTGTCGAGGACAATGCGGCCGGCCATGCCGAATGTTTATTTGGCCGTTATCAATTACTTTGCCCTTTGCGTGATGAATGGTGTTTCCATGGCCTTTGTGCTTGGCGGTTCGGTGGTACGCATTGGCGATGCGGAAAAAGGCGGCGCCTTAGGCGGTGCCCTTATCGGTTTGATTGTGGGCAGTGCTTCGATGGCGCTGTTTGCCAATCTCGACAAGGTTAAGGATGTAGAGATTCCGATGCTAACGCTGGTGAATGAGATTCATCCGCTCTTTGCCGGCATTTATGCAGTGGTCATATTCGCGTTGATTTTCAATACGGCTTTTAGTCTTTACTATGCCACGGCCCGGCGGTTTGCCGGCAGTGATACCAGCAAGATGCGCAAAATCCTTCTGGCTATTGTGGCGCTGGGTTATGTTTGCAGCTTTGGCGGTTTTTCCCAGCTGGTTGCCTGGATGTATCCGCTGCTTGGGTATATGGGCATCCTGTTGCTGGCGGTGCTGGCGGTGGCTTGGGTGCAGGAACGGGAGAATATTATTCGGGAGAAATTTTTGCGGCGCAAGATGATACGGCTGCTTTTCCGTAAGTACGATGAGGATATGGAATTTCGTCCTGAGCATAAAAAGTTGTTCCGGAAGCTCGGGGAAATGTCGGTGGCCAACACGAAGCAATTGACCCAGGATATCAAGGCCTATGCGAAAGAAGTGGCAGAGACGACGGAGGATTTGCAGGAATATGCCCGGGAAAATCTTTCCTTGAAAAAGACAACTTGATGCTGACAAGTGGCAGATAAATCTGTTAGTGAAAATCGAAGGACTATCGATAAAAACGGACTGACCGGTTAATTCGGTCAGTCCGTTTCTTTGTGCGGGGATGGGAGGGGATTTAACAGCTGCAGGCAGGAGAGGAGATAGTCACTTTGGGCGGATTGGGCGATGCCGGTTTTGCACCAAAGGGCAAAGTGTTCACAGTTGTTTAGCAGCAGGTTGTAGCCCCGTTCGCCTAGTTTGCTGCGGGCACGCATGACGGTTTCTTCGGGAGAGAATAATTCGATATCGTCCCCCAGCAGGCGGTGGACGATCCAGTCAAAAAGTGGCGGACCGGATGGCGTGGTGGAGTTTAACACGTAAATCGTGTCGCTGACGCCCTGAAAATCTGCCAGCGTGGTTTCGCTGATGATGCCATCGCTAACCAAGGGATTTTTTTCTTTGTAGTAGTGGATGACCTGCTGGTTGCCGGCATAGATGCCAAAATGGCGGTAGCCGGTGCGTTTGACGTAAAGGATGTCGCCAGGTTTTATGGCTGTCATGATATCACCTCTTGTGGTACGATGAAAAATGGATAATATTGCTTTATTCGCCAGAAAAGGGAAATATCCTTTGCTGGCGAAACTATTGATGGAAAAGACTATGATAACCAAAGGTGTGATTTGCTATGGATTATTCGGTGGAATATAGAAAGAGCGGAATGCCCCTGTCGGTGTTTCAGCAAAATTATCAAGATATTGGCAACTATCTTGCCTATTGCAAGGCCTGCCCCAACTATAATACGGTTTGGAGTTGTCCGCCCTTGCCCTTTGATGCGGCGGCCTATTTGGAAAAGTTTCCGTGGATGTATGTGGTGGGGGCTAAGATAAATTTGAGTCCCGAGACGATTAAGCAAGCCAATACGGCGGAGAAGGTCAAAGACATGGGCTGGAATATTGTGGTGGAAGTAAAGCTGGCAATGGAAGAAAAGATGCGGAAGCTAGAGGCGAAGCTTCCGGGAAGTATGGCGTTATCCTCGGGGGGCTGCAATCTTTGCTCTGTTTGCAGCCGAGGCGAGGGCACACCTTGCCGCTGGCCGGATAAGATGCGGTATTCCTTAGATGCCTTTGGCTTTAATCTGACCGCAATCACCCGGGAAATGCTGGGAATTGAAATTCAGTGGTGCCACGACAGGCTGCCTGATTATTTCACCTTGGTTCATGGTATCGCAACGACAGCGGAAATAACGGAGGATATGTGGGCGGTCATGGATATGACTTTTGACGAGAAACGCGAGGAAGGACTTGACAAGTCAACTAAGAATCGATAAGATAACATGTGTTACGTAACGAGTGTTTTACATGAAAGGATTAGGTTTATGCCCCCAAAGGTTAAGTTTCAAAAAGAGGAGATTGTCGCAGCTGCACTGGAAGTGGTGCGCAAGAAGGGAATCGATGCGGTGACCGCACGTGAGGTGGCCGCAGAGCTTGGTGTGTCTCCGCGGCCAATCTTTACGTGGTTCACGACGATGGAACAGCTGAAGGTCGAGGTATATGCCATGGCAAAGGCGCGCTATCAGGTGTATATCGAAACAGGGCTCAAAGGGCCGGTGCCATTCTTGGGCGTTGGTCAGCAGTATATCCGCTTTGCCCAAGAGGAACCCGAGCTCTATAAGTTGCTCTTTTTGACGAAGCCGGATGAGGCAGTGGGCGGTGCGATGGATGCTCTGCATTTTTCGCAGGAGCTGGTGCGTGAGTCGATTATGCGCATCTATCACATGGATGCGGCGACGGCGGATAAATACTTTCGCAATCTCTGGCTCGTGGCGTTCAGCTTTGCGACGCTTATCGTCACCGATGACTGCCCGTATACGGATGCGCAGATGAGTGCTGTCTTTACCGAGATGAGCCTTGCCTATTGCAAGGCGTTCAAGGAAGTGCCGGGGTTTGCTACCGGTGATTTTGACAAAGATGCAATCTTTGGGGCATTAGTCAAGAAGTGAAAAAGAATATTGAGGGTAGTATGGATATTGTAGTTTACGTCCACGGGAAGGGCGGAAGTGCAGCCGAGGCTGAGCATTATCGGGCGTTTTTCCCCGATGCGAAAGTGCTAGGCCTTGATTATCAGACCTTTACCCCGTGGGAAACAGGAAATGAGATTCGAGAGATCGTTAGGGACTTATATGAGAAGTATGACAATGTGGTGCTGATTGCCAATAGTATTGGCGCGTTTTTCAGCATGTGTGGCGGTATTGACGCGTATGTGAAGCAGGCGTATTTCATTTCGCCTGTGGTCGATATGGAAACGCTCATCACGAACATGATGCAGTGGGCGCAGGTAACAGAGAAAGACTTAGAGGAACAGGGCGTAATCCCTACAGAGTTTGGCGAGGCCTTGTCCTGGGAGTATCTTTCTTATGTCCGTAGTCATCCCATCCAGTGGACGGTGCCGACACAGATTTTGTATGGCGGTCACGATAATCTTACGGATTATGTGACGATGCAGGCTTTTGCCGATAATCATGATGCGGATCTTACGGTAATGGAAGCTGGTGAGCATTGGTTCCATACTGAAGAGCAGAGGCAGTTCCTGGATGATTGGCTTTGGCGTGTAAAGGGAATGTGATTTTAAGGCAACACAAGGAGGTCTTATGGTAACGACAGAACGACTGATCCTATATCCGGCTGATGGCATTCAGATGGAAGGGGCTATTGACACGGTACAGGATGCAGAGTTGAAGAAGGCGTATGAGGAAATGCTGACTGGCTGTATTTCACATCCGCATCAGTGGGATTGGTATGCGATGTGGATGATTGAGCGTCATGATGGCAAGCATGTGGGGGATTTATGTTTTAAAGGGCTTGGCGCAGATGGTGTGGCGGAAATCGGCTACGGGATCGAGGAGGAATACCGTGGACAGGGTTATGCGACTGAGGCTGTGCGGGCGGCAATTTCCTGGGCCTTTTCTCATCCGGAAGTGAAACGGATTGAAGCTGAGGCTGAGGAGGGCAATGCCGCATCAAAACGCGTATTGGCGAAGTGTTGTTTTCTAGCGAGCGGAGAAATCGGGGAAGAAGGTCCACGTTATTTTCGGAAACGCTTGACGATTGAGTCGATGCTTGAGGTGATATGACGATGAGGATTTTAATTCTGAATGGCAGCCCCAAAAGAAAGAAAAGCGACACGATGCATATTACCCGGGCCTTTGTGCAGGGCATGGAAGATGCCGCGCCGCAGGAGGTTAGTGTCATTGACATCGCCGATAAACATATCGAATTCTGTGTGGGGTGTTTTACCTGCAAACGCAATGGTGGTACTTGTGTACACAAGGATGATATGAAATCGCTGATAGCGGAGATGTTAAAAAGCGAGTTGTTATTGTTTAATTTCCCGCTCTATGGTTATGGTATGCCAGCACAGTTAAAGGCCTTCATTGAGAGGACGATGCCGCTTTCCTGCATGAAGATGAAGAAGGTTGGTGAGCGTTATGAGCATATCGGGCAAGCGGATTTTGCCCATCTTCGTTATCTGATGATTTGCGGCTGCGGGTTTCCGAACAGCAAGGGGAATTTTGAGCCAGCGGTGGCGCAGTTCAAGCTGCTCTTCCCGCGCCAGCATACGATTATTACGGTACCGGAAAGCCCGATGTTCAACGTGCCGGAAGCGGATATCGTCACCAAGCCGCGGCTTGAGCTGGTGCGGGAAGCCGGGCGGCAGTATGCCGAAACTGGTGAGATACCAGCGGATTTGCTGGCGCGGATTGGTTCGCCAATGATTCCCGAGGAAACCTATGCGGCGATTGCCAATGGAGAACAGGTGGTGAACTGAAACAATTCTTTAGGTGTTTCTAAGCCTTTTGGGTGCTATTTTTGTTATAATAAAAATAGCGAAAGGACGGTGAGGACTGTGTGGAAAAAATTGACGGTTTTAGCGAGCTTTCTGGTGATTCCGTCACTCACGGCATCAGCGGCCGTGGTTACGGTGAACGGTCAGGGCGGCTCGGAGCGAAGTGCTCTGCGGCAGGCCTTACGGCAAGCGATTGAACAGCAGGTCGGCGTCATGGTGGACAGCCGCAGTTATGTGCAGAATTACCGTCTTATCAATGACCGCATCTATACGCAGGCCGATGGCTATATCAAAAGTTATGAGATACTTGAACGCACTAAGGATAACGGCATTTATAAGGTAAAGGTGCGCGCCGATGTTTCGGAGCAAAAACTAAGTGCTGCGCTTGGTTCCTATGCGCAGAAAAAGGCTGTCGTTGGTGCCAATATGCAAGATCCGCGTGTTGGTGTCGTGGCGATGGATCAGCAGGGCACCCGCTATGCGGCTTTAGAAAATGCCGTGATGGAAGGTCTTGGTGCACAGGGCTATACGCGGATTGTCGATATTGACCAGCTTGACAAGTCCAAACAAAAGCAGCTGCAAGCAGCGGCTCTTTCGGGTGATAAGTCAATGATTAAGACGTTGACTTGTCAATTTTCGCTTGACTATCTCGTGACCGTGTCGGTGGATAAGGCTGTCGGCAGTATGGCTGATTATGCGCCTGTGCCGGGTTTTGAAAATCTCAAGAAGGCAAATGTCACGGTGTCGGTGCGCATGCTAAATGTCAATAATGGCGAGGTTATATACGCGGGCGTGTTCAAGGGAAAATCCGAACGCCGCGGCCCCAATGCCGTAAACGAGGCGATAACCGAGGCTGCTAAAGGAATACCTGAGGCCATCGGAACGGCGGCACTTAATAAGGCCGCTAATCCCGAGCAGCACTTGCAGTTAATCATTACGGACAACAAATTGGGCAACATCAGCGAGGCAACAGCAACTTTGCGCGAACTTTCAGGCGTGGGCAACGTCTTTGTCCGCAGTTCAAGCTTTGGCAACATGATCGTTGACATTGACTTTAACGGCACGGCGCACGATTTTGCGACGGTGCTTGAGGGAAATGGCTGGAAGGTCTTAGCGATGGGTGCGGAATATATAAAGATATAAGAAAGCTAACGAATAGGCAGGAACCGTCTGCCTATTCGTGATGAACGACAGCGTGCGGTTGACAAGTCAACCGCACGTGTTTTCGTATCGGGGCATGACCGAATGGTGATTTTAATTCGTAACACTTAGTGGGTCAGGGCCGTATTGGTTAGGTCCCGGTGTACCGGGGATGAAGAGGACGTATATGGAGAGGGCGATGTTGAGCACGGGAATAAAATTGCCGATAGCCCACCAGCCGGGGCGATTAAGGTCGTGCAGACGACGAATCAGCAGCATGATGCTGGGAACCATGATGGCAAGACCTAGCAACCATATTAGAAGGGTACCAAACATTTCATCAATCATCATGCCGATGTTACCCAATATCAAGGATGCGACTAGGTATATACCCACCAATGCAAGACCTCGCAGGATGTACCTTTTTCGGTTCAATCGGTTGTCATAGCGGAAGAATTTTTCGGTGATGTTTTTATCGGGGGTATATGGTTCATTGCCGTAGGCAGAAAAGCCAGAGGCAGAAGCCGGATTTTGACCGGGATAAGGTGGCCGATTGAAATTGGGAGCGCCGTTGTAGTAAGGCTGACTGGGCTGCTGCATAGGTGGTGGCGTCATGGGCTTTGGTGCGGGGGGTGCTTGCTGTTGCGAATTATGGAGCGTTTGAGGCGAGGCGGTGGTGCCTGCCGGTGTTGCCTGGGCAGGTGTAGGCGGGATTGAGGCAGTAACGGCGGTACCGCAGGATGGGCAGAATTTTGCGTCCCCGTCCAATGGAGTGCCGCAGTTGGAACAGAAATTAGACATAATGATTCCTCCTGACAGATTGCTTCTGTTTGTTGTATAGAAGCAGTATTTTGTTTGCTGAGGAAAAATTCTTCACGAAGCATGAAATTCCTGCTGACAAGTTAAATTGCCAGCAGGAGAGTATAGCGTTGTTTGAAAAAGAAATCTATGTGCCAAGGAAAAATGCTTGACAGGTCGTTTATGCTTCGGTATAATAGCAATGTCAAGGAGATGACCTTGGCACATTTTTTTGAAAACAGGTGATGGAATGATGGAGCAGCTTTTATATCTGTCCGCTTTGTTTGACCTGTATGGCGCACTGCTGACGGAAAAACAGCAGGAATGCCTGCGGATGCATCTGTTTGAAGATTTTTCGCTGTCGGAAATCGGTGAGGAGCTCGGAATTTCCCGTCAGGCCGTTTACGACAACATCCATCGGTCCGAAAAGGCCATGGAAGCTTATGAAGAAAAGCTAGGACTGGTGCGGCGCTATCAGGCGGAACGTCAGGAACTGGCTGAGATTTATGAATCCATCGAGGGACTGAAGACTTCGGAGAATGCCTCGAAGGTGGAAGCAGTCCTAAACCGGCTGAACCCAATATTGGGCCGCAGTCAGGAGGTATCGATTTGATATTTGAGAGTTTATCCGACCGTTTGCAGGAGACATTCAAGAAGCTCCGCGGACATGGCAAGCTGACGGAAGATGATGTCAACGAGGCCATGCGCGAAGTACGTATGGCACTGCTGGAGGCCGACGTCAACTTCAAGGTAGTCAAAAATTTCATCAAGACCGTGAAAGAGCGGGCCATTGGGCAGGATATCTTGGAAACGCTGACGCCAGCTCAAGTGGTCATCAAAATCGTTGATGAAGAGCTCACGAACCTCATGGGGGGGACGCAGAGCCGTATCAATATGAGCCCAAATCCGCCGACGGTCATTATGATGGCTGGTTTGCAGGGTGCTGGTAAGACGACGTCTGCTGGCAAGTTAGGGCTCGCCTTAAAGAAACAAGGCAAGCGTCCGTTGCTGGTTGCCTGCGATATTTATCGCCCGGCGGCTATCAAGCAGTTGCAGGTTTTAGGTGGCCAGCTGGACATTCCGGTGTTCACCATGGAGCAGGGCACCGATGCGGTGACCATTGCCAAGAATTCTATCGCTTATTCCCAGTCTCATGCCAATGATGTTATCATCATCGATACCGCCGGCCGCTTGCAGATTGATGAAAAGCTCATGCAGGAGCTTCGCGATATCAAGGCAGAGGTCAAACCTCATGAGATTTTGCTGGTGGTCGATGCCATGACTGGTCAGGAATCGGTCAACGTTGCGCAGACCTTCAATGAAAATCTGGGCCTTGACGGTGTTGTCATGACGAAGCTCGATGGCGATGCCCGCGGTGGTGCAGCGCTGTCGGTTAAGGCAGTGACCAATGTGCCGATTAAGTTCATCGGTGTCGGTGAGAAAATCGAGCCGTTGCAGCCATTCCATCCGGATCGCATGGCTTCGCGAATCCTGGGCATGGGGGATGTGCTCTCTCTGGTGGAGAAGGCACAGCAGACCTTTGACATGGAAGAAGCCAAGAAGATGGAGAAGAAGCTTCGCAAGGATGAATTTACCCTTGACGACTTCCTTTCCCAGATGCAGCAGGTCAAAAAGCTGGGGTCCCTGGAAAACATTCTGGGCATGATTCCTGGCATGGGCGGCATCAAAAAGCAGCTGGAAGGTCAGAACATCGACCTCGATGGCAAAGAAATGCGCCAGATTGAGGCCATCATCAAATCCATGACGCCGAAGGAGCGCGCCAATATCGATATCATCAATGGCAGCCGCCGCAAGCGCATTGCCATGGGCTCCGGTACTAGGGTTCAGGATGTCAACAAACTCTTGAAGCAGTTTGGCGAAATGAAAAAGATGATGAAGAAAATGAAAAAAATGCAGAAGGGCAAAGGCGGGTTCCCAGGTCTTGGTGGGCTCGGCGGCCTGGGCGGTGGTTTCCCGAAACTTCCGTTTATGCATTAAGCTTTATAGATTTACTTTTTCCTACGAAAGGTGGTGAAATTTCATGGCAGTAAAGATTCGTTTGAACCGTATGGGTGCTAAAAAGAACCCGTTCTATCGCATCGTTGTAGCTGATTCCCGCGCTCCGCGTGATGGCCGTTTCATCGAGATCCTCGGTAACTACGACCCGAACAAGCAGCCGGCAGTTGTCAGCATCGACGAAGCTAAGGCTATCGATTGGATGAACAAAGGCGCTCAGCCGACGGATACCGTTAAAAATCTCCTCAGCAAGCAGGGCATCATGGCTAAGTTTGCTGAAGCAAAAGCTAAGAAATAATTGGAGGGACTCAACATGAAAGAACTTGTTGAAGTTATCGCCAAATCCTTAGTAGACCATCCGGAGGCCGTCCGTGTGGACGAACGACAGGAAGAGGGGCAGACCGTGCTCGAACTTCATGTTGCCGAGGATGATATGGGTAAGGTCATCGGGCGTCAGGGTCGTATCGCGAAAGCTATGCGTACCGTGGTCAAAGCCGCGGCCACCCGGGAGAATACCAAAGTCACGGTTGAGATTATTTAGATGAAACAGCGGCAGGCTCAGTTAACTGGGTCTGGCCGCTATTTCTATGTAGGAGGAACTGTCATGGATACGATTTCACTGAAAATGCCGGTAACCATTAAGGCAAAACTGACGGAAAAACTCAAGGCTAAAATTCTGGGAGAACTCGAAGACGGAATCAAACGTGCCGAGCTCGAAGTTCAGCAGCTTAACATCCAGGAGAAGCGTGTAATGCAGGAAAATCAGCCGGAAGATGCGGAGAACCCGACGCCAGAAGAGATTCAGCGTTTGCAGTCCATTCAGGCACACTTCGGTCAGGAGCGTCAGAAACGCCTGCAGTATCGGGAAGAAGCAATGGCTCGCAAAGAGGAAACGGAAAAACTCGTTCTCGGTGCGGAAATTGTCCAGGGCACGCTCGAGCGTCAGGTGGAAGTTCATGTTGGTGATGATATGCGTGAACTCATGAATGTGGAAGTGCTGGTGGAAGATGACAAAATTATCGCCATCCGCAGCTAAGAAAAAACGCGTCACGATTGGTAAAGTTGGCGCGGCGCATGGCATTCATGGAGAGATGCGCATTATCCCGCTGACGGATTTTACCGAGCGTTTCACGTCGATGAAAGAAGTCATGGTAGGCGATGAACTGCTGCATATCGAGAGCTGTAAATACCACAAGCAGTATGTGCTGATGAAGTTCCGCGAGTATCCGATTCGTGAGGACGCCATGCGTCTTACGGGGAAACTTTTGACTGTGGATCGCAGCGAAGCAGCACCGCTGGCCGAAGGGGAGTATTATACCTTTGACATCATCGGCCTTACGGTCTACGATGTCAGTGGTAAGGAACTTGGGCGTGTGGAAAATGTTCTGCGCACAGGCAGCAACGATGTTTATCAGGCGCGCCGTCTGGATGGTGGCGAGCTTTTGATTCCGGCACTTAAAGCGGTGGTCAAGGAGATTGATATCGCCGACGGCCGTATGGTGATTGATATGCCTGAGGAGATTTCTGATGCGCATTGATATGGTGACTATTTTCCCCGAGATGTTTGCGGGGCCGTTTGGTGACAGCATCACGAAGCGGGCCGTGGATAATGGGATTCTCGATATCCACTTCACAAACTTTCGGGATTACGCAGAGGATAAGCATCACCATGTCGACGATACGCCGTTTGGCGGCGGCGCTGGCATGGTCATAAAGCCTGAGCCGATGTATAAGGCAGTTCGCGATGTACTGGGCAAGACCCAGGAATTTGCCGCGAACCGCCGCGTGCTGATTATGGACCCGTCGGGGCCGACGTTTACCCAGGAGAAGGCCAAGGAGCTGGCCGGTTATGATCAGCTCATCTTTATCTGTGGTCATTACGAGGGCTTTGATGCGCGCATCTATAAGCTCGCCGATGAAGCCATCTCGATTGGTGACTTTATCCTGACGGGCGGCGAGCTTCCCGCTATGCTTATTACCGATGCGGTGTCGCGTATGCTGCCAGGCGTACTCGGGGCGCCGGATTCGGCACCGACCGATTCGTTTTACGAAGGCCTGTTGGAATTCCCGCAGTACACGCGGCCACGTGAGTTTGAGGGCATGGCGGTGCCCGAGGTGCTGCTATCCGGTAATCATGCCAAGATTCGGCAGTGGCGCCGCGAGCAGTCACTACTTGTGACGAAAAAATACCGGCCGGACTTATTGGAAAAGGCAGATCTAACCGAAAAAGACCGCATTTTTTTGAATCTGCAGAATGATGCGGAAGATGAATAATGTTTTTAACGAAACCATTGACAGAGGAAAACTGGAAAACTTTGTCAATGGTTTGTTTTTTGTAAGAAAAAGATAAAACCATTAGAAGGATTTTTTCTCATCGCCGTCGTATTCTATAACCATCGTAAGATTATGCTGACGTATTTGTCGGTGTAAGAATGGGATTCGATGAAAAGTATAAGGAGATGATAGGATGGAGGAACTTTTGGCACGTTTTAGTGTCAAACAGAAAATCATGGTTTTGGTGTCGGTGGTATTTATCGCTACGATGTTGGTGCTGGGCATCGTCTTGGACCGCGTCATCACAAATCATGAGATGAACAAATTTGTTGAGGAGACGGATCTGCAGGCAACGCAGGTAGATACGTCGATGGATCTGTTCCTGCGCGGGCTCCGCGATGGCATCGTCAATATGGCGAATGATCCAATCCTCAGAAGTGGCGGCAGCATTACCCTGTATACGGAGGGCGAGGCTGGTGCCGATGGCATGATTGCCATGGACCCGCAGGCCAAGGGCGGCTTTGAGCTTCAGGCCTATCAGATTTTCCAGCGCTATGCGGAGGCTAACAAAGAGGCCATTTCGGTTATCAGCTATGGTACGACCGATGGCGGCTATCTGCAGTACCCGGCCGTAAAACGCAAGAAGGGTTATGATTCCCGGAAACGTGACTGGTTCAAAGAGAGCATGGCTGACACGAATGCGGTCCGCATCACGAAGCCGTTCAAGACTTCGAAAGGCACGCCGACAGTTGGTATTTTCGCCACGGTCAAGGATATGCAGGGGCAGCCGCTGGGTGTCCTCGGTTTCAACATTGACCTGCCAGTGGTTACGGACATGATTTCGCAGATCAAGGTCGGTGATACGGGCTATCTGATGATGCTCGATGCGGACAATGTCATCATTGCCGATCCGAAACATCAGGATGCCGCTTTCAAGAAGCTCGAAGAGTCGGAACTCGGCGATCTTTCGTCTATCAATCTGAACGGCAAGGAATTGCAGGAAGTGGAACTGGACGGGGAGACGAAGTTTGTCAATACGTATGTGTCCGAGAAAACCGGTTATAAGTATCTGACCATTGTTGACAAGAGCCAGTTGATGGCCAGCGTCAACAGCATGCGCATGACGCTCGTCGTAGTGCTCGTCGTAGCGCTCGTACTGATTTTCTTTGCAACCATGTGGATTTCGCATATCATCGTTTCCCCACTGCGCGGTCTCGAGCAGTCGGCTGGACGCATCGCAGATGGCGATCTTCGTCAGAATGACCTGACGATTGAGACGGACGATGAAATCGGCAATTTGGCTCATTCGTTCCACAAGATGACGGATGAACTCAAAAAATTGCTCGGCCAGATCAAGGGCAGTGCTGATGAGGTTTCCAACTCCTCCGGTCAGATGTCCCATGGCGTCGAGCAGGTCGCTCAGACTATCACTCATGTGGCAGAGCGCGTCGGTGATATTGCCGAATCGGCTAATACGCAGAATGAGACGATGACCAATGTGGTCGGTCATATCCGCAATATGACTGAGCAGGTCACGGATATTGCCAATGCTTCGGAATCCATCAGCAAGACTTCCAGCAAGGCTGGCACCGCTGCCTTCGAGGGCGTTGCGGCTATCGAAGACGCCGTCAACAAGATGCGCGAAGTATTCGGTACGGTTAACGATTCGGCAGCAGCTGTCGGTGAGCTGGGCCGTCGTTCCGAAGAAATCGGTGAAATTGTCAGCACCATTCAGAGCATTGCCGAGCAGACGAACCTCTTGGCCCTCAACGCTGCCATCGAGGCAGCCCGGGCCGGCGAACAGGGCCGCGGCTTCTCCGTCGTTGCCGATGAAGTTCGCAAACTGGCCGAGCAGTCCTCGGAGGCTGCCCAGGAAATCGCTCAGAAGATTGGCGGTGTTCAGAAGGTTACGATTCAGGCTGTGGATTCCATGAATGCCGGTACCGAGCAGGTACGGGTGGGCAGCCAGGCCGTCAAAGAGGCTGGCGACCAGTTCAAGATTATCGCTGAGCATATCCGCGTAGTCGACGACATGGTCAAGGAGTCGGCAACCAATGCCAACAAAGTGGCTGATGCCAGCATGGCAGTTCTCAAAGATGCAGAGGATGTGGAGGCGTCCACGAAACGCATCACGGAGAACATTTCCTCCATCTCGGCAGCAACGGAAGAGCAGTCGGCTTCCATGGAAGAGATTGCTGCTTCGAGTCAGCAGCTGTCCCGTATGGCAGATGAACTGCAGAGCGAGGCAAACCGCTTCAAGTTCTAAGAACAAATACATACAAATGATTAGAAACAAAAGCACTATCGATAAAATGGTAGTGCTTTTGTTTTATTATTCTCTAAGGGGAAAAGGACATGTGTCCTATTCTTGTTTTGTCGGCTTTGTTATACTTGTGGTAGATATTTGTGTGCCATAATTTTAGAGAAGGAAAAGGGTGGGAACAAATGAGTTGGTTTAACAATCTAAAGGTTTCCGGCAAAATCGTTTGTATGATTGTCCTGGCAGGTTTGGCCTTGGCACTAGTGGGATGGAATGCCACGTCCTATTTGCGGGGCATTCAAGGGGATATGGACCGCATGTACAATCAGAATATGCAGGCGGTACGGTTGCTGGGGGATTGCTCGGTGACGGTACGCTGCATGCAGGCACGAATCCTGGAAAATGTCAGCCTCACCGATAAGAAGCAGCTGGAGAAAAACAAAAAAGACATCCAGAATTACATGAACCGGTACGAGGAAAGCTGGAATGAGTATAAGGCTCTGGGCAATACGGTGGAAGGTTCGGAAGTGGTGGAAAAGCATTGGCAGGGATTCAAGTCCTACACCAATGAGATGCTGGATCTGTCCTTGGCTGGGAAACAAGACGAAGCTAGAGCTTTGTATGGGACAAAAGCCATAAAGGAAATTATCGAATGGGATATCAACATGGTTCCGCTGCGCAAGGCCGTAAACGATGAGGCCGAGGAAATCAACAAGCAGAATCATGATGAGGTACGAAATGCCATTATTAGCATGAGCGTCATAACCCTTATCGCCATGGTGATTATGTGCCTGTTTGGCTGGACCCTTAGCCGGGCAATCCGCAGACCGCTGGAGCAGATGATTGCCGCTTGCCGCCGCCTCCGGGATGGCGATTTCCGCAATGCCCAGCGTCAGGTAGTACGTCAGGATGAATTTGGCGAGATGGCGGATATGGTTGACGCCATGCGTCAGCAGCTCAATAAGCTCATGGAGCAGACCAGCCAGTCGGCTGAACAGATTGCCTCGGCTTCGGAGCAGCTTACGGCAAGCTCCCAGCAGTCGGCCAAGGCTTCCCACTCCACGGCAGAGTCTGTGTCCCAGGCTTCGGGGGCGGTAAGCTCCCAGCAGGATGGCATCAACAATTGCAGTGATGCCATTGGCAAAGTGGCCGATTCCGTCAGCGAATTGCAGACCGAAGCAAGTCGGGTGGCCGGACATGCACAGGCCGCTTCCAGTCAGGCGGTAGCCGGCAGTGAGGCAATCCAGCAGTCCGTCGAACAGATTCGCAGCGTCGAATCGACCGTTGGGGCTTCGGCTTCGATTGTCGATAAACTGGGAGCAAGATCCCAGGAGATCGGCCAGATTGTCGAGACGATTTCCGGGATCGCTGAGCAGACGAATTTGTTGGCACTCAATGCGGCAATCGAGGCGGCACGAGCTGGTGAGCAGGGCCGCGGCTTCTCCGTGGTTGCCGATGAGGTTCGTAAACTTGCTGAACAGTCGCAGGAGGCAGCTCAGCAGATTTCAACGCTGATTGTGGGAATCCAGAAGGATACGGCTAGTGCCGTTGACTCCATGAAGTCAGGCAGTGAGGCCGTAGCTTCCGGCGCTCAGTCGGTGGAAAAACTTCGTGAGACCTTTGACAGCATTCATACCTATGTTGATGAAGTCTCGGAGAAGGTCAACCGCATGGCGGCTTCTATCAAAAATGTGGCCGATGATGCCAATGTCATCACGAACCACATTCAGGAAATCGATGCTCAGGGTTCTACGGTGGCTGGTGAGATGCAGAACGTATCGGCCGTCTCCGAAGAGCAGTCCGCATCGGCAGCCGAAATCGCCTCGGCCAGTGATTCGCTGGCTGAGCTGGCACAAAATTTGCAGAACTCACTAAAGAAATTTAAGTTCTGATTTGTGATGTGTATATAGGAAAGGCGGTACAACCTAATGGTTGTGCCGCTTTTTCTATGGGGGGACGGATTTTTCCCATTGGGCGAAAATATGTGGTACAATAAAAGGACGAATTTCAAGAGGAGGACCTATTGATGAAGGAAACAGCTCTGACTAGAGAGATTAACGAGACAATTGCCAAGGCGATTGATGCCTGCGAAAATAAAAATTCTCAGGAAGCGGCAGAACTGCTGAAAAAAGAGATCGAGCGGGTGGAAAAGCTTAATCTCTATGAGGATGGGCAGGCCGATTATTACGATTTTAACACGTTGATGGAAATGGTTATGTTCCAGAGCAAGCATCCGGAAATTCAGCCGGTTGTCGATATCGAGGAGCCTGTCAACCGGCTCTATGCGATGTACGGTTCGGTGCTTTTAGAGCTCGGTGAACTCGATAAGGCCGAGGAAGCACTGGCGATTGCCATGGATTGGAATCCGATGAGTGCCGATATCGCCTTTGAACATGCGGAAGTTTATAAGCAGAAAAAGGATATGGAGACGTTCAAAGAGCTCACGACGAAAATTTTCTCCATTTGTTACAAGCGTCGGGAAATCGCTCATTGCTATCGGAACCTTGGCTATTATTTCGTGGAAAAGCAGATGTGGGATGAGGCTGTCGGCTGCTATCTGCTCAGCATGACATTCGCGGAGGCAGAGGGCCGTTTCCAGGCGGAAAACGAGCTCAAGTATATCTATGATGAGACAAAAGGGGAAGCGACGCGTCCATCTTTGGGGGCGATGCGCTCTTATGGCGAAAAATATCATTTCCCGATTGGTCCCGATGCAAAGATCATTGAAACGGCCATGCTCTATGGCAAGACGATGCTGGCCAACAAGAAACTCCAGCACGCTTCCTATTTCCTCGACATAGCCTATAAATTGACAGAAAGCAAAGAGCTAAAAGAACTCTTGGACGGGATCAACAAACAGTTGAGTCAGGAAATGTAAAAAAATAGGCCTTCCTTTCGCAGGAAGGTCTATTTTTATTGGTTTAGATGAACCATGGCAGCAACAGCCTGGCCAAGGCAGATGCCGCCATCGTTGGGGGGAATAAGGCTGTGCAACAGGACGTGGAAGCCTTTGGCTTTGAGGTCGTTTTTGACCAAAGTTGTCAGCAAGTGATTTTGGAAGACGCCGCCGGAAAGAGCACAGGTGGTAAGGCCTGTCTTAGTGCGGGCCTGCTGACAGGCGGCGGTAATGCAGGCAGCAAGGCCTGCGTGAAATTCGTAGGCGAGCCGTTCGCTGTCGGCGCCCTGTAGACGTTGGTTCAGCAGATACTCAAAGAGTGTATCGGTGGACAAAATAATTGACGCGTCAGCGGTTGACATGTCAGATTTTGACAAGTCAAGCCGGCGTAGGTTAGGGGCTGACTGGTCAAGATTTATTGTTGACGGGTCAATGGACTGCGCGGCAAGATAGCGTTCTGCGGCAAATTCGAGGTACATCGAGGCCTCGCCTTCGAAAGTCGAAGCTTTGCGGATGCCGAGGATAGCGCTGACTGCGTCATACAGTCGGCCGGTGCTGGTGGATTTTATGGCATTGACTTGGTGGTCGGCCATAAAGAATTGGGCGGCAAGGTCCTTTTCGGAACAAAGGTCCAAATGCTTGGTGATTCCTCGAACTTTTGCCTGATCCTTATAAAGGGCATAGAGCAGGGAAACGGCCACGCGCCAGCCTTCTACCGCGGCTTTGTCGCCACCGGTCTGGAGGAAAGGCGCGATATGACCCAGCCGCCGAAAGCCGGTAAAGTCAGCCTGTAGGATTTCGCCGCCCCAAATCGTGCCGTCCGTGCCGTAACCTGTCCCGTCAAAACTCACGCCGATGACGGGGGCCTCATAGTCGTTTTCGGCCATGCAGGAAAGAATATGGGCATAGTGGTGCTGAATGGGAAAGAGTGGCAAGCTGAGTTCGCGGGCAATGGTCACCGTGTTGTAACGGGGATGAAGGTCGCAGGCGACAAGAGTCGGTTTGTTCTCGAGAAGTTCAGTCAGTCTGCCAATAGTTTCCCGTAAGGCCTGCATCGTGCGTAAATCGCTCATATCGCCTACGTAGGGAGATGGATAAAAGATGTTGTTGGAGCCGACACAAAAGGTGTTTTTTAGCTCGCCGCCGATGCCGAGTACCTGCCCTTTGAGCTCTTTACGCATCATAAAGGGCAGGGGAGCAAAGCCACGGCTGCGGCGAATCATATACGGCTTTCCGTCCAGCCAGTCCATGACCGTGTCATCAGCGCGGATGCGGATTTTCCGATTATGGGAAAGCATTAAATCCGTAAATCCGGACAGGGCTTCGACGGCACCTGCGTCGTCGCGGCAAATCGGAGCGCCCGCGGGATTGCCACTCGTCATAATCAGCGCATTGGGCATCGTGATGCCATCGGGGTAGTCAAACAGCAGCATTTGCACAGGGGCGTAGGGAAGCATGACGCCTACTTTGGGGTTGCCCGGTGCGACGGCGTCGCAAAGCAGGCCATCTTTTCGGCGCTTGAGCAGCAAAATTGGTTTTTGGTGACCGGTCAGCATTTCCTCCTGTCCTGCTTCTAAGTGGCATTCCTGGCGAACGGTCGTCATATCGCGCATCATGACGGCAAACGGTTTAACAGGGCGATGCTTTAGCGTTCGAAGCCGTTTGACTGCCGTTTCGTTGCGGGCATCACAGGCCAAATGAAAGCCGCCGATGCCCTTGATGGCAACGATTCCGCCGGCGGCGATGGTCTGCCGCGTGCGCGTGATGGCAGCGGCACCACGGCAGTCTTCCTCCCCGATGAGATAGACCGTAGGCCCGCAAGCGTTGCAGCAGACGGGCTGCGCGTCATAGCGACGCGTTTCGGGGCTTGTGTATTCGGCCGTACAGTCCGGGCACATGGGAAATTCGCCCATGCTCGTGCGTTCGCGGTCGTAGGGCATGGCGTCGAGAATCGTGAGCCGTGGCCCACAGGCTGTGCAGTTGATGAAGGGATGCAGGTAACGGCGGTCGTTGGGATCGAAGAGCTCCTGGCGGCATTTATCACAGGTGGCAATGTCTGGCGATACGAAGATGTCGCCACGTTCCTTGGCGCTTTCAATGATGGAAAAGCTCGTATAGTGTTCTGGTGCGTCGAGTGCTTCCGTATCTATTTTTAAGATGGCCGCCCGTTCTGGCGGTTCGCTTTGGATGGCTGCCAAAAAGTCCTGGACGGCTGCCGCTTCGCCTTGGGCGAAAATCTCCACATAGGGACCTTTGTTGCAGACGGAGCCGCAAAGATGGAAACGTGCGGCCAGTCGAGCCACGAAAGGGCGGAAGCCTACCCCTTGGACGATGCCGTATACTTTGCTATGAAAAAGAGACATGAAGTATCGCTCACTTTCCTCAAATATAGAGTGGTGTCTGCTTTTATTATAACGCAATTGTTCGAGAAAGAGGAATGTTGTATTTGTCATTATTGACAAAAAATTATATAAAAAATGAAAAATATACAGGATACTAGAAAATATTTGCAAAATAGGGGTACAATTTTAATCGAAAGTGTGTTATACTATGCTTGTCGATAGGAAATAAACCGGATATCCCACCGGTTGCATCGGAACCTATCGGTCTCTTCTCTGGAAACTTATCCCAGTTTCCAGTATCCCATTTCCTTACATCTTTTTAGACAGAGCCGGAGTCAGTGGAGTGACTCCGGTTCTTCGTTTTCAAAATCAAGCCTCGGACTTTTCCGAGGCTTTTTTGCGTGGAGAAATTCGGGGAAATAAAGGAAGAACCCTATTTTGTCGCGAATACATGCATAAAGGATTTTGGAGGAAGGGGATTGCTATGAGAAAGGTGCTATCTGTTTGGCTTGTCCTGCTGATGGTGCTGGCTATATTCATGCCAGGGCGGGGGCTGGCAGAAGATGAAATACAGCGGGTGGTCCGCGTGGGTTGGTTCGATTCGACGTTTAACAGCATTGATGCCTATGGCCGGCGCACGGGCTATGCCTATGAGTATCAGCGCAAGATTGCCGCCTATACCGGCTGGCAGTATGAATATGTGGAAGGCAGCTGGGTGGATTTGCTCAAGAAGCTGCAGCAGGGAGAGATTGACCTCTTGGCAGATGTTTCGTATAAGGAAGATCGTGTGGGGACGATGCTGCTTTCTCATTATGCGATGGGAAAAGAGGATTATTATATTTTTATTGACCCGCAAAAGAGCACGATCAATCCCGATGACTTGTCGACTCTGAATGGCAAGCGGCTGGCGGTATATAAAGATAGTCTCCAGGCACAGATTTTAAAGGAATGGGTAAAGGAACACGGGCTTAAACTCGAAATCCTGGAATTTGAGGAAGCATGGAAGGATGCGGATAATCTGCTCAAGACCGGCGCAATCGATGGTCTGGTGACCAGTGCATCCTACGATTTGTATGTGGATCATGCGGATCCGGTGGCGAGGATTGGAGCATCGGATTACTATTTTGCCGTTAGTACCAAAAGGCCAGAACTCAAAGAGGAACTCGACCAGGCTATGAGTATCATCTTGAGCCAGAATATCTATTATAATCGCGGGCTTAATCAAAAGTATATGAGCAATACCGGCGTACGGCGCTTTTTGACTATGGACGAACGCGATTGGATTACTGGTCATGGAATAATCCGCGTGGGGTATCCGGACAATATGCTGCCGTTTTGTGCGCAGGATCCCTTTGATGGACAGGTCAAGGGCCTTTTGCAGGATTATATCCAAAAGACGGTAGGCGGGATGAAAAATTCTACCATTCGTTTTGAAGCGGTAGCATATCCTACGTTGAATGATGCCATGCAGGCTTTACAGGCTGGGCGGATAGATTGCGTATTTCCTGCGGAGTTCAGCGCTTATGAGGCGGAACAGCAGCAGGTCCTCGTAACTACGCCGCTGGTGGATGCGATGATCATGGCAATTATACGGCCCGAGAACCGTGCAAATTTTTCGGCTGATGCACCGCTGCGCTGTGCGGTAGTAAGCGATAATTCGGCGATTGAAAGACAGATTAAGGACAAATTTCCGCAATGGGAATTCGTGTACTTTTCCTCCGTGGAGGATTGCTTGAATGGAGTAGCACGGGGGCAGGCTGATTGCTGGGTTATGAACAATTATCGGGCAGGAAATCTGCATGCGTTGTTGGATGAATATCAGCTGACGGCAGTGCCGACAAATAAAAACATTGGTATGGCTTTTGCTCTGCGGCCGGAGAATATCCAGCTGTATGCGATTTTGGAACGTCTCAATCAGGGGATGTCGAGTGCAGAAGTCAATGACTCGCTGACTCGAAACACCCATGCGGGGCATAAGGTTTCCCTGCGGGATTTTGTCAAGGCGAATTTGGGGCTGGTATTTCTGTTGATTGTGTTGGTGCTGACGGTTATTGTGGTGTTGTTGATTAAGAGTATTGGCAATGTGAAAAGGGCCAAAGAGCTTAACAGGCAGCTCAAGGAGCGGCAGCAGGAGCTGGTGACCGCAAAAAAACAGGCGGAGGTCGCCAGTGAGGCTAAGACGTCCTTCCTGTTCAATATGTCTCATGATATCCGTACCCCTATGAATGCCATTATCGGTTTTTCAGACCTTTTACAGCAGAATCTCGATGATAAGGAACGGGCGCGGGATTATATCCATAAGATCCAGCAGGCGAATGATTTTTTGTTGTCGCTAGTCAACAATGTGTTGGAAATGGCGCGGATTGAAAGCGGCAAGATGACCGTGGATACGGTTTACGCCGATATACGGGAGCTTATGGAGGCAACTTGTTCGGTATTTGAAGCGCAGATGAGCGGAAAAAGGATTACGTTTGCCTATACGCTAAAGATCGAGCACACCGATATTTGGGTGGACAAGACCAAGGTACGGGAAATCTTTCTTAACATCCTCAGCAATGCCTGCAAATACACACCGGAAGGCGGTTATGTCACGTTGGAAGTCCGTGAGTTCCCTGGCAAGGAGGAAAACATAGCCGTGTACCAGACAACGGTGACCGATACAGGCATTGGTATGCCGGCGGAGTTCTTGCCGCATCTCTTTGATGCTTTTACCCGTGAACGAAATACGACAGCCAGCGGCATTATGGGAACTGGCCTGGGCATGCAGATTGTCAAGAAACTCGTTGATCTTTTGGGCGGAACCATCACGGTGGATAGTGAACTGGGCAAGGGAACAACTTTTGTGGTCAATTTGCCGCTGCAGCTTGCCGAAAAGAAGCAGGAACAGGAAGCGAAGGCGGAGGTTCCGCTGGATATTGCGGCTTATCAGGGGATGCGCATTCTGCTGGCGGAAGATAACGAACTCAATGCGGAAATCGTCATCACCTTGCTCAGTGAGCAGGGATTCTTGCTGGAACATGCCGAAAATGGCGCTGATTGTGTTGCCAAACTGGAGCAGGCTGAGCCAGGCTATTATGATTTTATCCTGATGGATGTGCAGATGCCGCAGATGGATGGCTATGAGGCAGCCCGGGCAATCCGCAGGCTAAGCGACCCGCGCAGGGCAGGGATTCCCATTATCGCCATGACGGCCAATGCTTTTGAGGAGGATAAAAACCGGGCCTTTGAAGCCGGAATGAATGCCCACGTGCCCAAACCCTTCGATGCTGGCAAACTATATGCGGCGATTCATGAAGTGTTACAGAAATAAATAGCAAAAAATCACCGTCGTGCTTATTGGGCCGACGGTGATTTTGGGTTCGAAGCAACTCTTTGACGCTGCTAGGAGCAGTGCCAACACTATGCGGGAGATGTTTTCTTAAATATAATATTCCGTTTTATCCGCTGGCTTTAAGGAGAACTCGGCAAATACATGGTCGCGGATGCGCAGGAAGTCTGGGCTCGTGCGGTCGCGCTGGCCGTGTAGGTCCACGGGGATGATGGTCTTGATGCGGCCGGGATTCGGCGTCATGATGACGATGCGGTCGGCCAGGACCACGGCTTCGTCGATATCGTGGGTCACGAAGATGATGGTTTTGTGCTGGCTGCGGTTGATGGCGGAGATCTCATCCTGCAGCTTCATGCGGGTCAGGGCATCGAGGGCTGCAAAGGGCTCGTCCATGAAGATGATTTCGGGGTCGACGGCTAAGGCCCGGGCGATGGCCACTCGCTGCTGCATGCCGCCGGACAGTTCGGCGGGGTGACTTTGGGCAAAGTCCTTGAGTCCTACGAGGTCAAGGTATTTCTGGGCGATTTCCTGGCGCTTAGCCGCCGGAACCGCGAGGCTCTCAAGGCCAAGCTCTACATTCTTTTCAACTGTGCGCCAGGGCAGCAGGCCGTAGTTTTGGAAAATCGTCACATGCTTGACCGAAGGCTTCGTTACCGGAGCGCCGCCGATGGTGATATTGCCTGCGGAAACCTTGTCAAAGCCTGCCAGGATGTTTAACAGCGTGCTTTTGCCGCAGCCAGAGGGGCCCAGCAGGCAGATGAACTCGCCCCGGTCAATCTTTAGATTTACCTGGTCCAAGGCGCGGAAGGTCTGGCCGTTCTTGGGATAATTTCGCGATACATTTTGGATGTCGATATAGCTCATGCGTTACTCCTTTCCGGGATGCCCCAACGGCGGTAAATGCGCTTTTCCAGCCAAGTGATGCTGCTGTCCAGCAGGAGGCCCAGCACACCAATGGTGATGATGGCTGTCATCAGGAGGTCGGCCCGCAGGTTGTTGCGGGCATCGATGATGAGGAAGCCAAGGCCCGATTGGGTGCCCACCATTTCGCCGGCGACGAGGAAGACCCAGGCGGTGCCTAGGGCCAGATGCAGCCCTGTGGCAATGCGGGGGAAGATGGCGGGAAAGATGATTTTCGTCAGGATTTGGGGCTGGCCGATGCCAAAGTTCTGCGCGACTTTTAGATAGACCGGTTCGATGGTGGCAACGGCGGCTACGGTGGAGAGCAGCACCGGGAAAAAGGCTGCGAGGAAAATGATGACGAGCGATGGCATATCGCCAATGCTAAAGACGAGGACGATAAAGGGGAGCCAGGCAACGGGGGATATGGGCCGCAGCACTTGGGCAATGGGATTGAGGAAGGCCCAGATGTTTTGATACCAGCCCAGTACCAGCCCTAAGGCCATGGCCAGCACCACCGAGGTGGTGTAGCCCAGCAGGAACCGGTAGAGGCTCGTGCCGATGTCCTTTAGCAAGACACCATCGGCAAGGATTTCGGCAAAACCATATACCGTTTGATAGGGGGTGGGGAAAAGGGCTTCGTTCCAGCCACCTATCCAGGCGATGGCCTGCCAGCTTAAAAGTACCAGGAGCAACGCTCCGCCAAGATGAATCGCATGTTTCATAGAGTCACAGCCTTTCGGGGAAATAGTTATTCGTACAAACTGGAATCGACAAAATCTTCGTAGCTGGGTGCTTTAGTCAAAAGATGGCTCGACTCCATGCGAGTGATAAGCTCATCATAAGACTTACGCGGGATGGCAAGATTGTCGTAGGAAATCCATTGAAGGGAGAGGTCAAGGATTTTATCCTTGGCCTTGAGGTATTTTAGGGCAATGGTCTTTTGGTCCTCGGGATGCTCCGTAAGATACTTACCGGCCTCTTTGTACTGCTGGACAAATTGACGGGTCAAATCGTGATTGGCCGCTAAAAATTCTCCATTAAAGACCAACAGGCAGCAGATACTGTCAGGCCAAAGTTCTTGGGCCGGGATGAGTTCGTGGCCATTGCCAAGCACCACGGATTTGGCACCGAAGGGCTCGGCTACGCAGTAGCCAGCAATCTGATGGGTGGCAAGGGCGGCGGGCATTTCTGGCGGTGACATCTCGACAACGGTCAAATCCTTTTCCGTCAGGCCGTTTCGTGTAAGCAGCTGGTCAAGAAGCAGTTTATGGGAGGATTGTTTGTGCGGGATGGCAAAGACCTTACCCTTGAGGTCTGCGGGCTTTTGGATGTCGTTATCGACGATTATGGCATTGCCGTCGCGATGGCCAAGGGCCGCGGCCTTTACGTCAATGCCCTGTTCTTTTGCCTTTACCGCAAGTTCCGCCAGCACCGAGGCGCCGTCGACTTTGCCGGTGTTTAGAGCATCCATGAGCTCAGGCCAAGAGCCGTATTGGATGAGTTCGATTTTTACCGGGCCCTCTGCCGTTTGTAGTTCCTTGGCCGCAAATAAAGGCAGGGCGTGCGTGATCGGCAGATAGGCGATGCGGATGGTTTTTACGCCATCCTTTTTTGCGCGTGGCGCATCTGGCAACTGGCCGCAGCCAGCAGCCGTAAATAGCGTGAGCAGGATGGTAAGGATAGCGAGGATTCGTTTCATAGGCAGTTCTCCTTTTCTGGCGGCAGCTTAGTTCCAGCCAAGTTTCTGGCGCTGGGCTTCGATATCGGCGACCATTTGGGCGGCCAGCCCTTTAGGGTCGGTATTGACGTTCATGACGGCGCCCAAGGTGGCTTTCGTGTCGTGCTTTAAAAATCGCTCCACGTTGGCAGAGCCTTGAACTGGCGGCTCTACGCAGTGATAGGAGTCGATGCCAAAGAGCCGGAAGGCCAGCGAGGCATCAAGGCCTTTCTCATTTGACCATTCAGGGCTGGCAAAGGCGTAGGGCATGTCCTTGATGGCCGTTTGGCTGGCGGCAGCAATACCGCCAAATACCGTCGAGGCGCGGGTGTTGTCGATGCACTCGCCCATATGCCAGACTGGCGGCAAATCGTGGGCGGTCAGAAATTCCTGCAGGGAATTGCCGGCTTTGGCGGCGCCGGCCTTGCTGCAGAAACCGAGTTTTAGCAGTGGGAAAGAAGCGCAACCGTTGGTGAAAATCAAGATGTTGTTTTTGAGAAGTTCCTCGGCCACGTCGACGGTGGCCTTTTCGTAAACCACTCGAGGATTGCTGCAGCCGACCATGTTGACGATGCCGCGAATGGTTCCCTCCTTGAGAGACCGGGCCAAGGCGTGATAGCCCGGGAACTGCTCGGCGATGTTTTCGGCGGTAAAGCCCACATCCGCCGTGACTTCGTAGGCGGGAATGAATACCGGTACATCCCGGCGGGCGGCAAAACTTTCGATGGCCCGGGTGACAATCTGGCGGGCAAGTTTTTCGGTATCGCCGATATTGGCATGATGGTGGTCGTAGGCATAGTGTTCCGCTCCTGGCAGCCGCGCCGAATCACTGGTGGTCACCACCGTGGTTTTAAAGCACTTGGCAACGTCCATGATGGAGGGGAAGACGTCCTGTACATCGGCTACCCAGAGGTCTAACGCCCCAGTGCCGAGAACCAGCTCCGCACCGACGGCATTGGATAGGGGGATGACCCCTTCATAGCGATACATAGCCGACAGACACGAGCAGCAGATGCCGTAGAACTGAATGCCCTTGGCGCCGTGCTTTTGAGCTAGGTCGATAAATTCCTTGGTGTGGCCGATGCGCACGATTTCGCTGACCAGCGTCGGCAGGTGGCCGTGGACGGCGATGTTGACATAGCCCTTTTTGAGGGCTCCAATGTTAACCTTGGAGGTGGCCCGATGGCCCGTGCCAAACATGGCATCCGTGCCGATGTTGGAGGCGACCACGCCGGTAAAGCAGAAGGCCAGGCCGCAACGCAGGAACTGTTTCATGATGCTTTGCCAATCGCCATCAGTGCCCACGCCGGTGCGATGATAGGCATCAAAGACTTCGTTGTAGGCGCTGATGGGCAGGATATCCAAATCCTTCCAGACTTTCTGTCGCTCGGTCGGGGCTAGCGCCTTGATGGTCTTGTATTCATCGGGCAGGGCCCGAGACAGGTCAGCCAGCAGTACATCGGCAAGTTTGCCGGCAAGGCGCCGGGCGCTTTGGCCGCGGGTTTCGATGCCGAAGGCCTTGCAGACCTCCCGCATTTTCTTTTCGCCAAGCAAAGGCAGATTGAGTTTGCCCTCGGCAATGAATTTTAGCGACAAGAGAATCTCCCGCGCATGGACGCCATGCTGGGCCACACCCGCGGCAGCACTGCGCAGCAGGTTGCGGGCAACGATGAGGTCGGCATCGGCGCCGCAGACGCCCCGGGGACTCTTGGGCGTAATCTTGCAGGGCCCCATGTTGCAGATTTTGCAGCAGACACCGCCAAGGCCAAAGGAACACTGCGGCTTTTGCTGGTCAAAGCGGTCAAACACCGTGTCATGGCCCAGCTGCTCTAGGCGCAGCATCATCTCCCGCACGGCCGGATCCGGCGTCTGCTCTAGGACATCCTGCTTGGAGGCAAAGGTCTTGCGATACTCGGCCACGGCCATCATATAGTCCTTGACACCGCCATGGACATGGGGATGCTGCGGGTTATGGTCGTGGGTATGCCAGTCGGCATGTTCGTGGACAGTATCGTAAGGGTGGGGATGATGGTGGGGATGGTTGTGGGAATGCTCGTGGGGCTGATGCTGGTTCGTTGACATATGGACCGCTCCTTTTGACAGTTGACAATTGACTTTTGACTTTGATAATTCGATTGACCGTTGGTATGGAATTGAAATCAAAGTAAACATATAGAATAAGTATGTTAAAGAAGATGATTCTTATATTACTGTAAACTTGTAAATCTGTCAATAGCAAATGCCTATAAAAAATATCGGATTTATTTTTTAAGCGAATTTTAAGGGGAACATAATGTCGAATACTATGACAAAAAAGTGCGATAACCCTTGTGTTTATGCGGGTTGAAGCATATCTGGAAAAAACATGTAAAAAATCTGGATTTTTTATGAAAAAACTATTGCCAAGGGGGGAAAAAAGGAATATAATCAAGTCACAAATCAAGGATGTTCACAAAGAAATCCAGTTCATTTGCACTAATTTTATTCATTCGTTTTACAGGAGGAACCCAAAATGAAGAAGGCGTTGGTCATGTTGATGGCTGTCGTGTTCGTCGGTTTTACCGGCATGGATTGTGAGGCAGCTGCAAAAAATTACGAATTAGTAGAAACGGTATACACAGTAGCCCAGGGCGATACGCTGGACAGTGTTGCCAAGGAATATATGGCAAAGAATAATTATGGTCCGCGTGAGATTCGCGAGTTTACCGCTGGCATCAAGGAACTGAATGATTGGCTCCTGCATCGTGATATCAAAGTGGGCGATGAGCTCCGCATCAACTATTGGGTAAAGAAATAAATTCATATTGGAATCGAGAGGCTGTGCAGATTTGTGCAGCCTCTTTACGTATGTTGGGATGGTTTGGTCATTTTTGTGCAAGAGAGGGAGTTGATTACGATGAAACTTGATCATATCGTTATTGCGATTGATTCATTCAAGGGAAGTTTGTCATCCCTGGCTGCTGGACAGGCGGCCCAAGAGGCGGTGTTGGCTGCTTTGCCCGAAGCTGTAGTGGAGGTGTTCCCCCTGGCTGACGGGGGCGAGGGAACTGTGGATACTTTGGTGGAGGGCTTACAGGGAACAATTGTGCCGACTACGGTTACAGGGCCTTTGGCAACACCGGTTGCCAGCCGATATGGACGGGTTCCGGAGGCTGGGCTGGCTGTGATTGAGATGGCAGATGCTGCCGGACTTACCAAGGTGCCACTGGCTAAACGCAACCCGCTTTACACGACGACATATGGACTGGGAGAACTGATCCTGCAGGCAATGGAGGATGGTTGCAGGGATTTTATCATCGGGATTGGAGGCAGTGCCACCAATGATTGCGGGCTGGGGATGCTGACCGCTTTGGGCTGGAAGTTTTACAAGGCAGATGGAAAACTTGCGGGGATTTGTGGCGGAAACCTGACCGACGTGGCGGCAATCGACGGAAGCCAGGTGGATGAGCGGCTTAAAGAATGCCGATTCCGCATTGCCTGTGATGTGACCAACCCACTTTATGGAGAGCAGGGATGCTCCGTAGTTTTCGGTCCGCAAAAAGGAGCTTCCGAGGAAATTGTCAAAAGCATGGATGAAGCCATACATCGTTTTGCTGATTTAGTAGAAAGGATGCTTCCTGCACAAGGGGCAAATGTGCCAGGAGCTGGAGCAGCGGGTGGCCTTGGGTTTGCATTTCAAACGTTCTTAGGAGGAGAACTGATACCTGGCACGGAACTATGCCTGGAGACAATTGGCATTCGTCGGGCTTTGAAGACTGCTGATCTGCTGATTACGGGAGAGGGGCGTATGGATGGCCAGACAGCTATGGGAAAAGGGCCAGCTGGCGTGGGCAAACTGGCACATGCGTTGCATGCACAGGTAAAGACCGTAGCGGTTTGCGGCTGTGCGCTTCCGGATGCTGAACTGGTCAATCAACATGGGATTGATGCCTATTTCCCCATCCTCCATATGCCAATGACGGTTGAGGAGGCTATGGAAGAAAAAACGACCCGTTTGAACCTCAAACAGACGGTGACACAAGTCTTGCGTCTTCTAAAGTAACTGAACTTACCACAAAGGGCGGACTGCCGACTATTTCAAGTCGATGGTCCGCCGCTGTTATTAGGGGCGTGTTATCCCATTGCTCCATCAGATTTAGATGAAGAGGGAGTCGCTTGATGGGCAGGAAAAATACTTATTGATGACGAATAATCCATTGAAACGGCAGGACCCTGATCTGATTTTGCGATTCGAGGAGCGGAAAGGGGGAGGCCTGGGGATTTTCCTGGCCAGGAATAATGTCGATAGCATGCAGTATGAATACCGTGATGGTTGTAACAGGCTGATGATCAGCAAGGAAATGGTATAAAGGCGGCTTATCATGAAATGGCTCGAATTGATCGGTCAATTTATGGTATACTAGGCATGCCGAGTATTTTTCGTGAGGCTTGGCATGGTTAGGATAAAGCAGTTGGAAGATGGGAGGAGCATATATGGCCAAAATTCGGGATGTAGCACGGGAGGCTGGCGTGTCGGTAGGAACGGTCTCCATGGTGCTGAACCACACGGATTACGGGTCCCCGCAGATACGGAAAAAAGTACAGGATGCGGTAGAAAAGCTGCAATATATACCCAGTGAGATGGCGCGCAACCTGTCATTGAAGCGTACGATGACTGTCGGGATTATCGTGCCAACGGTAGCGCATCCCTTTTTTGCCGAGTTAGTGGAGGCAATCGAGGAATCCCTGTATCATCAGGGCTATAAAACAATGCTTTGCTGTACTCAGCAAAAGGAAAATGCGGAGCATGTCTTTATCGATATGCTGCAGCGTCAAAATATGGATGGCATTATCATGGGGGCGCATTCCTTGGATACTTCTCTTTATCAGGGCATCAAACAGCCGATTCTGGCATTTGACCGCTATCTAAGTCCAGAAATACCTATTGTGCATGCCGATCATGTACTGGGCGGGCAGCTCGCGGCCAGGGCTTTTCTGCAGCATGACTGCCGTCATATCGTACAGATAGCCGGTTCGCAGATGGTTAAGACACCGGCGGGGGAATATCATCAGGCTTTTAATGCTGTCATGCAGAAACATGGGGTTCGTACGGATATCGTGCCATTGCCATGGAATAGCTTTGGCTTTCAAGAGTCCCTGCAACTGGCAGAGATGATCTTTGCTAAGTACCGCGATGTGGATGGGATATTAGGCTCGGATGTATCGGTGGCCAGCTGTCTGCAGGTAGCTGTGCGGAAAGGAATAAAGATACCGGATCAGTTGAAGCTGGTGGCTTATGATGGTACGGATATTACGCAAAGTGGTATTTATAAGTTGACCGCGGTGCGCCAACCTATCAAGGAACTGGCGGAGTTGGCGGTAAAGAAAATAGTGGGGTTCATAAACGGCAGGCCCGATGATTCACCATGGATATTGCCGCCGACATTATTGGCAGGAGAAACTTGTTAGCAGACAGGTTTCTCCTTTTTTTTGTTGAGTCTTTGCATATTGTCAGAATAAAGAAACAAAATAAATTATTTCAAAACCATTGACAATCGATGCAAATAAGTCTAAAATACATTTTGAACCGGTTCAATGAACCGGTTCAAAAGAACAAAACAATAATCCAAATAGATGAAGGAGCGCATGCTTATGAAAACGCCGATGGCAATCACGAATCAGCGATATCGATTGGGATATCATCTAATGACACCAGGCGGCTGGATGAATGATCCGAATGGTTTTTCCTTTTTTAAAGGCTGGTATCATATCTTCTATCAGTATTACCCATATGCTGCGGAATGGGGGCCGATGCATTGGGGACACGCACGTAGTCGCGACTTGGTGCATTGGGAGACGCTGCCGGTAGCACTGGCACCTGATGAAAATGAGAACGGTTGCTTTTCCGGCAGTGCAGTAGTTTATGAGGATAAGCTCTGGCTGGTCTATACAGGACATCATACGCCGAATGCAGTAGATCCGGAAGATTTTTATCAGGATCAGCGTGTGGCCTGGAGTGAGGATGGCATCCATTTCACGAAGTATGGTGCCAATCCGGTACTCAAAACACCAGCGGGTAATACGAAGCATTTTCGTGATCCAAAGGTTTGGCAGGATGGCGATATGTTTTACATGGTGTTGGGGAGTCAGGCAACCGATGGTCTAGGGCGTGCCTTGATCTATGGTTCGCCGGATCTATTGCACTGGCAGGAGGTAACAGAACTAAGCAAGGCAGTTTCGAAGGAAAAAGAAGGATATATGTGGGAATGTCCGGACTTTTTCCACCTGGATGGCGCAGATATCCTGTTGATGTCCCCACAGGGGGTGGAGGCGGATGGCGATCGTTTCCGCAATTTGAATCAGACGGGCTACCTGCTGGGACATGTAGAAGAGAAAAAGCTGGCGCATCATGGCTTTGTGGAAATCGATCACGGACATGATTTTTATGCAACGCAAACGATGTTGACACCGGATGGAAGACGTGTGATGATAGCTTGGATGAATGCTTGGGATTCATCTATGCCGGAAATCGAAGATGGCTGGGCGGGTGCTCTGACACTTCCGCGTGAGTTATCGGTAAAGGATGGGTATCTCGTCCAAAAACCAGTAGCAGAGCTCAAGGGACTGCGGCAGGAAGTGCTGCTGGATGGACAGCTCGAAGCGCAGCAGGATTATAAACTGGGGAAAGTGGCTGAATTGAAACTGACCTTTGCGGATAAGGCGGAAGGCGTGCTGCTCCTGCTTACCGATGGCAGCAGGAATCTGCAGCTCAGCCTGGAACCCGGTGGACGGCTGGTTTTGAACCGCAATACAGAGGATGGCGAACGGGCGGCTTGGCGGCGGTCAGAAGGGCCTCTCAAATTGCAGATTTTCCTTGATAAGAGTTCAGCAGAAATATTCGTTGATGATGGGGAATTGACGTTTACCGAGCGTATGTATTGGCAAGATGATGTAACTTGCCGTTTGCTGGCAAAGTCGGCCAATCAGACGAAAGCATGGCGGTTAGAGAGTGAATCTAATCTTTATTGATTGAGGTAACTTAAGGGGGAACAACAATCATGCAAAACATTTTGATGCAGGCACTAAAAAATCCGTTTTATCGGACGGGTTCACTGGAAATTCTTTTGTTCTTTGCTGGATGGGGGATTTGGTGGTCATTTTTCCAGATTTGGCTGACGTCCAAGCAGGGATTTACGGGAGCTCAAGTGGGAACAATCTACACGTTTGGTTCAGCCGTAGCTTTGGTGTTGATGTTTGTTTATGGTTCCATTCAGGATAAGTTGGGATTAAAAAAGCATTTACTTATGGCAATGGTAGGCTGCCAAGTCCTTTTGGCACCATTTTTTACCTGGGTTTATGTGCCGATGCTGGCCAGCAATTTTTACGTCGGTGCGATGGTAGGAGCGGTATATTTGGCGGTGGCTTATCTGGCAGCCTGCCCGGTATTTGAGGCAGTAACGGAACGACTCAGCCGTCGTTATAGCTTTGAGTATGGGCAAGCTAGAGCGTGGGGATCTTTTGGCTATGCCATCTCGGCGCTGGCAGCTGGATTCCTCTTTACCATTAATCCTTATCTGGTTTTTTGGACTGGTTCCGCGGTGTCGGCGGTACTGCTCGCTATCCTGGTGTTTGTAAAACCGGAAAACAAAGAAGAAAATGTTGCGAAGTATGAGAATCGTGAGGAGCGCGATAAGGCGACGAAATCGCCATCCATCAAGGAGATTGTTCAGGTCTTTGGCATTATGGATCTTTGGCGGATTATCATTTTTGTTATCCTGAGTTGGACGTTTTACACCGTGTTTGACCAGCAGATGTTCCCTGAATTTTTCACGCGCTTCTTTGCTACGCCTGAGGAAGGACAGCAGGCCTATGGTATTTTGAATTCGGTTCAGGTGTTTTTGGAGTTCGTCATGATGGGATTGGTGCCAATCTTGATGAAACGGATTGGCGTGCGTCGTGCGCTGCTGTTAGGCTGCCTGATCATGGTCTGCCGTATCGGTGGATGCGGTTTAGCTTCGACGCCACTGGGGATTGGTCTCATCAAACTTTTGCATGCCCCGGAAACGGCTCTCTTTGTCCTGGCCATTTTCCGTTACTTTACGCTTCATTTTGACACGCGCGTATCGGCTACGCTCTATATGGTAGGTTTCCAGATTGCAGCTTCTGTAGGTGGCATTATCTTTTCGGTGCCACTCGGCAGCTTGCGCGATAATATCGGTTACCAGAATACATTCCTGATTATTGCAGGAATTGTTATCTGTGCTACGTTGTATGCATTTTTTATCCTGAAAAAAGACGATAAAGATGTGGCAGGTCAGCCGCTAGAAGCCTGAGAGGATAGATAGAAGCTAGCGTCCCTGACTGCCGAATGGCCGCAGGGACGTTTTTGATTGTTTTCTGCCAGGGGAGGAAAATATATGAAGAAGAATTTTCTAGCTTATGGTTTGGTGCCGGCGCTCGCATTGGGGACTTATGGAACTGTGGGAGCACAGCCTTTAGCAGCGGCAAATGTGATGAGCGAACAAGGTGGGACAGGACAGGCTGCAGCTGCGGCGGAACCTGTGACGCAGGAGTCGTTGCAGACTTTACATAAGGAATTGGAGCAGCAGCTATATCAGGCACAGGAATTGCAGAAAAGGCTGAATGCGCAGTTGGGAAGCCTGGAAAAGCGAATGACTAAGGTAGAGAAAAAGACCAATGAACCACGGGTGGATATCCATGGTTATGGACGCTTCCGCTGGGATAAGCAGCATTTTGCAGATTTCAAGGGGACCAATCGAAAGTCTGTCTGGCTCAACCTGTTTGTCAATCATCGAATCAATGAGCGTTGGTCCTTTCATAGTGAGCATGAGTTTGAAGATAGTCTTTCCACGAATCATGGAGCGTATGAAGCCGATGGTGGTTTTGATGCACCAGGAGGCAAGAAATACTCCCGTCCGGTACTGCAGCTTTATGCGGATGGCCGGGTAGGGGATGTGAATGTTAAGCTCGGCCGCTATTATCTGCAATCCCCGTATAAGTTTACGTTTGATGAAAAAATCGATGGTTGGCAGGCATCTTATGGCATACCGACAAGATGGGGACGCAAGGCCAACTTTACGCTGAATTCTGGTAATACGTATAGCAAGGTTTTTTATGGCGATACGGAAAATAAATTGGATATTTGGGCAGAAGGCGGCAGTGGCAATGTACGGGTTTTGTCGTTGATAGGAGAAATCCCTGTGGCGAAAAACACCAATATCAATACGCATTACGGACGCATAACGCGGCGGAATGATAATTTGCGGCGCAAGACGTTCTCGCTCGGCTTTGATACAAAACTCAATCGCGATTTGAAATTCTGGGCCGCATTAGCTAAATCGGATTCAAACTCGTTGAATAAGTCGCATTTCATGCAATTGCAATACAAAGAGGCGCGGGCTGATATCCCTGGTTCTTTTGATATCTATATCAAAAAGTATTTGCAGCGTGGTCATACCGGAATGACAAATTGGTTTAACGATGATATCGTTGACCCGACGCATGGCGATTATAAAGAGGAACTGAAACAGCAGAATCCGGATGCTCCCGATAAGCCATGGCAGTATCGTGCCGGTGAGTTCAATGGTGTCCGCATTGGTGCTGATTTCGTACCCGTACGCAATACGAAGCTGCTGGTCAATTATACGTTTGGCAAGCAAGGCCTATTTGATGCAGGTCAAGGAAAACTTACAGGGAAAAGGAATCATTACAGCTTCTTCCGTACGCAGTGGGAAGTATATTTCTAAGCAGTATTTAGGATGAAAGGATGGCAGGTTATGAAAAAACAAATCCTGGCAGCGATGCTGGCAGCTTCGAGTTTTGGTTTTATGAATTCTCCGGCGTTGGCCTATCCGTCGATTTTCCCCGATACCGGTTACAGCTGGGTAGGCGATACGATGCCGTATTACGATGGAGAACAGTTCCGCATCTTTTATCTGGAGGATATGCGTGATGGGGAGGTCGGTTTTCATCCTTGGAGCTTATTGACCACGAAAGATTTTGTCGATTATCAGCAGGATAGTATGGTTATTCCGTATGATACGGAAAATGAATTTGCCAAGGACTCAGCTTTAGGAACCGGTTCGGTGGTAAAGGATAAAGATGGTCTTTATCATGCGTTCTATACAGGCTTTAACTGGCGAAGCATGCCCAAAGAAAATATCATGCATGCGGTTAGCCGGGATCTGGTAAGTTGGCAAAAACTGCCAGAGGATACGTTCCATGGCAGCAAACCGTATGTTTATGATGATACCTTCCGCGATCCGAATGTATTCTATAATGCGGATTATGATGAATACTGGATGCTCATTACGACGCGCAGCAAAAAGGCACGCGGCGTAATTGCCCGTTACACATCGAAGGACTTGAAGCACTGGGAAGATAAAGGTATCCTCTTTGAAAATGATATGGGAAGTTCTGCGAATATGGAGTGTCCGACCTTGGTTAAATATGGTGATTACTGGTATCTGACGTTTTCGGATCAGTGGCCTTCCCGTGTGGTACATTACCGGATGGCAAAAGATTCAAAAGGCCCCTTTGTGAAGCCGGAACGTGATTACTTTGATGCCAGTGGTTTCTATGCTGGCAAACTGGCACAGGATAAAGAGAATCTATATCTGGTAGGTTGGACGCCAACTAAGGCCGATAAGCAGGACAAGAAGCTGACCGATTGGGCAGGCAATCTCGTAGCGCATCAACTCAAGCAGCATGATGATGGGACACTTTATCCGGTACCAGTGGAAAAGATTACGAAGCAGTTGCGGCAGGATGAGAAGCTGGTGCCGATTACGCAAAGCGGAACGGTAAGCGTGGATGCCAAAAGCTATCGCTTTGAGGGAAAAGGTTTTGCGAATGTCGTGATGCCGAAAATAGAGGGAATGCGGAAAATAACCGGACATTTTACCCCGGCAGGAAAGCAGGGAACCTTTGGACTTATGTTCCAGGTTGGTCCGAATCAGACAGGCGCGCTCAACTTGGTATTTGACCCATCCAAGCAGCAGGTGGCTTTCTACAATACGGATACGGCCCGCATTGGGAAGGCAAAACCCGAATTAGCAGTGCCCGTTCGTTTGCAGGAGGGGGAGCGTTATGATTTTACGCTGCTGTTGGATGGTACCGTAGCCGTGCTCTATATCAATGATCAAATGGCCTTGAGTACACGTATGTATGGCTTGCCTGAGCATCAGTGGGGAATTTTCTCCCATGACAGTCAAGTGGTACTGACGGATTTACAGAGCAGCACGATTTAAGTGAGCGTTTAAATCCCAGAATGTTTGTTACATTCTGGGATTTTTGTATGTGCGCTCAGCATGGACGCACTCTAATGCAAAAGCAGTCAATTTTGTCAGATGTCATTTTTCTTATTCTATCATCCTCCTGGATTCGCATGTTATCAGCCATACGATGGCCGCATTCTTCATGCTATCCAATCGTTGCAACTGCTGCTTATCCAAGCCCTTTTCGCTGTAAAGTGTTGTCGGCTGGCTGAACAGCGGTATTCGCTGCACCTTTACCCCCTGTGCGGTAATGAATCTCGTGGCTTCTTCATCATTGGCAAGAAACTTCTCATCGAAATCTGCATCCGTAATATCTTCATAAACCTTGGCCGATTCACGATAGACTTCACGGGCATGTTTCGCCCCATAAACCACTTTGGACGCGTCCATGACAAAATCGCGGGCAGAAAAGTCCGTAGTAATATAGCAGCCACCATGTTTCTGCAAAATAGCTTTGATATTCTGCAAGACGCTGGCCTGCTGTTCATGGGTCAGATACATCATCAGGCCGTCCATAGTAATGCAGACAGGGCCTGGCATCAAATCTGCCGCCTCCGGCACGCCGGCCTCCTTCAGCCAGAACAGCGACGTATAAGCCGTATAAGAAACCGGCTCAAATTCTGCGGCCCAGCTTTTTCCGCTAAACAGCAGGAATAAGCCTAAAACCAAAACAGACAGCAAAAAATAATCCGTCACAAAAAAAAGACCTGCAAGCAAGTCCATTAGAACTTACTTGCAGGTCTTTTACGCTTTGTTTAAGCGGCTTGCAACAAATTATTTGTTGATGAGCGCAAGGATTTCCGGTGCACGGCCGTCGGAACCGAGAACCTCTTTGATCTTGTGCTCAACGAGCTCTTTGATGTAGGAACGGCCATCAGCAACATACTGACGCGGATCGAAGTGCTCCGGATGAGCCATGAAGTGCTCACGGATACCAGCC
>NZ_JAILKR010000078.1 GCF_024693525.1 Selenomonas sp. | reverse complement strand
ACAAGATGGCGGCCCATTTAAAGGCGGATCTCTTCATCAGCGGCCACATCCATACGACGGTGCTGGAAAAGCGTGGCAAGACCGTATTCTTAAATCCTGGTTCGGCGGCGCTCTCCAAGCGGGAAGATGGCCGCAATACCTTTGCGGTATTCGAAGACCGCACGATCCGGATCTACGATATCGATACGGATGAAGTGCTTATGCAACATACGATTTAAAGATTAGCCTTCCCCAGCGGGGAAGGCCTTTTAGGAAGGAAATATTCATGAAAGACCATTTAGTAAAAGCAACGGCGGAGGGCGTGCGCATCTATGCGGCAGTCACGACGGACCTTGTCAATGAGGCAATCCGCCGTCATGATTGTTATCCGGTAGCGGCGGCTGCTCTTGGCCGCACGATGACGGCGGCGCTGTTGATGGCGGCCAACCTCAAGAACAAAGAGGCACTGACGATAAAATTCGATGGCGATGGCCCGCTCGGAAAAGTCACGGCGGATGCAACGCCTGAGGGCTTTGTGCGTGGCTATATCGATGAGCCGCATGTCAATCTGCCGCTCAACAGCCTCGGCAAAATCGATGTGGGCGGCGGTGTCGGCAAGGGCATGGTGTCGGTTACGCGCTTTACGGGACTCAAGAACCCGATTACGGGCAGCACGGAAATCACCGATGGCGAGATTGCCGATGACCTCACGAAGTATCTCTACGTTTCCGAGCAGACGCCGTCGAGTGTCGGCCTGGGCGTGCTGGTAAATCCCGATTTCAAATGCATTGGTGCCGGCGGCTTTATCATCCAGCCGCTACCCGATGCGACCGATGAATGCATCGATAAGCTTGAGGCCAATCTGCGCACGGTAAATTCCGTTTCGCATATGGTCGAGCGCGGCCTCGATGCTAAAGGCATCATCGCCGAGCTCCTGCAGGGCTTTGACGTCAACTACATGACGACAACGGACTTGGCCTTTAAATGCCAGTGCTCGAAGGAGCGCATCAGCGAAGTTCTCTTGAGCCTGGGCAAAAACGATTTGCAGACGCTCGTCGACGATGGTCATGCCGAAGTCTGCTGCCATTTCTGCAATGAGAAATACGAGTTTTCGGGCGAGGAACTGCAGGCGATTTTTGACGAGTCCGAAAAGCGCCGGAAGTAATGACCGAGGAAATCTTTCCGTTTGCCGGACAGGTGATATACCTTAAACGCAAGCGAATCAAAAACATGTATCTGCGGGTGCAAAAGCCTGCTGGCCGCATTGAGGTAACCGCGCCTATGCGCATGAAGCGTGAACGCATTACCGAGTTTTTGGGCAAGCACTGGCCGTGGGTCGAAAAAAAACAGCAGGCCATCCGGGAAAAGGCGGAGACGCAAAAATTGACCCGTCAATATCAGACGGGCGATAAAATCCCGCTTTGGGGTGTCTATTATGATCTCGTGGTACGCGATTCGGCTGGTCGTCAGGCTTCGGTGGTTTGCAGGGATGCACGGATTGTCCTCACGGTTCCTGCCTATGCGACGGTGGAACAGCGGCGCGAAATCGTCAATGGGCTTTACCGCCGTCAGCTGGAACAGGCGGTTCCCAAGCTTTTGCCTCGCTGCGAAGCTATCGTTGGCAAAAAAGCCGCCGAATGCCGTATCCGCAACATGAAGACGCGCTGGGGGACTTGCAATATCGTGAAGGCCCGCGTCTGGCTCAATCTGCAGCTGGCTAAGTATAAGCCGGAGGCACTAGAGTATGTCATGCTGCATGAATTAACGCACCTCTGGGTGCATAATCACGGTCCGGCCTTCAAGGCAAGGATGGATGCATACTGTCCGGATTGGCGGCGCATTCGGCGGGAGCTGAATCAGTTCGCAGATTTTGCCTAATTTATACTACTAAAGTGGTAGAAAAATAATTACGCCTACTACCGATGCATTGTAAAGCCGAAAAAGTTTCATTATAATAGAGGAGCCGTCGGAATGGATTATGAGGGATGAATGGTTCCTGGTACGTTTGAGGAACGATTCTTCGATGGTTGCTATGAGGCTTGGGGAAGCTGATTGGTATAGGGGATTATATGTTTTTTGGAGGCGAGCCTTGAGGGGCTCGCTTCTTTCATTTGTACGAAAGAGGACGGATGACCCGAACTGAGTCAAGGATTTTCGTTATAGCAAAATGGGGATAATGAGGGTATAATGAAGTGAGAAAAAGAGATGAGAGAGGCAAGGGATATGCTTTATTTGGATGAAAATGAATGCCACGTGATGACTATGGCTGTGCTGAAATGTTATGAGGCCAGCGTAGATGAATATCGGCAGGCTGTGTTTGAAGCGTTAGAAAGCTTGGTCCCGTTTGCTTGTGGTGTTTCCTTTATCATGCGGAATGAAGCTGATGATAAACGTCATGTGAAGCCCATTAGCTACAAGTGGAGCCCAGACGCACCGAGTTTTGAGGAAATGTCAGCTAAAGCGATCCGCTTAGGGAAATCCTATCCCTACCGGTCGTTGGAGTGGCGCAAGGAGTCGTTGGTGTTCCGCGATACCGATGTGTTAAGCGAAGAATTCCTGCAGAGTTCGGATTTTTATCAGCAGGTGCGGAAGCCGATTGGCATGCATTACAGTTGCAAGTTATGGCTGGTAAAAAACGATCTGCTGCTCGGAAAATTCGGGCTGCTGCGTCCCAAAGAAATGGGGAATTTCACGGACTTAGAGCTGATGAAGCTTCGCTGTATTGAGCCGCATGTCGCCCAGCGTTTATATCAGTTTCATCCACAGAATGACGAAAATCAGCGAATCCGGATGGTGTTAAAACAGCGGTTTGGGCTGACGGAACGGGAAATTCAAATCACAGGATTGTTGTGCCGTGGCTGGTCGAATCGCCAGATCAGTGAGCGCGTGAACAGTGCAGAGAGCACCGTCAAGAAGCACGTCTATGTTATCTGCAAGAAGATGAATGTACCCAATCGCGCTTCGGTGATGTGCCGTTGCGTATTGGAAGGCGTGATGCCCCAAAGCATTTGATTGGCTTTGGGCATCACGCCTTTTTTATAAAAAAATAAAGAAAGCGAAAGAGACGAGCTCTTTCGCTTTCTTTATGATATATCAGCTTTTGATATTATGCGCAAATTAGAGGGCACGCTGAACCTTACCGGAACGCAGGCAGCGCGTGCAGACGTTGACGCGTTTGACCTCGCCGTCAACAACAGCGCGGACACGCTGGATGTTCGGTTTCCAAGCACGTTTCGTCTTCAGGTGGGAATGGCTGACGTTGTTACCAGACAGCTGACCCTTTGCACAAACTTCGCAAACACTTGCCATGTGTTACACCTCCTTAACGTAGGAGCATAGTTACCCCTAACAACACAATACAAGTATTCTAGCATAAATTCCCACAGGTTGCAAGTAGTAAACCTTGACAGCCGGAAATTATTTGATAATTTTTTCAAGCTGATCGAGACACTGGCTGAATTTGCGGAACGTGATGGCAAACGGCTCGCGGCTCGTCATATCGACGCCGGCGTTTTGCAGCAGCTTGATGGAGTAGTCGCTGCCGCCGCTAGCGAGGAAGCCAAGATAAGCCTGCTGGGCGGCTTCTCCCTGGGTGCGGACTTTCTCGGAGAGCGTCATGGCGGCTGCATAGCCGGTCGCGTACTGGTAGACGTAGAACGGACGGTAGAAGTGCGGGATGCGCGACCACTCGGCGCGCAGCTCGTCGTCGAGCACGACGCCTTCGCCGTAATACTTGCGGTTGAGGTCCATCCAGATTCCTTCGAGCTTGTCGGCGGTCAAAGCCTCGCCTGCTTCGACGGCTTCGTGCGTGAGTTTTTCAAACTCGGCAAAGAGCACCTGACGGAAGACCGTCGTGCGAATCTGCTCGAGATAAAGGTTTAGATAATAGAGGCGGTCCTTTTCATCCGCATGCTTCAGCATGTATTCGAGCAGCAGGTTTTCGTTGGTGGTGGAGGCGACCTCAGCGCAGAAAATCGTGTATTCGGAGTTCGTGTATTCCTGATTCTTGGCGCTGTAGAAGCTGTGCATGCTGTGGCCCATCTCGTGGGCCAGCGTCGAGACGGCATCGTAGGTATCGTGCCAGCTCATGAGCACGAAGGGGTGCACGCCATAGACGCCCCAGGAGTAGGCGCCGCTGTGCTTGCCTTCGTTTTCAAGACGGTCCACCCAGCCGCCATCAAGACCCGCAAAGAGGTCGGCAAGATACTGCTGGCCTAAGGGAGCCAGCGCTTCTTTTAAGATATGGCGGGCCTCGTCGTAGGTATACGGCGTTTTCGGCTTTTCTACTACTGGCACGTAGAGGTCATACATATGGAGCTCGTTGACGCCTAAGAGTTTTTTCTTGAGCTTCATGTAGCGATGGAGCTCGGGCAAAAACTCGTGGGTGACCTTTATGGTCTGCTCGTAGACGCTGACGGGAATATTGCCCGCATCGAGGGCTCCAGCAAGCATCGAAGGATATTTGCGGGTGGTGCTTAGGAACTGGCTGGCCTTCACCGAGGAGCTGTAGAGGCTGGCAAAGGTGTTGCGGAACGAAAGATAGGTGGTAAAGAGCTTGTGAAAGGCATCGGCGCGCACTTTGCCATCCTGGGAGCGGATGAACTGCATGTAGCGGCTCTCAGAGAGGGTCGTAAGCTTGCCATCTTCGCCCAGAGTGTCAGGGAATTTCATATCCGCATTGGTCATAACCGTGTAGGTATTGCGGGCTGTGGCGCGGATTTCGCCGGTGCGGGCGAGGAAGGCCTCCTGCTCCGTGGTCAGCACATGCTCCTTGCCCCGCAAGAGGTCCTGGAAGCGGAACTGGTATTTTTTTAGGCCCGGTAGTTTACCGGCCATGGTACGCAGGGATTCTTCGGGCAGGGACAGAAGCTCAGGCTCGATAAAGGCGCAGGCCGCCGAGGCTTTGTCTAGGAGCGGCAGGCAGCTGGCGGTATCGGCCTGATATTCCTGATTGGTCGTATCGGTATCGGCCATCATGCGCGCATAGGCAAAGACGGCGCTAAGATTAATTTCCATGGTGTCGACGGCGGTCAGGCAGTCCAGGAGCTGCTGGGGGACGGAGAGCTTTCCGGCAAACTGCTGGATGGTTTCCAGCTGACCTTCGATGGCATCCCGGGCCTTTTGCCAATCGGCGTGGGTGGCGAAAATATCATAAAGATGCCATTTGTCTGCTGCAGGAATGTCCTCCCGGCGGGCTAATTTATTTTGATTTGTCATACTATCGTCCTCTCTATTAGAAAGTTGTTCTCAATTATTATAACACATACCAAGGGGAAGCGTAATGTGGTAGAATAAGTAGATATTATATAGAAAGCATTTGCTATAGTAAGGAGAACGATTTTGACAGAAGATATTTTATGGCTGGGCATCAATGCCAAATATTCCCATACGTCCCTGGCCATTCGTTATTTGCGCGAGGCCGTGCCGGGCTCGCGGATTTTGGAGCTTACCATCAATCATCAGCTTTTGGACATGCTCGGGGAAATCTATGAGCAGCAGCCAAAAGTCTTGGGGATTTCCTGCTATATCTGGAATATCGAGGTGGTAAAACGGCTGCTGCGTTTGCTGCCAGCGGCCCTTCCGGATACCGTTATTATCTGTGGTGGGCCTGAGGTGTCCTATGGCACGGCGGACTTTATGCGGGAATTTCCCATGGTGGATTATGTCCTGCGGGGCGAGGGCGAAGAGTCAATCCGCCAATTGACAAGTCAGCTTTTGACTTGTCAATTTGACCGGTCAAAAGTCAGTGCCTTGCTTGACCAGTCAGAAATCCGCGGCATCGCCTGGCGCGGCGCCGATGGCGCCGTTCATGAGGGGCATGATGTGACGGTGGCAGATCTTGCCGCGGTGCCCTTTGCCTATCGCGAAGAAGAAATGGAAGATATTTGCGAGCGCATTCTCTACTATGAGACGTCGCGCGGCTGTCCGTTTTCGTGTGCTTACTGCCTGTCCTGTGCGACGGCGGGGGTTCGCTTCCTGCCGCTTGCGCGCGTTTTTTCCGAGCTTGACTTTTTCGTGCGCCATGATGTGCGGCAGGTAAAGTTCGTCGACCGCACGTTCAACGCCAAGAAGAGCCATTTCCTGCCGATTTTGAAATATTTGCTGGCCCTGCCGGATTCGTGCCGCACGAATTTTCATTTTGAGGTGGCCATCGACTATTTAGACGAAGAAGTGCTGACGGTGCTTAACCAGCTGCCCAAGGGCCGTGTGCAGCTCGAAATCGGCATCCAGTCCACGAATGAGCAGGTGTTGAAGGCCGTCTCCCGGGTCAATCACTGGCAGGACATCAAGGCGCATATCAATCGCATCATGAGTTTTCACAATATGCATCTGCATGTGGACCTCATCATCGGCCTGCCCGGGGAAGGCATGGCGTCGTTCCAGCGTTCCTTTAACGATGTCTACGAATTGCAGACGGACATGCTGCAGCTCGGTTTCCTGAAATTCCTCAAGGGGGCGTCGATGATGAATCTCGTAACGCCCTATGGCTATCAGTATATGCCGATGGCGCCCTATGAAGTGCTCGTGACCGATGCCCTAAGCTATGGGGAGATTCGCTGGTTCCACAGCTTTGAGATGGTCTTTGAGCTCTACTACAACGCAGGCCGCTGTCGCAAGACCGCTGCCTATATCATCCGGGAGCAGGAGGCGGGCGATGCCTTTGCCTTCTGGCAGAAATTCACCGACTGGTGGGAGAAAAAAGGGTTCCATAAAATCGGCCATAGCACGAAAAATCTCTATGGCTATCTGCGGGACTTTGCCTGCGAAGTCTACGCCCTCGATGAAGAACTGCTCGACAATCTCCTGCGCTTTGATGCCCTGCTGGCCGACGGCGGCCGCATCCGTCCCGAGAATCTTGGTTGGAACCGCCAGCGCTATCAGGATATCACCGCGGGCTTCTGGAAAGGCGCCCCGAGCCGCGTACGCGAGTACCTGCCGGGCTATGAATTTACCAACTGGCGGGACGTCAACAAGAAGTACCATATTGAAATCTTTGGCTACCATGTAATGGAGGCAGAAGACAAAACATTGACCCGTCAACAGACGGCGGTATTGTTCGACTACACGGCGGGCGAACCAGTATGTCAAAGGATAAATTTGGAAATCGATGACAGGGCGAATAAGTGATTGGTTTTGATTGTAAAAAAGATAAGAAGTATGTAAGATAATATATAAGATAATGAGAGGGCGGTCATTGCGCTTGCACGGTATTTATAGGATTCGGTAAATCGGTATGATGATGACGTAAGAAAGGCAGGTTGGGAAAATGTCTATGGAAAACGATCGCTTGCAGTTGTTCGAAGACCAGCCTATTCGGACGGCTTGGAATGAGGAAGAAGAGGAATGGTATTTTTCAGTAGTAGATGTGGTAGGAATACTAGTGGAAAGCAAGGACCCTCCGGCCTATTGGCGTAAGCTTAAACAGCGATTGAAGAAAGAGGGAAATGAAACCGTGACAAATTGTCACGGTTTGAAATTGAAGGCGGCAGATGGCAAAAGACGTTTAACAGATGTAGCGAATACAGAACAGCTCCTTAGGCTTATTCAGTCCATTCCATCTAAAAAAGCCGAGCCTTTTAAGTTGTGGTTGGCGCAGGTAGGAAGGGAACGTATTGACGAAACGCTTGATCCTGAGCTGATTGCAGATAGGTTGGTAGCAACGTATGAGCGCAAGGGTTATACGCGTGAATGGATAAATCAGCGGCTCATGGCTATCAGCGCCCGTAAAGACCTTACCGATGAATGGAAAGCGCGTGGGATAAAGCAGGGAAAAGAGTTCGCAATCCTTACTGATGAGCTCACCAAGGCATGGAGCGGTATGTCTACGCGGCAATATAAGAATCTCAAGGGATTGAAAAAGGAAAGCCTGCGGGATAATATGAGCACGACAGAACTTGTACTTAATATGCTGGCTGAAACAGCAACGAGGGAATTTTCGGAGGCAGAAAAACCAGAAGGATTTGACCAAAGTATTTCCGTAGCGAAACGTGGCGGCACGGTAGCAGGTGACGCCAGAAAAGCGATAGAGCAGGGGACAGGAAAGTCGATTGTCACCAGCAAGAAAGCATCAGAACTCAATCACGTTGTTACGCAGATGATTGAAACGAGTGCAAGTACAGTGCAGGCTGAAGAAGATAAAGAGATAAAGTGACTTGTAGAGAGGTATGGAACGATTATGCCAGTTTTACAGTGGATAGGAAAAGATAAGGTCATCAATCATCATTTGGATGTACCTTTTCATGTGCTGGAGAAACAGTATACTTTTGGTGGAGAGAAAAGTCAAAATAAGATTATTCATGGGGATAATCTGCTGGCATTGAAATCTCTGCTGCCGGAGTATGAAGGGCGAGTGAAATGTATTTATATCGACCCCCCATATAACACTGGCAATGAAGGCTGGGTTTATAACGATAATGTCAATGACCCGCGCATAAAAAAGTGGCTGGGGGAAGTCGTAGGTAAGGAAGGGGAAGATCTTTCCCGCCATGATAAGTGGCTGTGTATGATGTATCCAAGGCTGAAGCTGTTGCAACGGTTGTTGTCTGATGATGGAGCTATTTTTATCAGTATTGATGACCACGAACAAGTTTTTTTAAGAATGTTATGCGACGAAATTTTTGGAGCCGCAAATTTTATTGCTAATGTTGCTTGTGTTAATAGTCCAAAAGGACGGGATAAAAGTAAAAATGCAGATATGGCAACTGCACATGAATATATAATAATTTATAGAAAATCTACAAAATTCAAAATGCACGGTTTTGAACTCGATGAAAAGATAACTAAAAGGTACAATAAAATAGATAAAATGGGAGAAAAGTATCGTTTGATAGATTTAAGAAAAACTGGAAATAGTGATGAGCGAGTGGATCGCCCAAATCTTTTTTATCCATTTTTCTACAATGAAAAAACAAAAGATTTTTTTGTCGGGGAAAATTCTGATGCTACGCCAAATGGATATATTCGAATTGTTCCAATGAAAACTTCAGAAATAGAAGGTCGATGGTGTTGGGAAGCTGATACATCTAAAAGCGATATAAAAAAATTAATCCCACAATATCAGCCAAACAAAAAACAGTGGTCTGTCTTTCAAATTGATAAGCTGAGCAGTCGTGAGTTGGTTAAACCAACAACCGCTTGGACATTTAAAGATGTAAATAGTGAACGAGGGACAGAGATGTTCCAGAAATATTTGGGGTTTGCAAAATCTGATTTTCCTAATCCTAAACCCGTAGGGACAATAGAACGTATTCTGAAAATCGCTACTGAAGATGATTCCATCATTTTAGATAGTTTCGCTGGCAGTGGCACTACCGCCCATGCCGTTTTGAATCTGAACAAGGCTGATGGCGGCAATCGCAAGTTTATCCTTATCGAAATGATGGATTATGCAGACGGCATCACAGCGGAGCGGGTGCGTCGTGTTATTAAAGGCTATGGGGAAGGCAATAAGGCCGTGGCTGGTACTGGAGGCGACTTTGACTTCTATGAGTTGGGGGAGCCGCTTTTGCAGGATGGCAATATCAATGAGCATGTTGGCACGGACAAACTGCGGGAGTATATCTATTTCACGGAAACCCACCAGCCCTTAGAGCCGGATCGGCAGGACGAGTCCTATTATTTGGGAACACATTTTGATTGTGCATACTACTTCTGCTATGAGAAGGAAAAACGGATGGTTTTGGACTTTGATTTATTGGCATCTGCCGTCAAGACTAAGGCGGGCGGATATGTGATTTATGCCGATATCTGTGCTTTGTCGGATAGTCAGTTACAGCAGTACAACATTACATTCAAGAAAATTCCCCGCGATATTACCAAGATTTAAGGAGGCAGACGGATGGAACTCAAACAATATCAAAAGGGCGTGCTGGTGGATTTGCGCGCTTATTTACAAAGTCTTGCCGCTGCGCCGAATCTCAACAAGGCGTGGGAAAACTATTGGGCTGCTCGCGATTTTCATGTAGGACAGAGTGGGATTCCTGTTTATAAAGACGAACTGGCTGGTATACCAAATGTGTGTGTGAAGGTGCCGACTGGTGGGGGCAAGACCCTTATCGCTTGTAGTGCTGTGGCGGATATTTTTCATGGCTTGGGATATCGCCCCGGTCAGCCACGGATGGTGGTTTGGTTGGTGCCTTCAGATTCCATTCTCAGCCAGACGTTGGCGAATTTAGGCAATCCAGTTCATCCGTATCATCAACGCTTGGAACAGGACAATCGCGGACAGGTGGAAGTTTATAGCAAAGAACAGCTTTTGTCTGGCCAGGGCTTTTCTTTGGATAGTGTGCGGGTGCAGCTTTCTTTATGTGTGATGAGCTTTGCTTCTTTGCGTATTAACAGCCGTAAGAAGGATGTACGGAAAGTTTATCAAGAAAATGGACAATTGTTGTCGTTTCAGAGCATTATGAATGAGGAAGATATGTTGGAGGGAGCTCCGGACAGCGCTTTGATTCAAGCGTTGCGGGCATTGCATCCCATTGTTATTGTGGATGAAAGTCATAATGCGTCCTCGAATCTCAGTATCGAAATGCTTAACAATCTAAATCCATCGTTTGTGTTGAATCTCACGGCTACGCCGCGCAAGGGCAGTAATATTATTTCTTATGTGGATGCTAGAGAACTGCAAAAGGAAAGCATGGTAAAGCTGCCGGTTATTGTCTATAACAGACGAGAGCGCCGTGATGTAATGGATGATGCCCTGTATTTGCGGGCTCGGTTGGAGCATACAGCGCAAGAGGAAGAAAAAAAGGGCAGCCCCTATATACGGCCCATCGTGCTCTTTCAAGCAGAACCGAAGATTGCCAAGAATAAGGGGACTTTTGAGAAAGTCAAAAAGCGTTTGCTGGAGCGGGGGATACCAGAAGAGCAAATTGCTATAAAGACCAGCGATGTGGATGATTTAACTGGTGTAGATTTGTTGTCGCGAGAGTGCCCTATTCGTTATATCATAACTGTCAACGCTTTGAAGGAAGGCTGGGATTGCCCTTTTGCTTATATTTTGGCAACGCTGGCAAATAAGACCTCACAGGTTGATGTGGAGCAGATTTTGGGACGTGTTCTACGACAGCCATATGCGCGCCTCTCGGCAGCAAAAGAGTTGAATATGTCATATGTGCTTACATGCTCGGGGGATTTTCACGCAACATTGAAAAATGTTGTGGCAGGGCTCAATCATGCAGGCTTTTCGGAAAAGGATTTCCGGGCAGTAGACGCAGCAGGTAATGATTTTACGAATACCGATAGGCCTGAGCAGGGTGAGTTGGCTTTTTTGCCAGAGAACCAAGGAAGTGTAGTGCCTGCGGATATTAGTCAGTCTGTGGATGCGGTAGATGACGAGGATGATTTTACCGATATGCAAGGAGCGGAGAGTGTCTATGAACCAGGTGGACGCTATGAATCTCATGAGGCAACATCCACTATGATTCAGCAGGCAGAGCAGGAGGCAGTTTTTTATCAGCAAGAGGCAGAGCAGGCTGAGGCCAGTGGTTTTATGACTGGGGAGCTGGGGAAAATGCAGAAACAGTATAGGATGCAGGCGGAATATGAAGAAGATGCTGAGCGTATTCGTTTACCACAGTTTTTTTTGGAAACAGGAAACAGCAATCTGTTTGGCGATAGCCGGATGTTATTAGAACCAGAGAATTTGACAAAAGGCTTTAGCTTGAGGGGACAGGACACAGATATCAATTTCCAGTTGTCAACAGGTGAAGTCTATGAAGTGAATTTGGCTGAGCAGGGCGAAGCAATTCCCAAATACAGACGGTTGGCGCAAAAAGACAGCTTGAGATTCCGGGAATATTTAGCACAGTTGGCACCGGCGAGACGTCAACAGGAATGTGTTGGGCATATTGCTATGCAGTTATCCAAGCATAACGACGGAACTGCTGATCCGGAAATCTTGGAATATGTTACGCGAGTGGTGGCAGGACTGACAACTGCCGAAGTATCTGCGTTGGAGAGTTCCTTGGCCTTTTATACCGCGAAGATAAAGGATAAAATTGATACGCTTACGCGCAGATATCAGGAGAAAAAGTTTTATGAGTGGTTGGATATCGATAAAGTTAGTTGTCAGGCTAGCTATCAATTGCCGAAAGTCATAACTCCTGCTGAAAGTATATCGTCTATTCCTAAGTCCCTTTATGAGGCGGAAAAGGATGATATGAATAATTTTGAACGGCAGTTGTTGGATGCTATGGTGGAGCAAGAAAATGTTGTTTGGTGGCATCGTATCATAGAGCGCAAGGATATGCGGATTAATGCGTTTATCAATCATTATCCAGACTTTATGGTTAAGACGAAATCAGGCAAAGTCCTGCTGATTGAGGCTAAAGGTGATTATCTGGATGGCGATGATAGTAAGGCAAAATTGAAGTTGGGGCGTCATTGGCAGGAAAAAGCTGGGAAGAATTATAAATACTTTATGGTGTTTAATAAAAAGGCTATTCAGGCCGATGGTGCATATACAATGGATAGGTTTATTGGCGAGATATTGCGTGAGCTATAAATAAAGTGTATTGAACTATCCTGTCAGTCTGGTTACGCTTTTCAGCCCACAGGCTGTCCTGTATGCAGCTTAGAGATAAGATTTTCCTGTATTGAGAAGACAGCTGGATGCGATAATTGTATTGGAGTAGGTATTATGATAGCTTTAAGGCACTTTGTGCTACGTGATGCGGCAGTTGTTCAGGAAAAACGATATCCTGCGAAAGCGCGGGCGGAAATTGAGCAGCTGATTCGCGAGTGGAATGAGAAGACACGTTGTGGCAGGCGGTTTGCGATGTTGGCCATTGTGCATGACGATGAAATCGTGGGGGGGTGCTCGTGGTTTGAACATAGCAAAAGCGTCGTTTCCTTTGGTGTTGACGTATGGGAAGGCGAACGGAAAAAAGGCTATGCGTTTATGGCTTTGACACAGCTGGAGAAATGCGTGCGGGAAAAAGGGTTTGCCATTGTTCAAGACCAGGTAAGGGCGGACAATGTCGCGAGTATCCGGCTGCATGAAAAATTGCAGTTTGAAACGGACGGATATGTTTATAGGAATCAAAAAGGTGGAAAGGTACTGTTGTTTTTAAAAGCACTGACAACGGCAGCATGAGCACGGAAAACAATCGCTGGGGGATAGGATATGGAACATGATATATATCGGACTTTTTCGGATTATTTGAAGGAACGCTATGGGGAAAAGGTTTATAAGCTGCCGGTGGCGCTTCCGGTCAGCTGCCCGAATCGGGATGGCTCCTGCGGCAATGGCGGGGCTGGCTGCACCTTTTGTGGTTCGATTGGTGCAGGTTATGAGAATCTGCCGGCGGATATGACGATTACGGCGCAGCTTGCGGCCAATAAGGCCCATATCATCCCTAAGTACAAGGCCAAGAAATTCATCCCGTATTTCCAGAATTTCAGCAATACCTATGTGCCGCTGGAAACATTGCGGGCCTGGGTGCAGGAGGCCGGCGCTGGCGAGGATATCGTGGCGATTTACATTGCCACGCGGCCGGACTGCGTCAGTGATGAATATTTGGCGATGCTGCGGGAGGAAGCGGATAAGCTTGGCATGGATATCTGCGTGGAGCTCGGCCTGCAAAGTGTCAACTATCATTCGCTGCAGAAAATCAACCGCGGTCATACGCTGGGGGAGTTTATCGATGCGATTTTGCGCATCAAGGCATATGGTTTGCAGTCCTGTGCGCATCTTATCCTGAATCTTCCCTGGGATACGATGACGGACGTGGTGGAAGATGCCAAGGTGCTCTCGGCCTTGGGTGTCGACCAGGTCAAGCTCCATGCCCTCTACATCGTCAAGGGGACAGAGATGGCGCGGCAGTATGAGGCGGGGGAGCTTACGCTCATTTCCCGGGAGGAATACGAGGCCCGGGTCATCAACTTCCTGGAGCATCTGTCTCCGGACATTGTGCTCCAGCGCATCATCGGCCGGGCCCCGGAGACGAATACGTTGTTTTCCAACTGGCACACGGGCTGGTGGAAGATTCGCGACAACATCACCGCCACTATGGCGGCAAAGGGACAGTATCAGGGACGGCTCTGCAAGTATCTCAATGGGCCGGCTGTAAGAAAGTTTTTGTCCGTATAAGCAGGATATTATCCGATGAATGTCTAATACCACAGTATCAACGATATGCACGGTGTTTACTGTGAAAGGGGCGATATTATGCGGGTATGGATTGAACGGATTGGGCCTTTGGGGGAAAATGAGCTTTATGCCTTTGGGCCGTCCTGGCAAGATGTGACGGGACGAGTGGAGCTTGATGCCATAGGGAATGGAATCATTCGCCGCAAGCATCAAGCCTTTTCCGAAGCGCAGCTATCGGTCATCGCTGACCAGATTGACGGGTGGATCCGTGATTTGGGCAGCTGTCAGCTATCCTGCATCAATGCGCCGGATAAAGAAAGCGGGGAACCGGAACGGCGTTGCCGCTGGAAACCGCGGGCGGCAGATCTAAGACCTTTGGAGCTCCCTATGCGCTCTATGGAAATCGCACCGAAGCTTGAGGATTGGCCAGCTGGCGAACAATGGTTGTAAAGGTAGAACACCTCTTGGGAGATTTTTCCTAGGAGGTGTTCTTTTCGTCGTGAGGAAGTTATGCTATAATGCGTAAAGTAAGTTTGTAGGACCTTGAAGATTAGGAGTAGTGTTATCGAATGAATGTTTTTCAAAGCCTGGGCAGAAAGAACCACATTGCGGGGTTGGATGCACTTCGCGCGTTGGCTATTGTCGGCGTCACGCTTTTTCATATGTTTCCGGACACGGTAAAGGGCGGCTATTTGGGGGTGTCCCTTTTCTTTGTGTTGACGGGTTTTTTGCTGGCTTTCACGAGCGTGAGAAGCTGGGAGAATGGTTCGTTTCACGTGCTGAGGTATTATGGAAAGCGGATAAAGCGCATTTATCCGTCCCTTTTGATTATGATGCTCACGACGATTGGAATCTTCCATTTCCTGGTACCGGATGTCATTGCGGCAATCCGTCCCGAGGTGGAGTCGGTACTCTTGGGATATAACAACTGGTGGCAGATTGATCAGAATGCGGATTATTTCACCCGCATGGCCAATGCGTCCCCGTTTACCCATTTATGGTTTTTGGGCATCGAGCTTCAGTATTATCTGATATGGCCGGTATTGTTCTTGGTCTATGTTCTCTGGGCCAATGTGTTTGGCAAACGGAGCGGAGCGGTGTTTTTCGCGCTGTTGGGCTTGGCAGCGGCTGTGCTTATGCCGCTTCAGTATGAGCCGGGGATGGATGTCACGCGCCTTTATTATGGAACGGATACCCGCGTATATGCGTTGCTTTGGGGTTCCGCACTTGGTTTTTGGCGTGGGGGAATGAAGCCGGCGGGGTTGCAGTTCCGTTCGACTGGTGATTACAGCTGGTTAAAATATCTGGCCTTTGCCGGGATTCTCATGGTAGCGTTTCCTGCGTTTGCGTTGATGGATGGACAAGCGGCTTCGACCTATCAGTGGGGAATGCTGCTGATGACGCTGCTGTTCTGCTGGTTGATTCATTTGGTGGCAGATGACCGGCTGGAGCTTGGTCGTGGTTTGGATATGCCGTTATTGCGCTGGATTGGTCGCCACAGCTACGGGATTTTTCTTTGGCAGTATCCGGTAATCTTTTTGTTTAATCGATTGGGCTGGACCAAATGGCCGGAGTATTGGGCACTGGAATTGGCGGCGATTTTGCTGCTGACGATTTGGTCGGATGCTATCGTAGACTTTTTACTGAAGCGTAAGCGGCCGGCTGTTGGCAGTTCGTTTATCGCAGCGCAGTGCGTATTTTTCTTGATTGTCACTACGCCGGGTGTTGCGCTTATGGGCTATGGCGGTTATGGGATTGTCGCGTCATCGAATCAAAAGACGTCGGAGCTCAAGGCAAAGCTCGAAGCACAGAAAGCGGCGCAGGCGGAGGCTAATGCCCGTGCGGCTGCTGAGGCTGCGGAGCTGGCGAAAAAGCAGAAAGAAGATCAGGCTAAACTGGTGACCCAGCAATTGACTGGGGTGGCCTGCATCGGCGACTCGGTATTGCTCGGCGCTTCTGGGGATGTGCGCAAGGCGCTCCCAGGGGCAATTGTGGATGGTGAAGTATCCCGTTATGTAGGCGGCGGTATCCCTGTGGCGCAGAGCTTAGCGGCGCAGGGGCAGTTAGGCAATGTCGTTGTTGTCGCGTTGGGAACTAATGGCCCGATTGCCGGACAGGCGCGTTATGAGGAGCAGACGAAGGAACTGCTCAGGATTTTAGGAACAGAGCGTAAAATTTTCTGGGTTAATATCTATGGACCAAACCTCACTTGGCAGGACACCAACAATGCGTATCTGCAAAAGGTTGCCACCGAGCATCCCAATGTTACTGTGGTTGATTGGTATGCAGAAGTATCCAAGCATCCCGAATGGTTGTCTGCTGATGGCATCCATCCGAATGATGCAGGCTGTGCTGCCTATGCCCGCATCATTCGGGAGTGCATGGAGCGGACGCTGACTGCTCAGATGGCAAAATAAAAGTCAACAGAGTATTCTGACAAAAAAGCTTGCTTTTCTTCGAAAGAACATTTATACTGATGGTAGATAGAGGGATAGATGTTCGATAGGAGGAAACTAAAATGAAGAAGGCATTTGTCGTAGTGATGGCTGTCTTGTTCATTAGCCTTGGGGGAATGAACGCCGAAGCAGCCGAGAAGAACTGGAATCTCGTGGAAGTGACTGTTACGGTTAAAAGCGGCGATACGCTGGAGAGTATCGCGCGAGAATATATGAAGAAAAATACCTATGGGCCCCGGGAAATTCATGAATTCATCGATGGTATCCGGGAACTCAATGAATGGTTGCTGAAACGGGATATTCGTACGGGAGATACGTTGCGGATTAACTATTGGGAAAAACGAAACTAAAAAGGATTTGGGACGAAAAGACCCCGGCCCTGCGAAGTGTTCGCAGGGCCGGGGTCTTTTTTATCGTTTGTTATTTGGCAACTTTTACGTTATAACCATAGATGGTCTTCCAGTCGTCGCGCATGGATACTGGAATCCAGCCATTCTTCTGGCAGTCTGCTTTCATCTTGTCGGCTTTTTTGATGTTGCCGAGATCGTCTTCGAGGTCATCACAGCAGAGCGAGAAGGCCAGTGCCTTATATTTGTTCTTGCTGATGGTGTAGTTGAACATGGAAGCATCACCAGAGCTGTTGCCGAAGGCGAGAACCGGCTGGCGGCCGATTTCGCGGGCAATGTTGGATACTTTGTTCATTTTGACGTCTTTTAGGACGAACTGTCCGCGTACCAGCGTGTCTTTATCTTTATCGTAGACGTATTCCAGGCCGTCCGTATTGCCCTGACCGGATGCGAGGGTCATGATGTCCGTGCCGATGAAGTGGTCGCGTTTGATTGGCAGTACGCCATCCATCAAAACACGCTGGGCGTCACGGTCGGAGCCGGATACAATCCAGATATCAAAATCGTTTTCTTCGAGGTAGGAGACGACTTCTGCCATCGGCAGATAGAACTCTTCGCCGCGTTTGAGATTCGTCAATCCTTCAGCTGGCGTTTCCATGAATTTCTTGACGAAGGCGTTGTACTCGTCCTGCGTCATGCCGGCAAATACGGAAGCCTGGGATTTTGCCTCCTTGCCTTCCATATCCTCGGGAATCGACTGGTTTTCGATGGCCTTTTTTACGACCTGCGCATATTCACGGTCTTCTTTGGAGGGGGTGTAGGTAGGGTCGTTAAGGGCGCGCTCGAGGTACATCATCCACTCGAAATAGCAAGGGGTGCGTTCACCGAGCAGCGTGCCATCCATATCGAATACGGCAATGCGGTCTTCCTCTGGAATGTAGTTTTTGCTCTTCTTGTTGGTTACGTCTTTGACATAGCTGGTGAGAGCCTTGAAGGAAGCCGAATCCTTATTCCAATACTGGAAGTTGCTTCCGTTTTCCTTCACACTGATTTTGGCGATTTCGGCGCGGCTGGCAGCATCGACATTCATGCTCATGCCAGTTCCTACGACAAAACTCATAGCTACCAGTGCTGCACAAAGTTTCTTCTTGTTCATAGAATTTCCCCTTTCTTCTAAAACGCTCAAGAATCACAAATGTGTAATGGTGAGAGTGTCCCCATTTACCCCCGATTTTCTATATTCGCTTAGAAATTGAGAAATCCTCCTAGTAAACTATGGAAAAATTGCGAAAATGAATCAGGTGGTTGTGATGTAATCCTGTAACATGAAATTTCCAGGCTCGACAGGTGCTTTTGGACGTTCTGTCGAAATGTATCGTCAGAAAAGACAATCCGATTCGTATCGGTGGAGGCCGGTAGGAGCTCAAAGGAGGCATGGATATGTGTGACCATGATAAGTTGGAACGAATGTTAAATGAGTTTTTCTCGGAGCGGCATTTTGAGGAGTGGATTCCGGAGCCGCGAATTGAAAGCTTGGAGACAGGACTGCGGAACTTTGCCCATGAGTTGGCATTGGCTTTAGATGGGACAGAGGCAGCGGAGCATCCTTTGGAAAAAGCAGCGATTGCTGCCGATGCCGTCGATGAAATCATCAGCGGTCACTTGCGGGGAAGAACTCCACTGGCCTTTGCGACGCTGGCAGATGAGACCAAGGCATTGCTATGGGCAGAAATTAGCCTGCTAGATGAACTGATGCCCCGTAGTCATCAGATTTCGCCCAACTGGCTGGAGAAAAATCTCTATCCGGAGTGTCGGCGGCAGGCTGCCTTTTAGCAGTTTCTTATCTGATTTTTAGCAGAAAACCATAAACATCTAAGCATTTCGGTTTACCCTAAAAAAGGAAATTTTTGACAGTCGGATTAGGCCGCTGTCGGTAGGCCGAAATGGCAGAAAGAGGGATGTTTAATGGATGATAAGAACGAACAGTTACAGCAGGAGGCGGAACGGCTGGCTTTAACGGTCAAAGCCACGGAGGAGGAAGGGTCGGAAGCGCCTGCAAAGTCATTAGGAGGTTCCAAGATTTTGCGCGGACTGGCCAAGGGAATATTCTGTTTGGCGTTGAGCCTGCTTATGATTCATGTAATCAAGCCGATGTATTACCAATACATCGATGCCTCGGCGGCGCAGGAAATGACCGACGGGCAGAAACAAGAGGCGATGGGATTGCCGCTAAAAATGACCAAGCCCCCCAAGGGCAAAAAGAGCACTTGGAGCCGGGAAGAACTTCGCTGGATGGCGTTTATGGACATCAAACTCGATGAATTAAAAGCCTGTGTGAACGAACGAAATGAGACGGGAGCCCAGGAGTACAACAAAATGGCAAGGGATTATAATGAACGCTGTGGAGAGTATTATTATAAAGAATCTGATTTGAAGGCTGTTCGTCTGGAAGTGGAAAAATACCGCGATCAGATTAAGCAAAAGACAAGGGAAGAAGTGCAGGCGAAAGGCTGGGATAAACCAGCGAAAAAATAATGTTTGACAAATCAAACACTCGATGCTATACTAATATTCGTTGATGACGCATGTTTGAAAGTCATTTTGCCGGAATGGCGGAATTGGCAGACGCAGCAGACTCAAAATCTGCCGTTGGCAACAACGTGCCGGTTCAAGTCCGGCTTCCGGCACCATTAGTGCTATCAAGGCTTCGCTAGATTAGCGGAGCCTTTTTTCGTGTGCTTGGGGAGCCGGAAAAGACGGCAATCGCATCCCCATCCTATCACAGAGGCTGGGACAGGGCTGTATACCAGTCTTGCATGACGGCAAGGGCCTCAGCATGTTCTTCGTGCGGGATGGCTTGGTAGAGCGTTTTTTCGCCATTTTGCCCGCGTTCAAGGACATAGGTGCTGCTTTCACATTGAAAGAAGGTCAGAGAGACTTTTTCGCCGGGCAAGGTCAGGGTCAGCGACTCGTCTGGCAGGGATTTTGGCTCTGGGGCTATTGCAAAAGAATTGCCGTATAGTAGCATGTTGACGAAGGGGGTGGCCTTGGTGCGATTGCCATTGCGCGGCTGCTCACCATTTCGGGACAGGGTGTATTTGGTGGCAGGCTGGTAGATGATATGGGCTAGCGCGATACCGATGGAACTGTTATCTGCTGTTAAGGCAATCAGGCCGTTATCGGCGATGAAATGCTGAGGTACATCGTTATGGGCCCAGGCACAGAGCTGGCTCCATGTTTCTTGATCCTGCCGCATGGCGTCTGCTGACTCCCGCATATAGCGCACATCCGTAGGATGATAGAAGATGTAATAGCTGCCGGCTTGGTCCTGGGCGAATAATTCCCTGCCAGACATATCTGCGCAAAGCATCTCATGGAGCTCGGTTTCTGTGACTTTGCCGATGGCAAAAAGCCAGCCTGCGCCATCGTAGGCTGGCATATCTTTTTTGGCTGCTTCGACGGACGCCCGTTCCGCAACGGAAAAAAGCTGCTGGCCACTACCTGTTTTTATCAGCAGCAGGTGGTCAAGGTCTCGGGGAATCCGCAGATAGAGACCGGCCTGCTGGTAGATACAGGTCCTGAGACTGGCGGTGGCGCTGGGGGGCGTGGCGGCTTTTTCCATGGCTGTACCACTGCTCCAAGGAATGAGCAGGGAAAATGCTGTGAGCGCCGTTGCTGTCAAGTTCTTGTAACGCATAAGTATTCTCCTTCCGTTTTTTAGTTACCTGTGGCATGGTGTTAGAATCATATTCCTTATTTCTTGACGTTTTTCAAAATTCCTCTATAGCGGAAGCAGGCTGGCGAAAAAGAGCCATCGATAAGCCAGATGCTTGGATCTGTGCCTGTCGATGGCTCTTTTCGTTTATACATTGTCAATCGTGACTTTGTTGCGCCCTTGGCGTTTGGATTGGTAAAGCGCGTTGTCGGCGCGGGAGTAGAGGCTGGTGAAGTTATCGGTAGGGCGGGAGAGCGTGCAGCCGATACTCGTGGTGACCGGGTGCTGCTGGTCACCGTAGGTGATTTCGCTCGGGATCGTGGAGCGGATGCGCTCGCAGAGCAGCTGGGCGTACTCCCGTGAGGGGACGTTGGGGAGGTAGATGCAGAATTCGTCGCCACCCATGCGGCCGACGATGTCGGTGTGGCGGATGTGCTCGCGGATCACACGGACGATGCTGCGCAGGACCTCGTCGCCAGCCTGATGGCCAGCCGTGTCGTTGATGGATTTGAAATAGTCGATGTCGAGCATGATGAAGGCGCTCGGCGTCTGGTCCTTGAGGGCGAGGCGGATGAGCTCGTGGACGGCGCCGCGGTTGTAGACCCCCGTCAGGTGGTCGATGGCTGCCTGGCGTTCGAGCCGCTTCTCGCGCAGCATCTCGGCGGTGACGTCGTAGAAGAAACCGATGGTATGGTGCACGGCCTGCTTCCTGTCGATGAAGTTGTGCGCGGTCACGCGATAGAAGCAGGTATGGCTGCTGTCGTAAGTAAGGCAGAGGTTGGCTGTTTCGTCTGGGCTTTGCATGGCCTGCTTGAGGAAGCGGATGCCGACCTGGGCAAAGGGGGGGCTGGCCTGGCTGGCTGCGCTGGAGAAGGGGTGGATCTTCTCGGGCAGCTGCAGGGCCGTGGCGCAGGCGGCTGAAAGGCGCATGGTATCGTGGACGAGGTCGTAATCGAACACATAGAGCCCCGCTGCCTCACAAAGCCACTGGAAGTAATCATGCTGTTCGGTGCGTCGCTGGTGTTCCCAGTAAAGAAGGAACGTCAGGGCGAGTATGATAAGTACCAGGAAAAGGGCAATTTCCATGGATAGGTTCATAGTCATCGTTCCTTTGATGTTTGGATTTGTCGCTGAATTGACACACTTATCTGTGTAATCATCATATCATAGTTGCGAGTGATAGTAAACGCTGGCCGCGGCGCTGCGGGGCAAAAAGAAAGAAAATGTCAAGACTGTTTATGAAGAATTTCCCGTGGTATACTGTCATAGGTACCAGACAAAATGGGACATATGTCCGCTTTTCGGATAATCTGCGTGGTGAAGGAGAATCGTGATGACTGTAGATACACAGGGGAAAGAACTGGCTTGCATTGATAAACTGGGAACGATGTGCGCGATGAGCGCGTGGACGGACGACCAGCTGCAGGATGTATTGGATCTCTTGCGTGATTATGGTGCGAGCCGGGAACAGGATGGCTATGCTGCCGGTTACGAGGCGGCTCTCAACGACGCTGTGGCTGCGGCGGAACGCACTACAGTCGGCTGATTTTCGATAAATTTGTGCCTGCTGGGCAAAAATGATTGACGAATGCAAGATAATTCGTTATAATACGTCGTGTTATCAAAGTGAAAGGGGATTACTCACTATGGCAAAAGAAGTACTTAGCAAATCCGCACTGGTAGATAAAGTTGCAGAGGCTGCTGGCGTAT
>NZ_JAILKR010000076.1 GCF_024693525.1 Selenomonas sp. | reverse complement strand
AGGTATTGCGGCCATCTTCCCGCTTGGAGAGCGCCGCCGAACCAGGATTTAAGAATACGGTCTTGCCACGCTTTTCCAGCACCGTCGTATGGATGTGGCCGCTGATGAAGAGATCCGCCTTTAAATGGGCCGCCATCTTGTCCTTTTCTTCATCGGTCATGACGCTGTCGCCATGGGTAATGATGATGCGCAGCCCCTCGTAAACCACATAGGCATAAGGTGCCTGCACGGGAAGCTCCAGGCAGCTGGCATCCACCGAGGAGTCGCAGTTGCCTTTGGCAATAACGACCGGCACCGGGCAGCTGTTGATTTTTGCCACGAGTCCTGCCGGATTGTAATCGGCCTTCATCGGATTGCGCGGGCCATGATAGAGCACATCGCCCGCATGCAGGATCATATCCGCATCGTGGAACGCCTTATCAAAGGCCGTCTGCCAAGCACCCTCATGACCGTGGGTGTCACTGATAATACCAATTTTCATCGTAAACAGCTTCTTTCCTAAACGCGATTAACCGATTTTCTTGAGCAGGTTTGCCATTTCCATAGCTGCCATAGCGCTGTCGACGCCCTTATTGCCGGCCTTCGTGCCAGCGCGTTCCACAGCCTGCTCGATGTTCTCCGTCGTCACGACGCCGAAAATCGTCGGCACGCCCGTCTGCATGCCAACCTGCGCCGTCCCCTTGGAAACCTCGTTGCAGACATAATCGTAATGCGTCGTCGAACCACGGATAACAGCCCCCAGGCAGATGACGGCATCGTATTTGCCGCTTTCGGCCATCTTCTTGGCGACGACCGGAATCTCAAACGCGCCTGGAACCCAAGCAACGTCAATATCGTCATCCTTTGCCTCATGACGATGCAGCGTATCGAGCGCACCGCTTAACAGCTTGCTCGTGATGAACTCATTGAAACGGGCTACGACGATGCCGAATTTGAGCCCTTTGCCCGTGATAAAACCTTCCATTACATTTGCCATGATTGATTACCTCCTGTATTCTTCTTACTTCAGCGTCTCTTCGTTCAAGAGATGCCCCATCTTCACTTTTTTGACCGTCAGATAGTTCTTGTCGAATTTATTGGCATGAATCATCAGCGGCACGCGCTCGGTAATCTTGAGGCCATAGCCTTCAAGGCCGGCACGCTTAGCCGGGTTGTTCGTCATCAGCCGAATGCTGGTAAGGCCCAGGTCCGCCAAAATCTGCGCACCAATGCCGTAATCGCGAAGATCCGGTGCAAAGCCGAGCTCGACATTGGCTTCGACCGTATCGCGACCCTTATCCTGCAGCGCATAAGCCCGCATCTTGTTCGCGAGACCAATGCCGCGGCCTTCCTGGCGCATATAGAGCACGACGCCCTCGCCAGCCTTTTCGATTTTCTCCAGCGCCGCATGAAGCTGATCGCCGCAATCGCAGCGCATCGAGCCCAAGGCATCGCCCGTCAGGCACTCGGAGTGAACGCGCACGAGCACGTCTTTCTTGCCCTTGACGTCGCCCTTGACGATAGCTAGATGACATTTGCCATCGAGCTTGCTCTCGTAGGACTTGATGCGGAAATGTCCGAACTTGCTGGGGAAATCAACATCAGCGACCTGCTCGACAAAGGACTCCGTGCGTTTGCGGTACTCGATGAGCGCCTGCACCGTAATCATATGCAAGCCATGCTCCTTGGCAAACTCGATGAGTTTCGGCGTGCGCATCATGTGCCCATCGTCGTCCATGATTTCACAGCAAAGGCCTGCGGGATAAAAACCAGCCAGCCGCGCCAAATCCGTCGTCGTCTCCGTATGGCCGGCGCGGCGCAGGACGCCGCCCTCGACCGCCCGCAGCGGGAACACATGACCCGGACGGCGAAAATCTGACGGACGCGCCTTGGGGTCTAAAAGCTTGCGAATGGTCAGGCAGCGCTCATAAGCCGAGATGCCCGTATCCGTCTCATGGGCGTCAATGGAAACCGTGAACGCCGTCTCATGGTTGTCCGTATTGTTGACGACCATCTGGCCGATGTTGAGCTCATCGAGACGCTTGCCGTCAATCGGCGTGCAGATGAGACCCTTGGCATATTTAGCCATAAAGTTGACATCTTCGGGCGTAACCGTCGCTGCGGCGACGATAAGGTCGCCTTCGTTTTCGCGGTCCTCATCATCGACGACCACTACCATTTTGCCATTCTTGATATCTTCAATGGCCTGCTCTACTGTTGCAAAATCTGCCATAATCTTTCTCCTTCACTTAAAAACCGTTCTCCAGCAGGAAGGCCCGGGAAAGACCGCTGGCCTTCTTCTGCCCTTCCTTCCCTGCCAGCATCTTTTCCACGTATTTTCCCAGCACATCGGTTTCAATATTTATCCTGCTGCCCGCCTTCTTGCTGCCAAGATTCGTGACCTCCCGGGTATGGGGGATAAGGCTCACGGTAAAATCCGTATTGGTTACGGCCGCCACCGTCAGGCTGATGCCATCGAGGGCCACCGAGCCCTTTTCCACGATATAGCGCAAAAGTTCCGCCCCTGCCGCAATCTTCATCAGGATGGCATTGCCTTCCTCTTTAAAAGAAACAATCTCGCCAGTGCCGTCGATATGACCGCTGACGATATGCCCCCCCAAGCGGCTGGCCAGCGTAAGCGCCCGCTCAAGATTTACGGGACTGCCCTTTTTAAGCTCCGAAAGCGACGTACGCCGCACTGTCTCGGGCATCACATCCGCCGTGAAATGATTCTTGTCAAAGGAGGTCACCGTAAGGCAGACGCCGTTTACGGCGATGCTGTCGCCTAAGGCCACATCCTCCACCACTTTCTGGCAGTCAATGGCTAGCTGCCCGCCGCCAATTCGCCGGATTTTGCCGACCTCTTCAATGATTCCTGTAAACAACGTCTCACCTCCGCGCCACATAACCTGTGAGCAAAATATCGCCATTCATCGGCTCCGTCGTAACCCGATTAAGCTCCACGGCATCGGAAAGTCGCGCAAAGCCTTCCCCCTCTACCGGGGTCAGCGCCTCCCGCCCGCCGATAAGCTTCGGGGCGATGAAGGCATGGACTTTATCCACCAGGCCTGCTTCCAGCAGCGAGAAATTTACCCGGCCGCCGCCTTCCACCAATACTGAGCAGATTTCCCGCTCACCAAGCTTTGCCATCAGGAGCTTTAAGTCAACCTGCTCGCCGCTGCCCGCCATGATAATCTCTGCACCGGCAGCCTTTAAAGCCTGTACGCGCTCCTTAGGTGCCTGCTCCGTCACCGCCACAATAGTCGGCACCGCCCCGTCCGTTACCACCTTAGCCGTAAGCGGCGTGCGGGCCTTGCTGTCGACGATGATGCGGATGGCATTTTTCCCTTCACGCCCCGGAATCCGCGTCGTAAGGCTCGGGTCATCCTTCAGCACCGTGCCGATACCAGCCAATATGCCATCATAAATATCCCGCAGCTCATGAACCCGGCGCCGGGAAAACTCATTGGTAATCCATTGGGACTCTCCCGCAGCCGTCGCGATCTTGCCGTCAAGCGTCATGGCGGTCTTTAGCACCACAAAGGGCATCTTCGCCGTAATCCACTTGAGGAAGACCTCATTTAACGCCATGGCCTCCGCTTCGAGCACGCCACAGGTAACTTCAATGCCGGCATCTTCCAAAATCTTGATGCCCTTGCCAGCCACCAGAGGGTTGGGGTCGCGCATCGCGATGACGACACGGGCGATGCCCGCCTCGGCCACGGCCTTGGCACAAGGGCCTGTGCGGCCATAGTGCGCACAAGGCTCCAACGTCACATAGAGCGTTGCGCCCTGGGCCAAATCGCCAGCCATATTCAGCGCATGAACCTCCGCATGGGGCGTACCAGCCTTGCGATGCCAGCCGGCCGCCACAATGCGGCCATCACGGACAATCACGGCCCCGACCAGCGGATTCGGCGAGGTGCGTCCCTCCGCATTGCGGGCCATCTGCAACGCCACGCGCATAAAATCTTCATCCTGCAATCGTATCACCTCAGATTCCTTCATCTTAGGTTTGTGATTGAGACTTAAAAAGCCAGCGAAAAGATTCCTCTTCTCGCTGGCTTAGACTGCATGCAAAAACAACATGCCTTTTCTCGTCCCGACTATACGGTCGGCTCCGGAATCTCACCGGATCATGCTCCCAAGGGCTCGCGGGCTATACCGCCGGTGGGGAAATGCTCCCCGCCTCAAAGACAAATCTCATGTCCTATTATAGCACGCCTTTATCCTTTCTATCAATAGAATATCTCGGCCTTAAAATTTGAACTTCGCCGTCGCATCCTGCAGCTCCGTCGCCATATTGGCCAGCGACTGCGAAGCCGAGGCAATCTCCTCCGTCGATGCCGACTGTTCTTCCGTTGCGGCCGAAATCGTCTGCGTATGGGCAGACGTCTTGCTGCTGACCGCGTCGATTTCCTCCATCGTACCGACAATCGAGCTGGCGCCGTTGGAAACCTTATGCACGCGCAGGTTCATGGCCTCAACCTCATCTTTGATGTCATGGACTTTCGCGATAATGTGGCCAAACTGTTCGCCGACCTCGCGAATCGCATCGGTACCGAGCTTGATCTGCTCCGTGCTCGACTCCATCGAGCCAACGGCCTGGTTCGTGTCGCTCTGAATCGTCGTAATATGGCGCTTGATATCTTCGGCCGCCTCCTGAGATTCGGCCGCCAGTTTGCGAACTTCCTCAGCTACCACGGTAAAGCCGCGGCCCTGCTCTCCGGCACGCGCCGCCTCGATGGCCGCATTGAGCGCCAAGAGATTCGTCTGCTCGGCAATCGCTGAAATCGTTTCGACAATCTTGCCAATCTGCTCGCTGTTCTTGCCGAGCTGGGCGACAATAGCTGCCGATTCCTGCGAAGCCTTTTCAATCTGGACCATCTTGTCCATGGCCTCCTGCATGAGCTGGCTGCCCGCCGCAGCCGTCTCATTCGTCTCATTGGTACGCGCATTGACATGCTCCATGCCCTTGGCCACATCATCGATATGGCCGACGACTTCCTCGACGACATTTTTGGCATTATCCACGCTGACGGCCTGATCGCTGACGCCCTGAGCCACATCGCCTACCGATACCGCTACACTATTAGCAGCCTCAGCCGACTGCTGTGCACTGGCCGTGAGCTCCTCCGAGGAAGCTGCCACCTGCTCAGCGGCCGAGCTCATCTTCTGGATGAGATTGCGGATATTCTTGTTCATGGTGTTAAAGGCCTGCGTGAGCTGACCGATTTCATCGGTACTTTCCACCGGCAGGTCGGCCATGCGCAGATTGCCATCAGCCAGCTGAACCGCATGCTCGTTGAGTCCCAAAATCGGACGCGTGATTTTCTGGGCAAAATACTGGCAGACAAACATCATCAGCGCAAAACCAACGAGCGTCAAAAGACCAAATACCCAACGCATATGCTTGAGCGCTGCAAATACAAAATCCTCCGGCACCGCAATGCCGATCAGCCATTCCGTCGAAGGCACCTTCGCATAGGCAAACACGATATCTTTACCATCACTGCTCGTCGTAAAGTAACCGGATTCCTTCCCCTGCATTTCCTTGAAGTGCTCGCCAAAACCATCGACCTCAGCAAAATTCTGCATAGGTTTGCCAAGGCCGGCCGTCGCGAGGATATTGCCCGTCTTCTCTAAGATGATGCCCTGGCCTTCGCCATGGTACTCGATATTCTTTACCTGCTCATCGAGTGCATCAAGCGAAATATCGTTGCAGACCGCACCGATAAACTGCCCGTTGGCCTTGACCGGCGCAATGGCCGAGATGATGAGCTTATTCGTGATGGCATCGACATACGCATCGGTGAATTCCACCTTGTCGTCCTTCTTGGCCTGCTGATACCACGGACGTTGCGTCGGGTCTTTTTGACCGGTCAGATTGCCGCCGGTGGAGGAGGCAAAATACTTATCCTCCATGCCGAGCGTGACACCCATGACATCGGCCTCCGACGATGCCGACTGCAGCGCGGCATTCGTCTGCATGCTGGCCTTGTCCCCATTATAGGCCGTCATGACATTGGCCGTATGCGCCGTTGATGACTGCTTCGCCATGAGCCAGCCATCCATATCGGACACCTCTTTGGCCACCACCGCCCGCAGTTCGTTATCGACGCTCTGCTCCAAATCCGCGCTTGCCAAAAAATACCCGGAGATGGACACTATCGCCATCAGCGCACCTACGATACCAGCCAACACGAAAAACTTTTGTCTAATTCCCATTTCTCTTGCTCCTTTTGGTAATAGTATTTATAAAAACAGTCTCCTTGGACCGTTTCTACCTGCTGTACTAATGCTATCATTTAGTTGCTTGATAAAAGTAAATGATCCCTTTACAACAAAATCCGAGTTGCGCGATCGCAACCCGGATTTAAATGCTCCTATGCTTAAGGCAAATTATCCGCATCGTAAGAAATTGTCCTTCAGCAGCATGAGGCATCACGTTTCATTTACATCGTAACAAAACCGCCATAAATCCCATAGATGTTTTATTAAGATAAAATTATAGCATACTGCAAAAACAAAAACAAGAAAACCTTTACCAGGAATATAGTATACATGCTTTAGACAAATGTATTTGCCAAGAGTTATTCACCCCACACCTCCTGCGCAATCTCTTTAACCAGTGCCAGCTTTGCCCACTGCTGCGCTTCCGTCAGTTTATTGCCGATTTCACAGGAGGCAAATCCACACTGAGGACTTAGGCACAGCCGCTCCAAGGGAATATATTTCGCTGCCTCATGGATTCTGGCGATAACGGCCTCCTTATCTTCAAGCTCGGGCTTTTTCGTCGTGATAAGTCCGAGTACCACTTTTTTATCCGGCGATACCTTAGCCAGCGGTGCAAAGCCGCCAGAGCGCTCATCGTCATACTCCAGATAGAGCGCATCGACCTTTTCCTCGGCAAAAACGTAATCCGCTACCGAATCATACGGGCCGCTGGTAAAGAAGGTCGAATGATAATTTCCGCGGCAAATATGCGAATTGATGACCATATCTGACGGTTTCGCTGCTAACGCCAGATTGTTCACCGCCAAGAGCTGCGCTTTAACATCCTCTAAATCCAGCCCCAGCGCCTGATAACGCTGCTGGGCAGCATCCCCCACCACGGCGCCCCAGGTGCAGTCATCAAACTGCAGATTGCGGCAGCCTGCCTCGTAGAACTGACGAATGACCTGCTGATAGGCCTTGCCAATATCCTGGATAAGCGACTCGTTATCCGGATAAATTTTCCGGGTGGATTCGATGTTCTGGGGAATGATGAACTGCTGGAACATCTGGGCCGGTGCGGGAATCGTGTATTTGGCCACCGTCTGCTCATCTTCAAACTGCTTGAGGAATCGGAAATACGCCACAAAGGGATGCTGCTTCGCTTTCACCTTGCCCACCAGCCAGGTATCCTCCAGCTCTGCCACCTCACCATTGAACTGGACGCCGCCACCAGCTTTATGCGCCACCCCTTCAAAGCCCCACATGAAATCCAAATGCCAGTATGACCGGCGGAACTCCCCATCGGTAATCACCGAAAAACCTGCCGCCTTCTGTTTTGTCACCACCTGTGCCACCGCTTCATCCGTCACCGCATCAAGCTCCTGCTGACTGATTTTTCCCGCTTTGAACTGTGCTCGCGCCTGTTTTAATTTTTCCGGACGCAAAAAGCTCCCCACAAAATCGTAGCGGCATGGCGTCTGTATTTTATTCATAACAATCTTCCTTTCTTTCGTTCATATTCTTAACTCGCATATCCCTATCTTAAGGAATTCTTGAGATTCTGTACAATACGAAAAACTATCCGAATGCCATAGTTATTTTCTATGGTCTATGTTATAATTACAGCAAAAACTTTTAACCAGGAGATCATCATGACACTCAAACAACTCCGCTACGCCGTCACTGTCGCCGAGACAGGAAACATCACCGAAGCCGCCAAAAAACTCTTTATCGCCCAGCCCAGTCTCACCGCCGCCATCCATTCCCTGGAAGAAGAATACGGCATCACCATCTTTTCTCGTTCGAATAAAGGCATTGAAGTGACCCCTGCCGGGGATGAACTATTAGGCTATGCCCGCCAGGTGTTAGAACAAGCCGACCTCATGCACGAGCGCTACACCGGCAAAGCGCCAATCCGTCAGCATTTTTGCATTTCCTCCCAGCATTATTCCTTCGTCGTCGAAGCCTTTGTCGAACTCATCCGCCAATTCCAAGGCAGCAAATACGAATTCCACATGCGGGAAACCCAGACCTATGAAATCATCGACGATGTCGCTCACATGCGCAGTGAGGCCGGTATCCTGTATCGCAACAAATTCAATCGTTCCATCATCACCAAAACGCTAAAAGACAATCAGCTCACCTTTACGCCGCTCTTTACCGCCAGTCCACATGTCTTTGTCGGCAAAAACAGTCCGCTTGCGCAAAAAGACTGCGTCACCCTCGCCGACCTAAAACCGTTTCCGCGGCTTTCCTACGAACAAGGCAGTCATAACTCCTTTTACTTTTCCGAGGAAATCCTAAGCACCGAAGACTGTGACAAAGAACTGATCGTCTGCGACCGCGCCACCCTGTTTAATATGGTAATCGGCCTCAACGGCTACACCATCTGCAGCGGCAGCATCAGCGAAGAGCTCAACGGTTCCAACATCGTAGCCCGGCCGCTAGTTGTCGATGACTATATGGAAATCGGCTATATCCTCCCCAAATCCACTCGTCCCTCCCGCCTCACCTGCGAATTTCTCGACATCCTGACGAATCTCACCGCCAAAATCAATTCCAACCGCCAATAAAAATGCGGACCAGGCCAAACATTGACCCGGTCCGCATTTTTCGCGAAACGCTTCAGAAGTTATCCCCCTGAATCTCAAAATAAGTCTGGGGATGCTGGCATACCGGACAGAGCTTCGGCGCCTGCATGCCAACCACAATATGACCGCAATTGCGGCACTCCCATACCTTTACTTCGCTTCGCTTGAACACTTCGCCATTCTTGACATTTTGCAAGAGCTTCCGATAGCGTTCCTCATGGTGTTTTTCGATTTCGCCCACCATGCGGAATTTCATTGCCAACTCTGGGAACCCTTCCTGTTCCGCCGTTTCCGCAAAACCTTTGTACATATCCGTCCACTCATAGTTTTCGCCATTAGCGGCATCTTCGAGATTTTCTTCCGTATTGCCGATTCCTTCCAATTCCCGAAGCCACATCTTGGCATGATAGGACTCATTGGCAGCTGTTTTCAAAAACAACTCGGCAATCTGCTCCGAACCATCTTTCTTGGCCACCGAAGCAAAATACGTGTATTTATTGCGCGCCTGGGATTCACCGGCAAAAGCCGCCTGCAAATTTTTCTCCGTCTGGGTTCCCGCATATTTACTCATAACAACATCCTCCTGACTCGTCACACTTCCGCCTTCCACAGACCATGCAGATTGCAATAGGCATAAGCTGCCACTGCTTCATCTCCATCCGCCATATTGAACACAAACTCCGGAGCATCATCCGGCGTCAGATGGGCCATCTGGGCCCCCTGTTTCGTCTCGAGATGAATCCACTCAATGAAGTGTTCCGGCGTCATCGGATGGGTTACACTTCCCACCGACACCTTTACCGAATCTCCAGCCACCGAGATTACCGGCACATGTTTTTCCTGAGCCGCATCGGTGGTATTGGCCGTAAGCTCGGTCATCGCCTGACCGCAGCACGAAAGCGTTCCGCCGCCTTCTTTGACCACGCCGACAATATTGCCGCAAAGCTTACAGATAAAGAACCGTTTTGCCATAAAACCGCCTCCCGCCAAACTAATACACAAAAAGGCTTTCTTCAGGCAAAAAGACCGCAATATAGTTGCGTAAAATCTTTTTCCTGCTTTGTAATACTTCGACATTTCCTGGCGGCTTCCTGCCAGCGGCAAAAATATATCTGCGATAGTTTTCCGGCTTTATTTTAACAGCCCATTTTGATAAGCCAGCAGCAATTTATAAAGGTCGCTGATTTCCTCTTTGATGGCCCGGCCCTCATCGGAATCCCCCACGGTGGTCCGGTAAGACTGCAGTTCCACCGTCTCCGACACCGACTCGATGTCCTGATTCTCCCGCAGGGCCTCCCGGACATCGGGAATCTTTTGATGCTCTAACAGCCGCAGTCCGCGGGAATTGGAAATCAAGGTAAACCCAGAGATACCCGTTTTCTTATGATAGGCCTTGCAAAAACCGCCATCGATGATGATGGCCTTGCCGCCAGCCTTCACCGGCGTTTCGCCTTTTCGCACCTTCACGGGCACATGTCCATTGATGATATGGCCCCGTTTCGGTTCTAGATGAAATTCCGCCAGGATTTTCTCACAAACAGAGGCCTTATCAATATAGCGGAAATAGGGGTCTGATGGTTCCACCCAAGTGCTTTCGTCGACAATCATCGCCCGCTCAAAGGTTTTAAACTCCCGGCCCGATACCGGCGATATGCGGCCGCACCACAGAAAATACATGAAGTCCTTCGCCGTCTCATCCCCGTGAAGCCAGGCAGCCCGAGCCATTTTCTCGCAAAAGTCAAACCACTGGCGCCCCTTGTACTCCTGACCGCCAAACTTAACCACCCGCAGGCTGCCATCTTCATTTAGGGGCACACAGCCATGAAAAAGCAGATTGCCGTTAAAACGGGTATAGATGCTCCCCTTCTGGTAGAGGTAATCCACATGGCGTTTGAGCATCAGGCTTTCCACAAAATAGGATTTAAGATCATCAACTACTTCCTGTTCCTTTTCCGTCAGCACATAGGGGTCTTGGGTATTTTCATCAATGGTCGGAAAGTAGGCATTTTCCAGTTCATACCGTTTGCCATCCCCCAGGGTAACTGCCGACACCCGAAAATCAATCTTATCCAAGAGCAGCCGGCTCTCCATCTGGAAATCCGGATTGCGGCGAATGAGCTGGCCTTCCAGTTTAAACATGATGATGGTCATGGCCCGCTCTGCCGCCTTAATGGGATTTTCGTCGGGATAGAGCCGGGAGGCAAAGGTGGACAGGGAGCGCAGGCTGATGCCATAGCCCCGCTCCAGCACATCCGTATTGTTGTAGCGAAGCGAATTGCGCACCACACTGGCAATGCAGACCTCACTTCCGAGCGCCGCGCCCATCCACAGGACATCGTGATTGCCCCATTGGATATCCACCGAGGGATATTCCATCAGCAGATTCAAAATCGCATCGGGCCGATTGCCCCGATCATAAAAGTCTCCCACGATATGCAGCCGGTCCACCGCCAACCGCTTGATGAGCACCGTAAAGGCCTCGATAAAATCCGCCCCACTATCAATCTGCACAATGGTATTGAGCAGCCGGTTGTAATAAACCCGCTGGGCACTGTCCACCGTGGGATGCGTATTCATCAATTCAAAGATTACCGAGGCATAGCAGTCCGGAATGAAACCATTTACTCGGGACGCCGGATATTTATAACTCATGACCTGGGACAGCTCCAGCAATTGGGCCAGATTGCGCCGGTACCACTCCGGTGTATTGGCGTGCAGTGCCGTTATCTGCTCCATTTTTTCTTTGGGATAATAAATCAGGGTACAGAACTCCGCCTTCTCCTCCTGAGTGAGCCGATCGCCAAAAACATAATCCACCTTCTCATGAATGATGCCCGAGCAATTGTTTAAAATGTGGAAAAAGGATTCGTATTCCCCGTGCAAATCACTCATAAAATGTTCACTGCCCTTGGGAAGGGACAGCCGCGATTGAAGATATACGAGTTTCTCGTAAACGGCCTGCTTGTTGGGATATTTTTCCGCCAACAGCCGCAGCAGCTTATTGGCCTTTCCTTTGCTATAGTTTTTATCCGCTATGTCCTGCATCCTAAAACTCCCCTCATACGCTTTTTGGCAAAATTACCTATCGTCTAATTCGCCCACCCCCATGAAAAATCCTGCTTTTGTCTCCTCAACAAAGGCATTTCTCACCAAACCACCGCCGCTGCCGCCACAAAATCCGTCAATTCAATTGACACATGATTCATAGTATTATATACTCCTAAAGAAAACGCTGCATATGTAAAGCTTCTTCTTTACATTGTGGACAGTTATTTATAGGGAGACGGTTTTATGAAAAAAATAAATATGGCAACCCAAGTGCTGATTGCCTTTATTGCCGGCACGATTCTCGGTATCCTCTTCCAGAAGGATATCCTGTTTTTGCAGCCCGTGGGGGATATTTTCCTGCGGCTGATTCAAATGATTGTAGTACCGCTGATTTTCCTGTCCATCATCGGCGGCATCGCCAATATCGGCGACATCCGCAAACTGCGGCGCATCGGTTCGAAGATTCTCGGCTTTTACGTCATCACCACCATTCTCTCTACGATTATCGGCCTCGTGGTGGCAAACCTAATGCAGCCCGGCAAGGGCTTTGATGCCAATATGATTGTCGCCACGGGCGACCCCATCAAAGAAGCGGCTCCCATGACCGTTGGCGGCACGATTCTCAGCATGATTCCCGCCAATCCCCTGCACGCGTTAAGCGAAGGCAATCTGATTCAGGTCATCATCTTCGCCGCCTTCCTCGGCATCGTCATGACCATGCTGGGGGATAAGGTCAGCACCATAAAAAAATTCGTAGACGAAGGAACGCAAATCATGTTCACGCTGACAGATTTGGTCATGAAGACCACGCCCCTAGGCGTCTTTGCCCTGGCAGCTTGCAGCATTGGCGAATACGGCACCGCCCTCTTTAGCGTGCTGGCCATGTTTATCCTCACCCATTACGTAGGCGCTATCTCCGTCATCATTTTGCTCTATCTCTTCATCATCAAAGTCATCGCCCGCTATCCGCTGACGGATTTTTTCCGCAAAATCCTCAGCATCTGGCTGGTTGCCTTCAGCACCACCAGCAGCTCGGGCACTCTGCCGGTAAGCCTTAAAGTCACCGAAGAGGAATTCCATGTCAAAAACGAACTAGCTTCCTTCTCCCTGCCCCTTGGTGCCACCATCAACATGAACGGTATTGCCGTTTATTATGCCGTTACCATCATCTTTGTGGCCCAAATCTACGGCATGGACCTGACCCTTGCCCAGCAGGCCATGTTTATCTTCATCACCACCATGATTTCCATCGGTACGCCGGGCATTCCGGCCAGCGGCATTGTCCTGGCAGTCATGCTGCTAAACACCATGGGGCTGCCTGCCACCATCATGGGTATGATTGTCGGCATCTTCCGCCCCATCGACATGATTCACACCGCCCTCAACGTAACCGGCGACGTGGTCAGCACCTTGGCTGTCGCCCGGCTGGAAAACATGTATGACACCCCCACCGAAGAAAACAGCGAGGATCTCGCCCCAGAGGCGCAGTCCTAAAGCCAATAAAAACCTCTGCACACAGAACTTCCTGTGTACAGAGGTTTTTTATTGCATCCACTCAAAATACTTTGCCAGCGATAAACCAAATGCGACCATGGCTTGCCGCGTCGCGGGAAAAGTTATCCGGCAGGCCGATGCGGCGCGCATAGTCCAGTCTGGTGAACCAGTCGTTGGGCTGGGCATAGGTAAGACCTACGCCCCAACCTTTCAAGGTAGTTGCCCCATCGTGGGCCTTTTCAGTCTTTACCTTACCGGCATCGAAATAGGTAGAAAGGGCCCCCCCTTCACTAGCGTGTGGTAACGCAGTTCCAGGTTCCCCAGGACGCCTTCGTCACCGGAGGCTTCGCCTTGGGGGTACGCCCTTGGCACCGCCCAAGTAGATATGTTCGCTGCTGTCTAGATTGTTGACGGCTTTCTGGCCTAAGAGAAAGCGCGGTCTGGGCCGTGGTAAAATTATCCACACTGTCGCTGATATCGGCGATGGAAAGATGAAAACTCCCCACGTCTATTGCCGCCCCTTCCCCAACAAAAATACCATTGGGGTTCGCCAGATAGACAATCGAATCCTTCCTTTTCATTTCGCCTCATTCCTTTCCTAGCATACAAAAAGGCCTTCCCTCAGCAAGCAGACAGGCAGAAAATGCCCGCCGCCCCACCAAGGGAAGGCTTTAACGCATCGCTATTTACTTGTTGATACCCGGTCGTGGTTAATTGATGATTGTTCCTGCCGAAAGAATTATTTTTTTATTTCATCACCACGCGGCTGATGGCAGCCACCGCCGCTTCGAGTTTTTCAGCAGGAACACCGGAATAATTCAACACGAAGGTATGCGGGCAGGAAAGAGGCTCGCCTTCGTAATAATCCGCTAAGGGCTTCATGTGTATTTTTTCGGCCATGAATTTTTGCTGCAATAGATTATCGGCAATTGACAAGTCAAATTGCAGCAAAAAATGCAGCCCGGAACCGTGCTCAATAACCTTTAGCTTCTTGGCGGCTGGCGAGGCTTTGAGGAGGCCTAGCAGCTCCTCCCGCTTCCGGCGGTAATAGGCCCTCATGCGATTGATATGCTTTTCAAAGCAGCCCTCACCGATAAACTTAGCCAGGGTATACTGTTCAAAGTTTGATACGGTGCAGCTGTAAAAGCCCAATTTTTCCTTAAAGGGTTCCACGAGGTTCTCGGGCAGAACCATGTAGCTGATGCGAATTGTCGGCGTAAGACTTTTGGAAAAGGTGTTCATATAGATGACCCGGTCGCTGACATCAATCCCCATCACCGTGGGAATGGGCCGCCCGGTGAGCCGGAACTCGCTATCGTAATCGTCCTCGATGATATAGCGCTCCGGCCGCGCGGCCGCCCAACCCAAGAGCTCATAGCGCCGGCTCACGGGCATAATGATGCCTGTGGGGAAATGATGGGAGGGACTGATGTGAAGGACTTGGGCTTGGAGCCGCTCTAATTCCTCAAGGCGAACCCCTTTGACATCCATAGCTGCCAAAACATAATCCGCCCCACAGGCCTCGTAAATCTTTCGCACTCGTTCATAGCCGGGATTTTCCACACAGAACCGCTTGTCCCGACCCAAAAACTGCACGAGTAAATTGTAGAGGTACTCCGTTCCGGCACCGATGACAATCTGCTCCGCCGATACCTTTAGGCCCCGAAAGCTTCGCAGATGATCGGCAATGGCCTGCCGCAACGGCAACACCCCAAAGCCCGGAGACCGCGCCAGCAGGGACTCCGCATCTTCGGCCACCACCCGCCGCAGCAGCCTGGTCCAAGTGGCAAAGGGAAAAAGCTCCGGCGAAATGCTGTTGCTGACAAAGTCAGCCAGCCATTCCGGCTTGGCCTTTGGGGTCTCCGCCTTGGCTTTTGCCAGAAGGTCCGTTTTTTGCACGCTGGGGCTTTGCACTGCGGAAACAAAAAAGCCCCGCCGGGGAGCAGACTGGCAATAGCCTTCTGCCATCAACTGGCCATAAGCCCCTTCCACCGTTATGGTGCTGATTCCCAAATGTGCCGCCAGACCACGCTTGGAGGGAAGCTTTTCCCCCGCCTGCAAGCGGCCGGACAGGATGTCCTTGCGGATGCAATCGTATAGATATTCATAGAGGGGCATGTCCCCGGCCTGTTCCAATGGATAGGTCAGCATGGGCAATCTTCCTTTCTTTCTGACCTTAAAAACTATCTAAATTTGAATATTTCTTTATGGTCAGTAAAAGTATACAATAAAGTTGTCATTTTTACAAGAAAGAAGGAATTATTGTGAATACCAATCTTATTTCTGCACCAAAAGACTTTCCTGACCAGACAAAGTGGACTACCCAGACCATCTGCCTGGCGGCGGTTATGACCGCTTTTGTTTTTTTGACCACCTTTGTCCCGCGGATTCCCATTCCCCTAGGCTATGCTCATCTTGGAGATGCAGCCATCTTTCTGCTGGTGCTGTTTGTGCCAAAGCGTCCGGCCTTTCTGGCCGCCTGCTTAGGTTCCGCCCTCTCGGATTTGCTGGGAGGCTTTCCCCTGTGGATTCTGCCAACTATCCTAATTAAATTCGTCATGGCTTGGATTGCTTGGAAATTAAACGGCAGTGCCGCAAATCTTTTGCGCACCACCGCTGCCTTCTTTCTTGCCGCCCTCTGGATGACCGTTGGCTATACCGCCTTTGGCGCCCTGCTCTACAATAGCCTTGACGCCGGTTTGGCTTCAGCCCCGGGGCTGTTCCTGGAGGGTGTTATCAACACCATCGCCGCCCTTGTTTTGCTGCCGGTGGTAAACCGCGCCTGCCAGCGCTGACCATCAGCCATCGACGCCTAAATGCTGACCCTTTACGTAGTCCATGACGACGCCATACTGGAGCCAGCAGTCGATGGCCTGGATGATAATGTTCATAATCGTATGGGCTGACAGGGCCAGATTGCTGATTTCGCAGATTTTTACGATTTCATGACGGGATACATGCTCGAACTCCACCCGGATTTCGTACTTAGTGATGTTCAGCAGGTAATGATTGCCCGTGCTGGCTTCCGTCAGCACCATGTATTCCTTGGTATTGGAGTTCACCGGCACAAAGCCAAATTCCTGAAATCGTTCGATAAGCAGGGGCTTCGTCTCACGATGAAAGCGGCTGTTGATTTCATTTCGTTTGACCTCAAGTTCAGCAAAAGTCGGAAAACTGCGCATAATAAAACCTCCCAAAATATAAAAAAATAGACACGCAATGAACGTTGCCGCTCCATTGCGTGTCTTCTTGCGTTACATTATAGTATGCCGGCAAGCAGTTGTCAATTCCCCTTATCAAAGCTTTCAGTCCTGCTGTCTGCCGCAAATTTTCCCCTAAGGTCAAAGGCGTGATTCAGTGGCCCTGAACCAGCCCCCAAATCCAGCATAGCCGAAAGGGCGCCGGATAGGTATTCCTTTGCCCGGCAAACGGAATCTTCCAGAGAATAGCCCTTCGCCAAATTGGCAGCGATAGCACTAGACAGCGTGCAGCCGGTGCCATGAGTGTTGGGGTTATCAATCCGCTCTCCCTTGAACCAGCGGCCCTTGCCCTGTTCATAGAGGAAATCGTCGGCATCGCTTACGCTATGGCCACCCTTTAACAGCACCTGACAGCCATAGCGGTCAGCTATCCCTGCCGCCGCCCGTTCCATATCTTCTTTGCTTTTAATGGTACAGCCCGACAGCACCTCAGCTTCCGGGATATTGGGCGTTACCAGCTCCGCCAGGGGCAGCAGTTTGCCCACGAGAACCGCTACCGCCTCCTCTGCCAACAGCCGGGCACCGCTGGTGGCAATCATCACTGGGTCCAGGACAATATGACGGGCCCCGTATTGCTGCAATTTTTCCCCAAGAACGTCTATCAAGACGGCTTCGGAAACCATGCCGATTTTTACCGCACCGGGAAAAATGTCGGCAAAGACCGCATCCAGTTCCTTGGCCAGAAATTCCGGCGTCACGTTAAAGATGCCCGTCACGCCCATGGTATTTTGCGCCGTTAGCGAAGTAATGGCGCTCATGGCATAAACCCCATTCATGGTCATGGTCTTAATATCGGCCTGTATCCCTGCGCCACCGCTGGAATCACTGCCGGCAATTGTCAGTGCTGTATTCATCAAAAAGCCCCCTGCTTTGTTGGCAAAAATTTTTACGACAATACTTTCTTTATAGTCTGGAACATTTTATGGATATCAATGGGCTTGGCAATATGACCATCCATGCCCGCCTGGATGGCGTCCTGCTGATCCTCCTTAAAGGCGTTGGCCGTCATGGCCAGAATCATAATTTGGGCTTTGGCGGGATCATCCAGGCGGCGAATCTTCTGGGTGGCCTTATAGCCATTCATATTGGGCATTTGAATGTCCATGAGAATCAAATCATAGGTGCCGGCCGGAGCCTTGGTCACCATATTCACGCATTCCACCCCGTCACAAGCCCGTTCCACCTGGAAACCATAGGCCGTTAATAGCTCCTCGGCAATTTCCGCATTGAGGTCATTATCCTCCACCAGCAGGATGCGTTTCCCGGAAAAGTCAAACTCCGTTTCCGGATTGTCGACGGTATCTTGTTCCTCCGGTTCTTCACCAATATGATGGGGCAGGCAAATGATGATTTCCGTTCCCTCGCCTAACTTGCTCTTGATGGAAATCGTGCCATTCATCATCTCCACAATCCGTTTGACGATGGCCATGCCAAGGCCTGTGCCTTGAATGCCGCTTTGGGAGGAATTCCGTTCCCGGGAGAACTGTTCAAAAATCTGGGTTTGAAAGGCCTTCGACATGCCGATGCCATTATCCCGAACGGTGGTCTCAACGATGCATTCCCCCGCTTTTTCCCCAGGCAGCTCCCGGACGCCAGCAAATATTTCACCATTGTTGGCGGTGTATTTCACCGCGTTGCTGAGGATATTCATCAAGAGTTCCATCACATGGGTGCGGTCAAAATACAGATAGGGATGCTGAACTTCATAGCTGGTCGTAAAGGTGAGATTTTTCTTCTTCATCTCCCCTTCAAAGACTGAAATCCAAGCCTCATAGAACTCCCGGACATTATTTAACTCCTCGTCAATGATGATTTGCTTGCTTTCGATTCTGGCCATTTCCAGCACATTGTCGAGGATATCCAGCAGCTGCCGGCTAGCCAGCTTTACCTTCTTGCGATACTCCCGATTAACTTCCACCGCCTCGGGATGACGCTCCTCCAGCTCCGTAAAGCCGATAATGGCATTAAGGGGCGTGCGGATATCATGACTCATATTGAATAAAAAAGTAGTCTTGGCCTGGTTAGCTGCTTCGGCCTTTTCCTTGGCCTTGGCCAGATGCTCTTGCTGTTCCTTTAACAGCCGGTTGAGTTCCCGTATCTTTTGCAGCTGCAATTCCTGCCGGGTCAACGACTCTTCCAGCTTCCGGTTTTCTTCTTCCAGTCCGATGGTAACCGAAACGAAGTGTGCCAGGCCGCTCACGAGGGTAATGCGGTCGTCCTTGAAGATGTGGTCGCTTTGGCTGGTCCATCTGTCCTCCGGCTCCACCTGCTCCCGTCCCCCCTCCCGGAAGGCCACAATGAGCATGGCACCATTTAACAGCTGGGGCTCCGCACAGTCATCAAAGCGCTGTATTTCGCCATAGGAGGCAAAGCCCACCGTAGGCGCAATATCCCCAAAGGAGGTAAGCTCCAGTTGAAAATCATCCTTCAAATACATCTGCCGCACGCAGCAGGGAATCAACAAAATTCCCTCGGGGCTGAATCGCTGCAGCTTCAACTGGGCCTGATGGGATTGGTTTAAAATTTCCATGGGGTCACCATAGGCCAGCCGCACCGTCTCCCCTCTGTGGATGCTGCTGGTAAACAGCACCGAACCCGATTCCCCGTAGCCAATGGGGATCCGGGCAATGTCGTGACCCTCCCGGCTCAGCATCAGAGGAAAGGGCATGATGGAGGTGAAAAAGTTTGGGCCCGGTGCAACGCCGATATATTTCTTGTAAAAATCCGCCACCGTTATGTCGTTGACCTTTAACACGCTGATGTCGGATTCCAGCTCCGTCACCGTGACTTCGTTGCCCAAGGAACGCCAACCCAAATAGGAATCAATGTGAATGTGCAAATCCTTTCCATAGAACAGAATCACAAAGAAACCGCAGTCCGTACAGCCTTGGTCGGTAAATACATGGGTGGGAGTGATCTTTACGTTGTCAATCCTATCGGCATAGGAATCCGCCGCTCCGCCAAACATCGGCACCGCCGGTGGCAAGTGGCGCAGATTGCGAAAGACCTCCGCCGCTCCATGGAGGGATTTCATGGTGATAATCATGCCAACCGCCGCCGGCTCATGGGCTTTGGCCCGCTCCACCACCGCCGACGCCGCCTTGGCCAAATCTTCCTTATGTCCATCGTAAAAACAAAGTTCCACCGAGGAGGATTCAAACACATAAAAGCAAATCTCATGGCTGTGGTGCTGGATTCTTGCGTTGCTAATCTCACAGGAAGTCGTATTGCCACAGACCTGCACCTCCGGCAGTACCTTTTTGATATGGGCTGTCATGGCCGCAAGTTCCTGGGGCTGATTCAAACTGGTAATGACCATACAGAGAATGGCCGATGCCTTTTCCGGGCACTCGAAACGAAACTGTTCCAAACAACTATCCAATTTTTTCAGGTCGTCAATATTATACGCTAAAAGTTTCATTTTCTCAGATCCCCATCCACCAAAATCCGAATCTTACTGTTTCTAAAAAGTATTCGCCCTTCTTCCCGAAAAACCTGCCTGCCAAGAAAAGCCGTTGCCTCTTTTACGAGCAACGGCTTTTATCATTCCTGCCAATGACTGCGAAGCAGCGCAATCTCCGCGGCATATCCATCGTGGTCGTTGGGGGTCTCGAGAATAAAGGGCAGCTCCCGCAGGGCCGGATGATTGATAACACGAACCAATGCCCTCAGGCCAATCTTCCCTTCCCCAATGCGGGCATGGCGGTCCTTATGGGAACCACAAGCGTTGAGGCTGTCATTTAGATGGATGGCCTTTAACCTATCCAGGCCAATAATCCGGTCAAATTCAGAAAGTACCCCATCCAAATCCGCTACAAGATCATAACCGGCGTCCCAAACGTGACAGGTATCAAGACAGACCCCCACCTTATCCCGAAGATTCACCCGATCAAGAATCGCCCGGAGCTCCTCGAAACTTCGGCCCACCTCGGTACCCTTACCGGCCATGGTCTCCAACAGTACCGTAGTCGTCTGTTCTGGAAACAGCACTTCATTTAGCTGGGCAGCGATAAGGTCAATGCCCGCCGCTACCCCTTGTTTAACGTGACTGCCCGGATGGAAATTATAGTAATTGCCCGGCGTGTACTCCATGCGCTGCAAATCGTCGGCCATGGTCTCCCGGGCAAAAGTCCGCAGTTCCTCTTTCGCTGCACAGGGATTCATCGTATAGGGGGCATGGGCCACTAGCTTCACAAAACCATGGGCCGCAGCCAGGGCCAAAAACGCCTCCACATCCGAAGCATCAATAGCCTTTGCCCTGCCCCCCCGGGGATTGCGGGTAAAAAAGGCAAAGGTATCCGCCTTTAGTTCCAGGGCTTCCTTCCCCATGGCATTGTAACCCTTGGCAAAGGATAAATGACTGCCAATATGAAGCATTCCAGCCCCTCCTATCAAAGTTGATTTTCCAAAGCAACGACAGCATGACGCACACAGTCGTCACAGGAGCAGAGCATCTTTTTCGTCTTGATTCCCTTGAGGTCACCGCAAATGGTGGCACCAGCCTTCTCCTTAAATTCCTGAAGCATGGCTTTCGTCATCATCTTGGTGAGAGTATCCGACTGATTCAAAAGGCCTGCTGCCATGGCAGCACCGCACAAAGCGCCGCAGGTTGCTTCCATGCCACCCATGCCAGAACCGAACCCGGAACCCAAGGCCAGCAGTTCTTCCTCAGATTTTCCCATCTCGTCTTTAAAAGCCAGCAATACCGCCTGGGCGCAATTGCATGTTTTCTTATACTCCACTGCTTTTTCTGCTCGAACGTTTGCCATCGTATAATCCTCCTAAAAAATAGAAACAACTATCCTTAGTTTACACTAGACGCCCCAAAAGTGCAAAAGCCGTCAAAAAAACAGCCCCTGTCCCCAAAGACAAGGGCTGTTCCGCTTAGGCCTGGATATCCACCAACGCGCCAAGATTCGGGTCAAGGCTCTGCTCCATACCTCCCAGCAGTTCCATCGGTCCTGACTCAGCCGTCTCCATTGCCATCTTGAGGACGGCAATTCCCATATCCTGTCCAGCCTGGGCTTGATGCATGCTTACCGACATAGCGGCAATACTCATATCCATAGAAAGCACCTCCTAATCCACATCCTTGTGCTATCTATTTTATCGTCAAAAAAGCCACAAAACTTAAACACCGCCATAAGAAAACCGCCTTCTTCTGAAGGCGGCCCTGTTTCTATGTATCGCCCTTATGCTTCCTTGAGTTTCCGGCGAATTTTATCCTGGTTCAGTTTGGATAGGCTGCCCGCTGTCCCCAGCACGTACATACCATCCTTTAGCCGCAAAAGTAATCCTGTACGGCCATTGTCGGTCTCAATCACTCCTTTCATCTCGGAATTCTCAGGTAAAGGTCTGTCGCCCCAGAACAACGACTTTGACATGTTTCTAAGCTTGCTGATCCTCATACTGTAACCTCCCGTGATGTTATTTAGTTATCTCGTTACACCATTACCCTTCGACAGAAGGAATTGTTCTCCTGCTGTAACTTGTAATAATTTTATGACAACCATCTGAATACTCGCTGAAATCTCTCCCTCCAAAATAAAAAATCCGGCTCTGACGCATCATCACGATACGCCAAGGCCGGACAGACTATTATTTTTTTTCGGGGACAGAATGGCACCCGCAACAGCTGCCACCGCACTCCGATGCACCACAGCAGTCAGATTTTCCTTCATGGAAATTGTGATAGATATGCCTAAGGGCAAAGAACAGAGCCACAGCTAATACCGCAGCTACGATAAAGGTTGCCATATAAATCCCTCCTAACTAAGATATTCGGTAACCTGAAAATTACGGAAACAATCAGAAGCCCAGCAGGCTGCCTACCTGATAAACCAGCAGGGATACGAGCCAAGCAATGACAAACATGTAAACGGCCGAGAAAATCATCCACTTCCAGCTGCCAGCTTCCTTCTTGATGGTACCCAGAGCCGTTACGCAAGGCGTGTAGAGCTGGGAGAATACCATGAAGGCCAGCGCCGACAGTGCCGTGAAGCTCGAAGCCATGCCCGTCTCCATCATCTGACCAGCAGACTCAACGGCATCGGCTGCTTCCGTGGATACATCAGCAGCACCATAGAGGACACCAATGGTTGCAACAACCGTCTCTTTTGCCATAATACCCGAAAGCAGAGCAGCACCAGATTCCCAAGTAGCAAAGCCATGGAATACGAAGAGATTAGACATCCAGCCGCCCAAGGTAGCCAGAATCGACTCGTCAATTTCGCAAGAACCATCAAAGTTGTAGTTGGACATTACCCACAGGAGAACCGAAGCGGCAAAGATAATCGTACCGGCTTTAACCAGGTAGCCTTTACCTTTATCCCAAGTCTCCAAGAGTACCGATTTCATGTCCGGCATGCGGTACGGCGGAAGTTCCAGCAGGAACGTGGAGCCCTTGTCTTTGAAGATGGAGGAGCCCAGGCCCTTGGCCGCAACAATTGCCATGACGACACCGGCAATATACATAGCGAAGACCACGTTAGCGGCATTATCGGGGAAGAACATGGCAGCGAACAAAGCCATGATTGGCAGCTTCGCACCACAGGTGAGGAACGGCGTTACGAGAATGGAAACCATGCGATCCTTCTCGGAATCTAAGGCACGAGCGCCCATGATTGCCGGAACACCGCAGCCAAAGCCCATCATCAGCGGCATGACGCCTTTACCCGTGAGGCCGCAACGGCGCATAATCGGGTCCATGACGAAAGCGATACGGGCCATATACCCCGTGCCATCCAGGAAGGACAGGCAGAAGAACAGCACGAAAATCAACGGCACGAAGGTCAGCACAGCGCCGACACCACCGATGATGCCATCGCATACCAGGGAAACCATCCACTCAGCCACGCCGGCATCGGTGAGGAAGTCCGTGGCAAAATCCAGGAAGTCCTCGTTAATCAGCGAATCCAAGGCATCGGCAATCGGCTGGCCAATCCACTCGAAGGTAATCATGAAAACACCATACATGATAGCCAGGAAAATCGGCAGGGCCAAAACGCCATTAGCCAGGAATCGATCGATCTTTTCCGACTTAGTCTGGCCCACGTTGGACAGGGTCACCGACTGAGCGATAACCGTATCAATCAGCGCATAACGAGCCTCGATGATTTCTTCCTGCTTCTGTGCTTCGGACTTGCTGCTGGCTTCAATTTCCTGAACCTTGATGATGTGATCCTTTACCAGCTGGCTCGGTTCGTAGTTCGACATAACCGTGGAAGTGAACACATCCAGCAGCTTTCTCGCACTCTTGCTGCTGCGGCCCACCGTCTGCACAACCGGCATCCCCAATGCATCTTCGAGGCGGCGGCAGTCAATCTTGATGCCGCGGCGCTCTGCATCATCGGCCATGTTGAGATCAATCAAAAGAGGAATACCCTTTTCCAACAGCTGAACCGTCAAGAACAAGTTACGCTCAATATTCGAGCTATCCACTACGTCCATAACAAGGTCCAATTTGTTGTTCATGAGGTAATCGATGACGATTTTTTCTTCCGGGGAACGGGCATTAATGCTATAGGTACCTGGGAGGTCAACGATAGAAATCGCACGGTCCTGATGGCGCGCATAACCGACTTTCTTATCAACGGTTACGCCCGGCCAGTTACCAATTTTCTGACGTGCGCCAGTAAGTTCATTAAATATCGTGGATTTACCGGTATTCGGATTACCGGTTAATGCTACTGCAATTGTTGCCATTTTACTAAATCGTCTCCTTTTTAACCAACCTGCTCTACGGTAACCTTCTCTGCATCCGCGCGGCGAAGGGCCAGATTATAGGAACGGACACTAATAGCGATGGGGTCCCCTAATGGAGCTGCCCGCAGGACTTTAATCTTCGTCCCCGGCGTAAGGCCCATAGTCATGAGACGTTCTTTCAAGCTGCTATCGTCAATCTGCTTGATTTTTAACGTCATGCCAGTTTTACCCTCTTTAAGAGTCATAGAAAAACCTCCCAAATGAATTGAATAAGTGCACGCATCAAAGATGCGGGTGTAAATGATATTGCTTATCTTCAAACATGATAACGTATATCAATAGCAATTGTCAAGGATTATCAATTACATTTAGGAAATTTTCTCAAAAAAAAAGTCACCGGGTTATTCCCGCTGACTTGTCAAAATTGACCGGTCAACTTGACCAGTCAATTGTCAAAACGCTATGGTTGGCTTAGAAGAAACACTCCACCCGGGCAAAATACTGCTTGACCCCTTGATGGGAATCGATTTCTTCCCCATCCCCATATTTAAGGATTAGGCCCACATTCTTCCAGGGAGCATATTTTGCCCCCACTTCCCAGCCCTTCTGCCCATAGTGAAGGGCATCACCAGTGCCAGCAGCGGCGACTGCTTCCCCTAGCTGGCGATAGGCACTGTAAAGCTGCCAGGAGCCCTGAGCTTCCGGCTGATATCTTCCATAGACAAGCTCGGTCTGCCAGGCGGTATCCTGGCTGTTTGCCTTGGTATTTTCTCCATAGGCACCACTTAGGCAAAGGCGATCGGTAAAACGATAAGCCCCATGCAGCGACCAAATCGTGGCCGTATTCTCCCCAGCAAAGTAAGCCTTGTTCCAGCTGTCACTTTTTAGCCGATAAGCGCCAACCCCTGCCGTTCCCTTCTTTTTCGTGCCATCAAGATTAACGCCGAATAAATCGGCCGCCTCATCACTTACCAATCCCAAGGACGACGGCAGCTCCTGGGGACTCAGCCGACCTCCCAGCAGGGTAAGCACCGCTCCCTGCTGCCGCTTCCAGCCGCCACCAAAAGAAGCTTGTCCCCCCGAATACTGCCCATCCCAGAGCAGGCCTTCCTCATTGGTGTAAAGGGGCAGTTTGCCCAGCTTCATCTGCCAAGAAGCGTAATCCCCCTGGGCGTAGAGGCGCTTTAGGTTCACCGTTCCGGTCTCATCCCGGGAAAGCTCCGAGGCCGCCTCCAAACGTGCCCTTACCTGCCAATTCGCCGAAAGGCTCGCCGCCGGCTCAAGGCGCAGGAGCATGGCATTGCTGCTATCCCGGCCCACCAGTAAATCCCCCCGAGCCTGCTTATAGGTATACTCTACCTTGCCCTGCCAAGTGATAAGGTCTGCCTGCTGCTCCAATCGGTTGACGCGAAGGCCCAAGGAATTTAATTCATCACTAAATTCTACAGCCAGCTGCACAATTGCCTGCTTATCCCGGCTGCTCACTTCCACATTGTTTTCTGCCACCATTGCCCGGGCCACCATCATGGCCATTTCCTGGCGGGTAATTTCCTTTTGGCCTTTGAAGGTCATATCCTCGTAACCCGTCAACACGCCATCGGCCACCAAATTGTTTACGGCCTCATAGGCCCAGTGGTCTGCCGGAACATCGGCAAAGGGATTGCCCGCCGCCAGCACAGAATTTGTAAAAAAAACGGTAAGCGCCATCACCAGCACCCCGATACTTTTGCACTTCATCAAAATTTCTCCTTTATCTTTCCCCAGCGATTTGCAAATTCGTCGCCGCTCCTATTATAACGCTATTATTCCGCTTTTGACAAAGAGAAATTTTTCCATTTCCTTCCAATTAAAAAGCCCCCCTATGATGGTATCCCATAGGGAAGGGCTTTTCGATTACAACAAAATGCCAAAGGCCTGCAAGCAGAGAATCAGCATAATCACCGGGGCCACGTAACGGATGATAAAGCGATAGAGCCATTTTCGCGGCATCACACTGCCATCCCGTTCCATCTCCTCCATTACCCATTCCGGTTTCACCACCCAACCGATGAGAATAGCCGAGCAAAGGGAAATTACGGGCATCATACAGGAATTGCTGATGTAATCCATGATATCTAGAAGCTGTCCCGTGGTGCCGTTAGGAAGGCCCACCTCCAAATAGAACACGCTGTAGCCCAGGGCAATCACGACGCTGATAACGGTATAGAGGACCCCCAGCAACCGGGTCACCGTCTCACGGCGGGCACGGAATATCTCCATGCAGTTGGCCGTTATGGCCTCTAAGACCGATATACAGCTGGTAAGGGCGGCAAAGCCCGCCATAATGAAGAAGGCCATGCCAATGAATGGCCCCACCGCCCCCATGGAGGCGAAAACCTTAGGCAGGGAAACAAACATGAGCTTAGGGCCTGCGGCCATTCCCTCCATGCCGGAAAAAACGAAAATCGACGGAATAATCATCATGCCTGCCAATAAACCAACGAAGGTGTCAAACAGGCAAATCTGGGAAACCGACTGATTGAGATTTACGTCCTTGCGCACATAGCAGCCATAGGTGATCATGATGCCCATCGACACACTGAGGGAGAAGAAAATCTGACTCATGGCATCCAGCAAAATCTGCAGGAATTTGCCCAAGGTAAGATTGGCAAAGTCCGGCATCATGTAAACGCCCAGCCCCTGGATACCGGTACGGGTTACCCCCTCCGCATCGGTATAGCTGAGACTCAGCGAATAACCGGCAATCAGGACGATGGACACCAACAGGATGGGCATCATGACCCGGGAGCATTTTTCAATCCCCTTTTCCACACCGCGATAGACGATTACCGCCGTCAGCAGCATAAAGAGCACCGCATAAAGCCCGGCATCCCAAGGATTCGTAATGAAGGACACAAAGTAGGCATCCGCCGCAGCCGCACCTCCTTGACCAGTCAAAAAAGCCACGGCGTACTTTAGAATCCAACCACCGATAACGGCGTAATAGGTCATTATCAGCACCGGCACCAAAAAGGTCAGAATCCCCAAGAACCACCAGCGGGAGTTCATCGACTGATAAGCCCGAATGGAGTTCTTCTGCGTCCGGCGGCCAATAGCCAAATCCGACGACAACAACACATAACCAAAGGTCATGACCAGAATCAAATAAATCAACAAAAACAAACCGCCGCCATCTTTCGCGGTCAAATAAGGAAAGCGCCAGAGATTCCCGACACCAACGGCAGAACCTGCCGCAGCCAGAACAAATCCCAGCTGTCCGGAAAAGCTGCTCGAATTCTCATGCATAGATGTCACCTCAAATTTTTCTTTGTTGCTACATCATAACAGTTTACAGTATTAATGTAAAGAAAAATCTTTTATCGATGCACAAATAAGAACATCATTCCACCTCGTGCGCACTTTTATAATATTTTGTGCCCTTTATGCGCTCTGATAACTCATTCTGATTATAATGTATCCCTTGCGAAGATGGGACTATCCTTCTATTTACCGAAAAATTACCGTTTGTAGGTTACACGAATCTCATTCGAAGCAGCTCTTCGCCGCCGCTAGGGGCAGTGCCAACACTACGCGGGAGATGTTTTTCTAAACGAAATTTTTATCTTTAATTAAGCATCGAAAAAGTTGCAAAACGCGCTTCGCT